>DATNGC010000194.1:0-2382 GCA_035606075.1 Elusimicrobiota bacterium
CCGACGTCGGCGAGGTTGGCCGCGAGCGGCGCGGGATGGAAGTTCCCGGGTGCGGTCGAGAAGGCGCTCACGTAGTGGTCGAACCCGCGGTTCATGCCCCAGTACGGGATCAGATACACTCCGCCGCTGAACGCCGCGGTCTCGTAGCCCCCCTCCTTGAGCTTCTGGGCCAGGGTCTCGTCGAACGCCGGGACTCCGCGGGCGGCGTTGGTGTACAGGCCGTGGGACTCGGGATACCGTCCGGTGAAGAGCGTCGCGTAGTTGGGCAGGCACCAGGAGCCCGCGGCCATGGCGTTCTCGAAGACGACGCCGGACTTCGCGAGCGCCTCGATGCGCGGGGTCGTGTCGCGGGAGTAGCCGTACGGCGTCATGTGGTCGGCGCGGATCGAGCAGACGTCGAGGACGACAATGTTCGGCGCGGCGGCGGAGCGCGCGGCCGCGAGGCCGAGGAAAACGGCGGTCAGGAGGACGGAGAGAGCCCTCATGAGGGTTACTTTAGCCTCCGGGCCTGGGCGTGTCAAGCGAGGCTCGGGCGCTCGCCTCGTCCTCGGCCCAGACCGCGGACTTCAGGCACTCGAGCAGCTGCGTCCGGCAGAGACGCAGGTCGTTGGCGAGAGCCGCCTTTTCCGCCTCGGAGCGCTTCAGGTCCTCGCGGGCCCCGGCCAGGCGCTCTTCGCTCACCCGCCACTCGTGGTGCAGCGTGATCGCGCGGTCGTAGAGGTAACGGAGCTTCCAGTCGCGGCGCACGACGGCGTGGCGCAGGACGCGCACGTCCTGTTCGCTCAGCGCGCGCCCGGGCCGGAACTCCGGAGGCAAGGGGCGATCGACGAAGACGGTGAGGTCGCCGGGAATGGCCGCGAAGTCGCGCGGCTTCTCGCGCGTGTACAGGTAGAGGGCGAAGGAGCGGCGCGTGAGGCCTTTGCGGTCCGGCGGCAGGCGGATCGCGCGGAACCCGTGCCAGGAATGGTCGCTGGTCTCGAACAGGACGCAGCGGTTGAAGAGAGGCGCGAGGGTGACGATCGGATTCTTGTCGCCGGAAAGCCAAGGGTTCACGTGCAGCTCCAGTCCTCCGCCCCACGACTCGTCCCATTCCTCGTTCAGATAGAGGAGCAGATTGACGCGGCGATAGTGCCCGGTCGTGCGGTGGATGGTGAAGTCCACGTGCGGGTCCAGCTCCATGCCCTCCAGGTTCTCGTGAGCGCCGCCGCCGACGTACTCCGGATCGTAGAGGAGGTCCGGGATCCCGGTGACGGCGCCGGCGAAGCGCAGGAACTCGGGCGAGCGGACGAGCTGGTCCAGCTTGCGGTAGGACGCGCCGAGCTTGGCGACGTCCGAGTGCTCGGCCTTCCCCGGGTCTCCGTTCTCGTTGCGGAAGCCGGCGGTCTCGTAAGGCGGGAACTCGGCGGCCAGCGCCCGGCAGAACTCGGGGTTCAAAAGGCCGTCGACGACGACGTGCTTGAAAGGCTTCGCGGCCCGGAAGCTCGCGGCCAATCCATCGAGCCCGCGCAGGACCTCGGGGCTCAGCAGAGCGGGCGGCTCGAGCGCGTCGAAGGAGCTCCCCGCGGGCGCCGGCCCGCGCGGGCGGACCGCCGGGCGCGCGGGGTGCCGCAGGCCGTGCGCGCGGGCCGCGAGGAGGGCCGGAATCCCCCGGGCCTCGTACCAGGCGTTCCGCAGGAGCCCGGCCGCGAGCACGAAGACGTTGGCGAAGGCACGGCTGAACTCCCCGAAGCTGCGCATCTCCCGGAGACGCCGGAGAAGATACAGGGGGTTCAGCAGGAAGCGCGGACGGAACGGCGGCCGGTCCCGGCCGGTCAAGCCGCCCCCCGGAGCGCCGACACGGGCGAGAGCAGCCGCTTCGTCTCGGCGGAAGGATTCTTCAGCAGGCCGCGAGCCTCGATCTCCGCCAGCAGAGCGCGCTGCTCGTTCGGGCGGTTCGTCACGTGGGAGAGGATGTTGCAGACGTTGTAGCCGGTGTAGCGCGTGCAGCTCCGGCACCAAGGATGCGGATCGCCTCCGGCCATTCCCTTGCGAAGGCTCCGGTAGACCTCGCCGTTCCAAAGGCCGTCGACGGAGTCTTGATGGAGGTTCCCGATGTGCTTGCCCCACTGGCAGCACGGCTGCACGGCGCCCATCAGCTCGACGTAGAGGTACTGCCAGGGATCGGAGCAGCGCGACGGCGCGGGCGCGGCGGGCTCGGAGAAGAGCGGCGGCAGCTCGAACTCGAAGGCGCGGGCCGGGTCGCGCCAGCGCAGCTCCTCAGCCAATGTCCTCGCGGCGCGGATCGCGCGATCCGCCCGCTCCTGGTCGAAGAAGCAGGACATCTCGATGTGCTCGGGCGCGAACATGGTCATGTAAAAGAGCCGGACCGACTGGACGCCCAAG
>DATNGC010000195.1:0-9151 GCA_035606075.1 Elusimicrobiota bacterium
GGCCTGAAGATGGCGATGCGCCAGGACCCCGACGTGATCATGATCGGCGAGATGCGCGACCTCGAGACGACGTCGGCCGCGATCACGGCGGCGCTGACCGGCCACCTCGTCTTCGCGACGCTGCACACGATCGACGCGGTCCAGACCATCGCCCGCATCGTCGACCTGTACCCGCCGCACCAGCAGGCCCTCGTGCGCGTCCAGCTCGCGGAGTCGCTGCGCGCGATCGTCAGCCAGCGCCTGCTGCAGTCCACGAAGGGCGGCCGCGTGCCGGCCGTCGAGATCCTCATCAACACGCCGCACGTGCGCAAGCAGATCGAGGACAACAAGTCGCAGGAGATCGTCGCCGCCCTGCAGAAGGGGCAGTTCTACGGGATGCTCACGTTCAACCAATCCTTGGTTAAACTTTTCAAAGACGGCCTGGCCACGGAGGCGGAGGTTCTGTCCGCCGCCTCGAGCCCGGACGACCTCAAGCTCGCCCTGCGGGGCATCGAGCAAGAGCTCAAGCCGACGTAAGGAGACACGCAAATGTTCGCGGAAGGCTATATCGGCATCGCCGGAACCATCGGGGTGGGCAAGTCCACCCTGACCATGGACTTGGCGCGCGCCTTGAACTTCGAACCCATCCTGGAAGAGGTCGACGGCAACCCGTACCTCGAGCACTTCTACAAGGACATGAAGGGCTACGGGACGATGATGCAGGTCTGGCTGCTGAACCACCGCTTCCGCCAGCACCGCGAGTTCGTCACGCGCATCAGCCTCGGCAAGATCCGCGGGGTCGTGCAGGACCGCACGATCTGGGAGGACACGATCTTCGCGCGCATGCTCAACGAGCATCCCGACAAGCTGATCACCGACCTCGACTACAACACCTACCTCGACCTGTTCGACAACATGGTCCTGCGCGAGCTCGTGTTCCCGCAGATCCTGATCTACCTCGACTGCCAGCCCGAGACCGCGATCAAGCGCATCAGCTCGCGCGGCCGCGTCATGGAGTCGGCGGTGAGCCTGGACTACCTGCGCATGCTCAAGGCGAACTACGACCAGTTCGTCGGCGAGATGGAGCAGGCCGGCGTGCGCATCCTGCGCATCAAGTGGGAGACCTTCCAGCCCGTCAGCGAGGTCGTCCGTCTCGTTCACGAATACTCTTTAAAACCCTCGAGCTTCACGAAGTGGGTGCGCCCGATGCGCAAGACGCCGAAGATGAACCCCAAGCCCTTGATCAACGACGGGGCGAGCCTGCTGACGGAGAAATGACCTGAGCCCGATCGCCGCCGCCGTTCCGGCTTATCCACAGACTCGTCGCGCGACGAGTTTGCGGATAACTCATCTCTGGATGAGGGGAGCGCTGGCGTGACCTTGGCGGCCATGGATTGGATCGAGAAGGACGGATTGCTGCTGAACGGCAGGCTCTCCGCCCTCGGCATCAAGCACGCCTTCACGACGCGGAAGGCTGGAAGCATGAAGTCGCCGGAGCTCCGCAAGGAGACGGCCGCGAGGCTCGGGATGTCCGCTCCTCTCACTCTCAATCAGGTCCATGGCGCGGCGATCCTTGATGCGAAGCCGGAGAACGCCGGCCTCGAGGGCGACGGCTGGCTGATCTCGGCGCCCGGCGTGACCGCGGCCGTCTACACCGCCGACTGCGTGCCCCTGTTCCTCTGGTCCGACGACGGCAAGGCCGCGGGCGTGTTCCACGCGGGCTGGCGCGGCACCCAGAAGGGAATGGCGAAGGCGGCCGTCGCGGCGTTTCGCGATAGGCTGGGCATCCCCGCTTCGCGCCTCTCGGCGGCCACGGGCGCTCACATCATGCCCTGCTGTTTCAAAGTCGGCGAGGAATTCACGAGCCTCTTCCCGTCGTCGGTGCTGACTCGCCGCGGCGACCGCCTCTATATGGATTTATCAGCCGAGACGCGCCGCCAGCTCGTCGAGGCCGGAGTGCCCGCCGGGAACGTCGGCGCCCCGGCCCCGTGCACGGCGTGCCATGCCGAGGACTATTTCTCCTACCGGAGGGACAAGCAGGACGCGCGGCTCCTCGCGCTCCTGTCCCTGACGCGATGAGCTTCCAGATCCCTCCCCGCCGGGCGCTGCGCGACGTGTTCCCGTACATGCCGGGCAAGTCCATCGCCTCGGTCCAGCGCGAGCTCGGCCTCAAGAACGTGGTCAAGCTCGCCTCCAACGAGAACCCGCTGGGCGCGGCTCCGCGCGCGATGGCGGCCTACCGCAAGGCGGAGAAATCCTGCGCGCTGTACCCCGAGGGCGCGAGCCCGCAGCTGCGCGAGGCGCTCGCCCGCCACCACAAGCTCGAGCCCGAGTCGGTGCTGGTCGGCAACGGCTCCGACGAGATCATCCGCCTGCTCTGCGAGGCCTTCCTCGAGCCCGAGGACGAGGTCGTCGTCTCCCAGCACGCCTTCATCCGCTTCAAGCAGCAGGCGGCCATGATGGGCGCGCGCGTCATCGAGGTCCCGATGACGGACTGGACGCACGACCTCGAGCTCATGGCCAAGGCCGCCAGCCCGCGCACCAAGCTCGTCTTCATCGCCAACCCGAACAACCCGACCGGGACCTACAACACGGCCGAGGAGCTCGACGCCCTGCTCGCCGTCGTGCCGCCCACGACCCTCGTCGTGCTCGACGAGGCGTACTGGCACTACGCGCACGCGATCCCGGGCTACCCGAAGAGCCTGCCCGAGCTCGTCCGCGCGCACGAGAACCTGGTCGTCCTGCGCACCTTCTCGAAGGCGTACGGCCTCGCCGGCCTGCGCGTCGGCTACGGCGTCGGCGACCCGGAGCTCGTCGGCTGGCTCGACCGCATCCGCATGCCCTTCAACGTGAGCCTGCCCGCCCAGCTCGCCTGCGTCGAGGCGCTCAAGGACTCGGCCTTCGTCAAGCGCTCGGTCGCTCTCAACGAGACCCAGCGCGACCAGGTCGTGCGCGCGCTCGGCGGCATGGGCTTCGGCGCCGGCGAGTCGGCCACCAACTTCGTCTTCGCGCGCTCGCCGCTGCCCGGGCGCGAGCTGTTCAAGGCCCTGCTGAGGCAGGGCGTGATCATCCGCCCGCTCGACGAGTACGGCCTTCCCCAGCACGTGCGCATCTCCATCGGCACGCCGGCGCAGAACAAGGCCCTGCTCAAGGCGCTGGCCCAGGTCCTGGCGGTGGCCGCGTGAGCAGGCGGCGCAAGGGCCTCATCATCGCGATGGACGGCCCGGCCGGGGTGGGCAAGTCCACGATCGGCGGCCTGCTCGCCAAGTCGCTGGGCTATCAGTTCATCAACACGGGCGAGATGTACCGCGCGCTGACCTGGAAGGCCCTCGAGGAGGGCGTGGACCTCGACGACGTCGACGCCGTGCTCGCGCTGGCCAAGCGGCTCACGTGGGAGTTCAAGCCCGTCGAGGAGGGCGGCACGACGCTGAAGACGTACATCGACGGCGTGCCCGTCACGCTGCAGATCCGCGAGGAGCGCGTCAGCGTCAACTCGTCGCGCGTGGCCGCCAACCCGGGCGTGCGCAAGTTCCTCTCCAAGCTCCAGCGCGAGCTCGGCGAGGACGGCGCGATCGTGATGGAGGGCCGCGACATCACGACGCACGTCTTCCCCGACGCCGACGCCAAGATCTACCTCGACGCGAGCCCCGAGGAGCGCGCCGCGCGCCGCTACAAGCAGCTCAAGGCCGCCGGCCAGGAGGCCGACAAGGCCGCGATCCTCTCCGCGATCCTCAAGCGCGACCTCAACGACCTCAAGCGCGAGATCAACCCCCTCAAGCAGGCGCCCGACGCGCTCGTCATCGACTCGACGCACCTGACCATGCACCAGGTCGCCGAGAAGATCCTGCGCCACGTGCGCCGCGAGGCGAAGAATGGCCGATGAGCGACTACGACTCGCCGCTGCGGCGCTTCAGCGAGCACCTCGTCCACGGGACGCTGAGCGCGGTCTGGGGCCTCAAGGTGACGGGGCTGGACTCGGTGCCGCTTTCGGGTCCGCTGATCGTGGCCTTCAACCACGCGAGCCTGCTCGACGGCCCGCTGGTCGGCGCCGCCATCGCGCCGAGGCGGCGGCCGTGCTTCCTGGGCAAGAAGGAGCTCTTCGACAACCCCTTGCTGGGCTGGTACCTGTCGCGGGCGGGCGCGATCCCCTTGGAGCGCGGCACGATGGACATGGGCGCGATGCGCTCGGCGCTGGAGCTGCTCTCGCGCGGCGGCTCGATCGGGCTGTCGCCGGAGGGGACCCGCGTCAGGCGCGGGGAGACGCGGCCGCCGAAGCTGGGCGTCTCGTTCCTGGCGTCCAAGAGCGGGGCCTTGGTGCTTCCGGCGCGGCTGGTGGGCACGGGGGACTTCCCTCGGTCGTTCCCGATCGAGGTCCGCTTTGGCTCGCCGCTGCCGCCGCCGCCGCCGGACGCGGGACGCGAGGCCGCGTCGTCGTTCGCGCGGGCCGTGATGGACGCCGTCTACGCATTATAGAGCCGGACCGATTTTTGATTTCAACGAGGAGACATTGATCATGGAGACGCCGAAGACCGACTTGAACACCGAAGCCTGGGAGAACGCCGAGCCCAACGCGGGCGAGGGCGCGGAAGGCGGCGGGGGAGAGACGATGGAGTCTCTCCTCGCCCAGCAGGCCGCCACGTCCGAGAAGCTCGCCGAGCGCAAGGTCGCCTGGGTGAAGGTCATCTCCGTCACGAAGGACGCCGTCCTCGTGGACGTGGGCGAGAAGAACGAGGGCCTGGTGCCGCTCGTCGAGTTCGTCGAGGACCTCAACGCGCCCAAGGGCGCGGCCCCGACGCCGGGCCAGCGCGTGCCGGTCATCAAGGCGAGCGGCCGCAGCAAGACCGGCCAGGTCCTGCTCTCGCACCTCAAGGCGAAGGCGGAGCTGGGCTGGGAGATGGCGGTCAAGGCGCACGCGGAGAAGCAGCGCGTGCGCGGCACGGTGACCTCCTCGGTCAAGGGCGGGTTCATCGTCGACGTCCAGGGCGTGCAGGCCTTCCTGCCGGCGTCGCTCGCGGACCTGCGCCCCGTGCGCGACCCGAAGAAGATGATCGCCACCGGCGTGCGCTGCTACGTCATCGAGGTGAACCAGTCCAAGCGCCAGCTCGTGCTCTCGCGCAAGGCCGTCCTCGAGGAGGAGGCGGGCAAGCGCAAGGTCAAGATCACCAGCGAGCTGCGCCCCGGCGAGGTCCGCATCGGCCGCATCGTGCGGGTGTCGGCCGACGGACTCCTGATCGACATCGGCGGTCTGGAGGGAACGGTCCGTCCTGCCGACATGTCCTGGGGCAAGCCCGAGCCGACGGCCTTCGAGCGCGGCCAGAAGCTCAAGGTCAAGGTCCTGGTCAAGCCCGAGAAGGAGGGCGACCCGCTGTACCTCGGCATCAAGCAGCTCCAACCGAACCCGGCCGACGCGCTGAAGAAGCGCTTCGCGCCCAAGTCCACCGTCACCGGCAAGATCACCGAGGTCGGCGCTCACGGCGTGCGCTTCGAGATCGACCCGAAGACGAAGGCGTTCGTGCCGGCGTCCGAGTGCGACACCGACATCGTCTACAAGATCGGCGATCCGATCAAGGCCATCGTCCTCGGCGTGGACTTCGCGAACTTCGAGCTGCGGGCGTCGACGTCGAAGTTCAGCGAGATCCACGACCGCAAGCGCGTCGCTCAGTACATGAAGGCGCCGCCGCCGCTGACGCTGGGCCAGCTCCTCTCGCCGGAGAAAGAGGGTTGACGAGCCGCGCCGCCCACGAGGAGCCGCGCCTCAAGCCCGTCCGCCATCCGTGGAACTTCACGGCGGCGTGGCTCAACGCGCGCACCCTGTCGTGGGCGGCCGGGTTCTCGATCGCGCTGCTGTTCGGCGGCCTGTGGCTGATGCTGAGGGCCAAGCCCCTGCCGCGCCGGCGCGTGGACTTCCCGGCGCCGCCGCAGCTCAACGCGCAGATCTCCAACGCGCAGGACCGGCTCAAGGCGAACCCGCAGGACATCTCGGCTCTGGTCGAGCTCGGCACGCTCCTCTTCGAGAAAGGCAAGGACTCCTACGTCGACGCGATCAGCGACCTGGAGGAGGCGCGCGAGCTCGGCGCGCTCGATCCGCGCGTCTTCTACTGCCTCGGGATCATGTACCAGGAGGAGGGGCTGTATCCGTTCGCGCTGACCGAGTATCAGCGCTTCCTGCGCCACTACCCGGAGGACAAGGAGATCCGCCTGCTCGCCGCGAAGCTGTACTACCGCATGGGGCTTTTCCCCGAGGCGGTCGGCGAGTACGAGCGCCTCAAGTTCATGAGCCCGACCGATCCGCTCGTCGAGGAGAACCTGGGCTTAAGCCTCTGGGGCGCGAAGCTGATGGACCGCGCGCTGGGCTCCTTCGACCAGCTCAAGACCTACGGCGGCGAGTTCGGCCGCCGGGCGGAGTTCTACAAGGGACAGATCGCGCTGGAGGCGGGCAAGTTCGAGGAGGCCGCGGACGATTTTAAAAATGTCGGCATCGCCGACAAGCCGCTCACGGACATCCCGTCCGAGCGCGTCTACACGGGCCTGGGCATGGCCCTGCAGAAGCTCGGCCGCTGGGACGAGGCCAAGGCCGCCTGGGACGAGGTCCTGAAGGTCAACCCGAAGGACCCGAAGGCGCAGTCGGCCCTGCGCGAGGTCAACCGCCGCCTGGCGGGCGCCAAGAAGGCGAAGAAGCCGTGAGCGCGGGCCTGCGCATCGAGGGCGTCTCCGCGGAGGCCCTCGCCCGCCGCTACGGGACTCCCTTGTACGTGTACTCGGCCGGCGAGACCCGCGCGCGCTTCGCCGCCCTGCGCCGCGCCTTCCGCCGCCGCGACCCGCTGATCTGCTACGCGCTGAAGGCCAACTCCAACCGGGCGGTCTGCGCGGTGCTGGCGAAGGCCGGCGCGGGAGCGGACATCGTCTCCGGAGGGGAGCTCGTCCGGGCGCTGCGCGCGGGCTTCGACCCGCGAAAGACGGTGTTCTCCGGCGTGGGCAAGACCGAGGAAGAGATGGCCGCCGGCCTGCGCGCGGGACTGCTCACCTTCAACGTCGAGTCCGCCGAGGAGCTGGACGCGCTGGCGCGCGTGGCGGGGCGGCTCAAGAGAAGGGCGCCCATCTCCATCCGCTTGAACCCCGACGTGAGCGCGAGGACTCATCCTCACATCACGACGGGGACCGCGGAGAACAAGTTCGGCGTGGAGGCCGCGGAGGCGTTCGCGCTGTACCGCCGCGCGGCGCGCGACGAGCGCCTGCGCGTCGTCGGGGTGCAGTGCCACATCGGCTCCCAGATCACGGACATCGCGCCGTACCGTCTCGCGGCGCGGTCCGTCGCGAAGACCATCAAGCGTCTCGACGACAGCGGCATCCGCCTCACGCACATCGACGTCGGCGGCGGGATCGGCATCACCTACAAGGACGAGAAGCCGCTGGCGCTGCCCGCGCTGGCGAAGGTGCTCGAAGAGACGTTCTCTCCGTGGCCCGGCTCCCGGCTCCTGCTGGAGCCGGGACGCTACCTCTCCGCCGACGCCGGCGTCCTGCTCACGCGCGTGCTGTACCGAAAACGGACCTCGAAGCGGAGGTTCTTGATCGTCGACGCGGCCATGACGGACCTTTCCCGGCCGGCGCTCTACGACGCCTGGCACCCGGTGGAGGCCGTCAAGCCGCGCCCCGGGCGCCGGGAGAAGATGGACGTCGTGGGTCCGGTGTGCGAGTCGGGAGACTTCCTGGCGCGCGAGAGGCCTTTGCCGCCCCTGGAGAGGGGAGACCTGCTCGCGGTGGGCAAGGCGGGGGCCTACGGCTTCGCCATGAGCAGCCAATACAACTCGCGGCCGCGCGCCGCGGAGGTGCTCGTGGACGGCGGGCGCGCCGTCCTGGCCCGGCGCCGGGAGACCTTGAAAGACCTCACGGCGGCCGAGCTCTAGGGGGAAAAGGGATGGCGAAGAACAAAAAGACCTTCAAAGAGAAAGTCCCGGCGCCGCCGCCTCCCTCGGCGGCCTTGAATCCCCTCGGGAAGAAGCTGGCGTGGGCGGGGGGGATCCTCGTCGTCCTCGGCTTCGCCGTGCTGTCCCGCGCCGACGCGCTGGGACGCAACTGGGCCGCGTCGCTCTCCCCGTTCCTGATCCTGGGGGGGTACGCCGCGATCGGGATCGGCCTCTTCCTCCCTCCCGCGCCGCCAGAGACGGCGGCGCGTTCCTAAGCGGAAAAAACCGCCTCGGCCTCCGACCTGGCGTGATTGAGTCCGCCCGGTTCGGTTTTTTCTCCGGACTTTTTCCCGCCGCGGACCGTGTCCGGGATCCCGGAGCTTCGATGGTGTTTTTCCGGCCGGCGTCCTTCCGGTTCCGTGGTCTTTTTTTGGCCTGAAATAAGCTCCCCGGCTTCGATGGTTTTTTCGAGCTCGAGCCCGATTTTCGGCTGATCGCCCCCCTGGTCTTTTCGGTCACGCCTTTTTTTCGGGCTCGCCCCGGATTCCTTTCATGGTTTTTTTGGCACTCCGGTTCCCCGGGCCGGCAGCCCGAAATGTCGCCTGGTTTTTCGGCCTCCGATCCCGGGTTCCTTTCATGGTTTTTTTGGACTCTCCGACCCTCGGGGCGGGAGCCCGAAAAATCGCCTATTTTCCAGGCTCCGTCCCATCGTTTTTTCGGCTGATTTCGGCCTGGGTGCCGGAGCCTTTCATGGTTTTTTTGGCTCGTCCGGCGGCTGCCCGGCGACCCGGATTCTTGCCAACTTTTCGGGCGGCGGCCGGTCCGGTTCCCAGGATTTTTGGCAGCTTTTCGGCGGGTCTCCCGGCGGATTCGACTGCTAATTAAGAAAACCTCAAGTTGAGTCTTGTTTTGAGCGAAAAGAGATGATACTTCCGAGGAGAATCGCTCGAAGTTGGGATCGATTCTCGCGGGGCGTCTTTCGGCGGACCCCTCTCCGGATGTAACATAATATTTATTATCGTTAGTAATGGGTTAAACGGAGAGGGGCTTGGGAACGGCAGTCAGGTTGTCGACCCGCACGGAGCGCTCTGTCTCGCCGGAGCCTGGAGAGGCCGTACCGTCATAATCCTGACCAAACGGCCGAACTTGCTTCGAGCTGGCTCGTTGGGGCGGCGTCTAATCAGAGGACCGTTATTCGCCGCGCGGACGAGGCTTGAGGGATCGGACGGCGCCCATGATCCCCGAGGCGCTGAGAGGCGTCTGGCCCG
>DATNGC010000196.1:0-3459 GCA_035606075.1 Elusimicrobiota bacterium
CCCAGAACCGTTCCGGCGTCGGGGCGTCGGGGAAGAGTCCCCCCGCTCCGACGATCGCGATCGGCTCGGGCTTGGCGCTCACCGGTCGGAGATGGTGTACGCCGCGGCGTCTTCCGCCCACTGCTGCTTCGAGCGGTGCAGCCGCCGCAGCACGCCCAGGTAGCCGCCGTCCTTCGGGTCGTAGACGGACTCCGGGAGCGGCGTCTTCGTCGCGATCACGCGGATCGTCTCGGCGGAGACCGTGTCGCCCTTCTCGGGCAGCTGCGCGACGAGGCGCACGCCGGCTTTCTTCGCATCCTCGTCCGGATACTCCCAGGTCTCGCCGGCCTTCAGGGTCTTGGTCGGGACCGCCTCGTTGGGGACGACGAGCGAGGTCTTGTTGTCGCGGGCGAGGTCGTAGATGTCGTACAGGTACACCGTCGAGTCGCGCGTGGCGGTGATCGTGAGCTTGGCCTCGTCGCCCTGCACGAAATGCACGCGCGAGAGCTGGAGCTCGACGCGGAAGTCCTTGTCGCGGTCGGAGTCCAGCGGGAGCACGCACGCCTTCAGCTCGAGGTGATAGCGGCACGTCGGGCAATCGGGAGCGTCCTGGTAGCCCTGCGAGCCGATCTTCTCCTTGATGATCCGCCCGTTGCGCGTCGTCTGCAGGATGCTCTCGACGAGGTGCGCATCGTGGCGCAGGCCCTCCTGCTGGAAGTCCATGAACTTGGAGTTCACGTCGACCCCGAGGAAGTCCTGCACGGCCGCGGCGCGCGCCTGCTCGACCGCCGCCGCGCGCGCCTGCGCGGTCGTGTCCTGGTCGCCGACGACGACGGTCGCCTCGCCCTCGACCCACGTGCAGCCCTCGGGGTCCTTGCCGAGCACCTTGCCGCGCCGCGCCTCGGCCTCGCCGTGCGCGGGACCGTCGGCCTCGGGCATGGTCGTGCCCGTCGGCGCGGCCATGGGCTTGGCGCCGTCGGTCTTCTTGGCGACGTCGAAGCCGGCCTCGCGGTCGAGGTCGGCCGAGGCCGCCTGCGCGCGCAGCTTCACCGCGTCGACCTGCGCCTGAGCGGGCCCACCCGGCCTCGTCGCGGCGCGGCCGCCGCAGCCCGCGAAGGCCGCGGCGAGCAGGACGGGGATCGTTCTTTTCATGCCGTCTCCCGCCTCAGGCGGCGGCCTCCACGGCGTTGCGCCGGAACGCCGGCGCGAGGCCCTCGGACACCGCGCATTCGCAGCCCTCCGCGCGGGCGACGAGCGCTCCTTTTTCGTCGAGGAACTCGGCGTCGGCGCCGGCGGCGCCGCCGGACTTCCTGGAGGCCCGCACGACGATGCGCACGCCGCTCTCCGGGAACTCGGCGAACTGCCGGTAGCGCACGGCGAGATTCGGCAGGCACGGCGCGCCCAGCTCCTGCGCGCTCCAGAGGATCATGGCCTGGAACAGCGCGTCGAGCGCCGCCGGGTCCGCCAGCCAGCGGTCGCGCGCCGGGGACTTCATCCAGGCCGACGGGAGCGGCGCGGTCTTGCTCTCGACGACGATGCCCTCGGGTCCGCATATCGGGATCGAGAGCAAAAACCGCATGCTCTCACCGTGAAAGAGGACCTCCCGGTACGCGGCGTCCGGCGTACGGCCGTACTTCGCGCCCTTCACGCTGAGCGCCGGCGCGGGCGCCGACGCGCGTTTGGCCGCGAGCAGGACGCGCGCGGAGACGCACAGCGTCCCGTCCTCGAGCCGGATCTCGGCCGGGACGACGAAGGTCTTGTCGCGGCGCTCGGCCGCTCCGGCGCGGACGACGATCGACGTCGCGCGGCCCGGGACCACGGGGATGGCCTTGAGCACGCGCAGGTCGTCGAAGCCGGAGAAGACGAGTCCGGGATTGGAGTGCAGCGCCCCGTGGGCCAGCCATTCGGCCGACGCCGCGAAGGGCACGACCGCGCGGCCGTTGATCACGTGGGACGCGAGGAACGGATGGGTGTCGAGCGACAGGTCGCGCTCGAAGGCGACGGGCAAGGCCGCCTTCGCGCCCGGCAGGGACGCGATCACGACGGTCTCGGCCGGCGCGCCCGCGGCGCGCGCCTCGGCGGCGAGGCGGCGCGCTCCGGCCTCCAGGCCGATCACGCCGACGCCTTCGGCGTTGAAAAGCTTCTTAAGAGAGGCGTCCACCATGCCCCCGTCCCACGGGCCCCAGCCGAGCGCCGCGACGCGGCAGGCGGGGAGGCGCCGCGCGAGGACGTGCGCGGCCTTGTTGAGGACCTCGTTGGCGACGGCGTAGTCGGACTGGCCGACGCGGCCGTAGCGGGCGGTGGACGACGAGAACAGGGCGACGAGACGGAGGGCGTCGAGCTCGACCGCGTCGAGCAGCAGGCGCAGGCCCGCGAGCTTCGTGTCGAGCACGGCGTCCACGGACGCCGGCGTCTTCTCCAGGATGAGCTTGTCGGCGAGCACTCCCGCGCCGTGCACGAGGCCGCGGACCGGGCCGAAATCCTTCGTCGTCTCCGCGACGAGCGCCTTCACGGCCGCGGCGTCGCGCACGTCGACGGAGCGGTAGCGAGCCTGGGCTCCGGCGGCGGCGGCGCGCCGAAGCGTCTCGCGGATCTCGCGCGCGGCGAGGACGGCCCGCGCCTTCTCCCCGATCGCCTTCGGCGACAGGCCCTTCTCATGAGCCGCGACCTCGCGGCGCAGGTCCGCCTCGGTCTTCGCCGCGGACAAGTAAGCCGGCTCTTCGGCCGGCGCGGGACTGCGTCCGACGAGGACGAGGTTCGGCTTGAACTCGCGCGCCAGCGCGAGGGCCGCCTCGGCGGTCACGCCGCGCGCGCCGCCGGTCACGATCACCGCGTCGCCGGGCTTCAGCGGCTCGCGCGTCGCCGCGGGGACGGGCCGCTCGACGAGAGCGACCGTTCGCGCGCCGGACTCGTTGAGCGCGGTCTCGACGGGACCCTCGAAGCCGAGCTCCTTGGCCAGCAGGCGCGCCGCCGCGTCGAGCGTCAGCGACGGGTCCACGTCGAGGGCGCGGCAAGCGACGCCGGTCCACTCGCGCGCCGCCGTCTTGATCAAGCCGGCGACGCCGCCGAAGGCGGGATCCTGCGCGCGTCCGTCGAAGCCGAGCGCGCCGTCGAGGCGGGTGACCGACGCGACGAGGCCGCGGCCGCCGCGCGCGGCGATGTTCTTGCCGGCGGCTTGGACCAGCGCGTAAGCCTTCTTGAGCCAAACTTCCGAGTCCGCGGTCCACGGGCAGCCGGGCGCGGCGGGGCGCGTGGGCGCGACGACGATGAGGCCGCCGAGCTCGGCGGGAAGAGACTTGGGCTCGTCGAGCGCGACGATCTCCACGTTCAGGCCCTTGCCGCGCAGTTCGCGCGCGAGCGCCTGGTCGAGGCCGGAGTCGCGGGCGATCGCGATCGTCAGCGATTTGTCGAAGGCGAAGGAATCCCGCGGGCCGACGGGAACGAGCTCGGGGACGAGGCGCGAGATCGGCCCCGCTTCGA
>DATNGC010000197.1:0-9232 GCA_035606075.1 Elusimicrobiota bacterium
CTCCGCCTTCTGGAGGATCCCGATCACGCCGTGGTCGCCCGACTCGTCCTTCTGCGGCGTGATCTTGATGTCGAGCGTCTTGTCGGCGCGCACCACCGTCAGGTCGACTTCCTGGCCGGCCGAGCGGTGGATCGAGCTGGCCATGTCGTCCCAGCCCGTCACCTCGCGCCCGTCGAACGCCTTGATCCGGTCGCCGATCTCGAGCCCCGCCTTGTCGGCCGGCAGGCCCATGACGATGTTGCCGATCACGGCCTCCATCGACGGCTGCGGCAGGCCCTTGGCCCAGATCAGGCCCGTGTAGAGCAGGAACGCCAGGATGTAGTTCATCGCCGGCCCCGCGTAGACGATGATCAGGCGCCGGTTCCAGGACTGCCCGAAGTACTCGTCGGGCTTGGGCGGCGCGTCGGACGACGGCTCCTCGCCGGCCGGCTTCACGAAGCCGCCGAACGGGATGGCGCAGATCGAGAAGCGCGTGCCGGAAGAGCCCGTGACGCCGAGCAGCTCCGGGCCGAACCCGAAGGCGAACTTCTCGACGCGCACGCCGAGGCGGCGGCAGGCGATGAAGTGGCCCGACTCGTGGAGGAAGATGACGAGGCCGAGCGCGACCGCGTTGGCCGCGATCGTGAAAGCGGAAGACGACAGCGCGTGAAGGAAATTCACCGGGTATGCTCCTCGGCCTTGGCGCGCGCCCAGGAGTCGATCTCGACGACCTCCTGGAAGCTCGGCAGCCCGCCGCTGACCGTGTAGGCCGCCATGGTCAGCTCGATGACGCGCGGGATGCCGGTAAACTTGATCTTGCCGGCGATGAAGGCCTCGACGGCGACCTCGTCGGCGGCGTTGAGCACGACGGGCAGGCCGCCGCCCTTGAGCGCCGCCTCGCGCGCGAGCTCCAGGCACGGGAAGCGCTGGAAGTCCGGCTTGCGGAACTCGAGCGTGCCGACCGAGATCAAGTCGAGCGGCTCGACGACTCGCGTCGTGCGCGCCGGGAACGTCATGCCGTACTGGATGGGCAGCTTCATGTCCGGCAGGCCCATCTGCGCGAGCACGGAGCCGTCGGAGAACTCCACGCCGGAGTGGAAGATCGACTGCGGGTGGATGACGATCTCGACTTGATCCCGCTTCAGGGAAAATAAATTCATGATCTCGATCATCTCGAAGCCCTTGTTCATCAGGGTCGCGCAGTCGATCGTGATCTTCTTGCCCATCTTCCACGTCGGGTGCTTGAGGGCCATGGCGGGCGTGACCTCGGAGAGGTCGCCCTTATATTTTCCAAACGCTCCGCCTGAAGCCGTCAGAATCACCCGACGGATCGTCTTGAGCGGAGCCGCGGCCTTCGGGTCCGGGTTGAGGCCCTGCACGCACTGGAAGATCGCCGACGGCTCCGAGTCGACGGGAACGATCCGCGCGCCCCAACGTTCGGCCTCGCGCATGAATTGAGCGCCGGCCATGACCATGGGCTCTTTGTTCGCGAGAGCGATGGTCTTGCCGGCGCGGATCGCGGCGAGGAGGGGGGCGAAGCCCACTCCTCCGACGACGGAGGTGAGCACCACGTCGACGTCGGGATGGGCGGCGAGTTCGCACAGGCCTTCCACGCCCGCGGGATGATGCTTCGCGCCGCCGTTGAGGTTTTGCTTCAGCGCGCGCGAGGCGGCGTCGTCGAACATCGAGACGGACTTGGCGCCGAACTCGCGCGCCTGCTCCGCGACGAGAGCATGATTGGAGTGAGCGGCGAGCGCGACGACGCGCAGGTCGTCGGGCATCTCGCGGATCACGTTCAGCGCGTTGACGCCGATCGAGCCCGTCGAGCCGAGGATCGCGACGCGTTTGGCGCTCATCGGAAGCTCAGCACGTAGTACACCGCGGGGGCGCAGAGGATGAACGAGTCGAACCGGTCGAAGACGCCGCCGTGTCCGGGCAGCAGCGCGCCCGAGTCCTTGATGCCCGCGTCGCGCTTGACCATGGACTCGGCGAGGTCGGAGACCTGGCCGGTCACGCCGATCACCGCGCCGATCGCCAGCGCCCACGGGAGAGGAAGGGCTTCCTGCAGCACGAAGCGGGAGAACAAGGCGCACACCAGGAGAGCGGCGGCGAAGCCGCCGATCGCGCCCTCCCACGTCTTCTTCGGGGAGAGCACGGACGCCAACGGATGCTTGCCCATCGATTTGCCGACCGCATAGGCCGCGGTGTCCATGCACCAGACGGTCACGAAGGTCATGGCGAGAAAAGCCTCGCCGTGCGGCCGCATCTCGCGGATCAGGGCGAGGTGCGCGGGCATCCAGCCGGCAAAGGCGGCTCCGAACAGCGTCAGCGCGGCGCGGTCCATCGAGTGGACCTTGGAGAACATCTCGACGAGAGCGATCAGCGCCACGCCCGCGGTCAGGACCAGGCCGAGCGGGCCGCCAAGCGCGGCACAGGCGGCCAGCGCGCCGCCGACGACCACGGTCGGGACGAACTGCACCGGCCGGCCCCCCAGGCGCAGGACGAGCGCGTACTCGTAGCA
Source organism: Elusimicrobiota bacterium (assembly GCA_035606075.1). GTDB lineage: Bacteria > Elusimicrobiota > Elusimicrobia > UBA1565 > UBA9628 > GWA2-66-18. The sequence goes on from DATNGC010000197.1 coordinate 2,501, forward strand.
GCACAGCGCGGCGATCCCGATGATGAAGATCGAGAAGGCGACGCCGCCCGCGTGCGCCAAGAAAAGCAGCAGCGGGATGCCGACGATCGCCGTGAGCACGCGGGGGAGAAGCATCGGCAAATTATAGTAAATTGAGGGCCATGCCTTTTTCGAAGCGAGGCGGCGGCGCCGGCCTGACGGCCTGCCTCGCCATCGCCTCCGCGCTCATCCTCGCGGTATTCTGGAAGTTCCTCGTCTTTCACGCCGCGTACCTCTTCAAGGACATCGCCGCGGACTCGATCAACGTCGACTACCCGCAGTTGCGGCATCTCTTCGACTACTGGCGGACCGACGGCATGCCCGGCTGGTCGTTCAGTCAGGGGCTCGGCCAGGACCTTTACCCGCTGGGCTGGAACGACCCCTTCTTCCTCGTCTTGATCCCCTTCTCCGGCAAATCGCTCCCGTTCGGCTTCATCTACATGGAAGCCGCGAAGATCCTCGCCGCCGGGGTCTTCGCCTATCTCTGGCTTCGCGAGACGGAGCTCACGGACGCCGCGGCGGTCGCGGGCGCGCTCCTCTTCTCTTTCTCCGGCTTCATGATCGTCGGCGGGCCGTGGATGATCTTCACGCCGGAGGCCGTGGACTGCGCCTTCCTCCTGTTCGCGTTCGAGCGCTTCCTCAAGCGCGGCGACTGGCGCTGGCTGCCCGCGCCGCTCGCGCTGCTGTCGCTGCTGCGGCCGTATCTGCTCTTTCCCTACGCCCTCTTCTTCGGGCTGTACGCGACGGCCCGTTTCCTCGACGAGAGGGGCTGGAAGCCGCGGGAGCTCGCCGCCTTCCTGTGGAAGTTCTTGCTGAGCGCCGCGCTCGGAGTCCTGCTCGCGGGCGCGCAGCTCCTCAGCGATCTGCGGCAGATCCTGCAGAGCCCTCGCGCCTCCGGGCCCGCGTCCTTGTTCAAGGTGTACTCCGCGAAGCCGGTCTTCGGCCTCGCCGGCTCCGTGCAGGCGCTGACCGGCCTGTTCCGCCTCTATTCCAGCGACCTGCTCGGGACGGGCTCCGCCTTCCGCGGCTGGGGGAACTACTTGGAGGCGCCGCTGAACTACTGCGGGCTCGCCTGCCTCCTGCTCGCCCCGCAGGCCTTCGCCGCCATGGACGCGCGGCGCCGGAGGATTTACGGCGCGCTCACCGGTCTCGCCGTCGCGCCGATGATCTTCCCGTATTTCCGCCATCTGTTCTGGGCCTTCAGCGGCGACTATTACAGGACGTACTCGCTGTTCGTCGTCGTGCTTCTCGTGTTCTTCGCCGCGCGCGGGCTCAGCGAGCTCCAGCGCGGCGGGCGGGCGCGCAATCTCGTGTTGGGAGCGTCGCTCGCCGCCGCGCTCGCCGGGCTTCTCTTCGTTCCAGCCGCTTTCAAGGCCCCGGTCGACTTGAGGCTCGCCGCCGCGCTCGCCGGCTTGCTCGTCGCGGACGCGGTCCTGATCTTCCTCCTCGGCGTGAAGAAGTACGCGCGCGCGGCGCTCGCGGTCCTCCTGGCGTCGATCATCCTGGAGGCCGGGGCCGCCTCCAGGCGCACCGTCGACTCTCGCGACGTGCTCACCGCGGAGGAGCTGGCCGCCAAGTCCGGCTACAACGACTTTACCGTCGACGCTCTCGCCGCGATCCGCGCCGGCGATCCGTCGTTCTACCGGGTCGAGAAGGACTACCGCTCCAATCCCACGCGCTACCGCGGCTTCAACGATCCCAAGGCGCAGGGCTACTTCGGCTCGTCCACCTACGCGCAGTTCAACCAGGAGTCGTCGCTCGCGTTCCTCTCCGAGCTGGACGTCCTCGACCGCGCCAAGGAGACCGACACGCGCTGGATCCGGGGACTGCGCGACCGCGAGAAGCTCATGACCTTGGCCGGCGTGAAGTATTATCTATCGAAGAAGCCGGCCGGCGAGCGTCCCGAGCACTTCGCCGACGGCGCCCTGGGAACGTTCGGCGACGTGACCGTCTACCAAAACCGCCGCGCTCTGCCGCTCGGCTTCACGTACGACCGCTGCCTCCCGTTCTCGCGCTTCCACGCGCTCGAGACGCCCGCGAAGGAGGCGGCCCTGCTCGACGCCTTCGTCCCGCTCGAAGGCCAGGATTGCCTCGGCTTCCCGCAGCTCGCCTCCGCGAACGCCGCGGCGCGCGACGGCGCGCGGGGCTACGACGCGGCGGTGCGGGAGAGGAGGAAAGACGTTCTGGCGGTCTCCTCTTGGTCGCAGAACTCCGTCGAGGGGTCGATCGATCTCCCGGCGCGAAAGCTGCTTTTCTTCTCGATCCCGCAGGACGCCGGCTGGTCGGCCCGCGTCGACGGCAAGCCCGCGCCGCTGCTGCGGATCGACGTGGGCTTCATGGGCCTGCCGCTCGAGGCGGGCCGGCACGACGTCGCGCTGCGCTTCGATTCGCCCCTCAAGCGCGAAGGCAGGCTGCTCTCACTGCTCGCGCTTGGGCTTTACGGCTTCCTGCTGTTTCGACGAAGACGCGTCAGCTAGGCCGGGCGATGCGCCCATTGCCGCCGGAACGAGAAAATTAAGCCTTTGAGGACAGCCCGCCGAAGCGGCGATCGCGCTTCTGGTAGTCCTCGATGGCCGCGGAGAGATGCTCCTTGCGGAAGTCGGGCCAGAGGATGGGCGTGACGTAGAGCTCGGCATAAGCGGCCTGCCAGAGCAGGAAATTGGAGATGCGCATCTCGCCCGAGGTGCGGATCATGAGGTCGAGCTCGGGAAGCCCGGCGGTGTAGAGATTCCGGCCGATCGCGTCCTCGTCGAGCGTCTTCTCGCCGGCGGCGAGCGCCTTGGCGATCGAGTCGACGATCTCCTGGCGTCCGCCGTAGTTGAGCGCGAGAGTGAGCTTGAGTCCGGTGTTGTCCTTGAGCCGCGCGATCGCTTTCGCGAGCTCGGCCTGGACGGACTTCGGCAGCCCCTCGATGCGCCCGACCGCGCCGAGCCGGACGTTGTTCTTGTCCAGATCGAGAGTCTCCTTGTTCAAAGCCCAGGAGAGCAGCTTCATCAACTCGCCGACTTCCTCGGCGGGACGCAGCCAGTTCTCCGTCGAGAATGAATAGAGCGTGAGGGCCTCGACGCCGAGCTCGCCCGCGGCGCGCACGATCGCGCGCACGGAGTCGACTCCCGCCTTGTGCCCCGCGATGCGGGGCAGTCCCCGCGCGGCGGCCCAGCGGCCGTTGCCGTCCATGATGACCGCGACGTGGCGGGGGATGCGCGCGGGGTCGAGCGGCACGCTAGACCGTGAGGATCTCTTTCTCCTTCACCGCGAGCATGTCGTCGATCTGCTTGGTGAAGGCGTCTGTGGACTTCTGGATGCGCTGCTCGAGGCCGCGCAGGTCGTCCTCGGTGATCTCCTTGGCCTGGAAGGATTTCTTGACCTTGTTCAGCGCGTCCTGGCGCTCGTTGCGCACGCCGACCTTGAACTCCTCGCCGGTCTTCTTGAGGACCTTCACGAGGTCCTTGCGGCGCTCCTCGGTCATCATCGGCAGGTTGATGCGCAGCATCTTGCCGTCGTTCTGCGGCATCGCGCCGACGTCGGCCTTCTGCAGCGCCTTCTCGATGTCCTGCAAGGTGGCGGGGTCCCACGGCCGGATCTCGAGCGTGCGGGCCTCGGGAACCGACACCGCCGCGACCTGCTTGAGGGGGACCAGCGAGCCGTACGCTTCCACCTTGACGGACTCGAGCATGGCCGGATTGGCGCGGCCGGTGCGCATGTTGCCCATGTCCTTGCCCAGCTTGGCCAGGCGATCCTTCATGGCTTCGTCCATCTTCGAGAGCACGGCATTGACGGCCGGGGTGACGCTCATGGGGTTACTCCGTGGTGATCAAGGTGCCGACCTTCTGGCCGGCCACGGCGCGGGCGATGTTGCCCTTCACGGCGAGATCGAACACGACGACGGGCATGCGGTTTTCCATGCACAGCGTCAGCGCGGTCGTGTCCATGACCTTCAGACGCTGCTTGATGCTGTCCATGAAGGTCAGGTGCTCGTACTTGACCGCCTTCTTGTCCTTCTTGGGGTCGGCGTTGTAGACGCCGTCGACCTTCGTGGCCTTGAGCACGACCTCGGCCTCGATCTCGACGGCGCGAAGAGCTGAGGCCGTGTCTGTCGTAAAGTAGGGGTTGCCCGTGCCGCCCGCGAAGATGACCACGCGCCCCTTCTCGAGGTGGCGGATGGCCCGGCGGCGGATGTAGGACTCGGCGAGCTTGGCGATCTCGACCGCGGTCTGCACGCGCGTGGGGACTTCCAGCTGCTCGAGCGCGTCCTGCAGCGCCAGCGCGTTCATCAAAGTCGCGAGCATGCCCATGTAGTCGGCCGTGACGCGGCCGATGACCTCGCCTCGGTCCTGCATGCCGCGCCAGATGTTGCCGCCGCCCACGACGATGCCCATCTCCACGCCGGAGTCGACGGCGAGCTTGATCTCGGAGACGATCGAGGACAGCGCTTCGGGACGGATGCCGTGCGAGCCCTCGCTGCACAGCGATTCGCCCGAGAGTTTGAGGAGGACCCGCTTGTACTTCTTGGCGGCTGGCATCCTCTCTTCGGTTACCCGCCGAGCGTGTAGCGGACGAAGCGGACGACCTTGATCTCGCCGCCGGCCTTCGCGCTGGCCGCCTTGACGAGGTCGTTGATCGTGGTCTTCGGGTCGCGGATGGACGGCTGCTCGAGCAGGCAGAGCGCCTGGAAGAAGAGCTTGTTGATCTTGCCCTCGAGGATCTTGGGGATCTGCGCGTCGGGCTTGCCTTCCTTCTTCAGCATCTCGGTCTGGATTTCCTTTTCCTTCTCGATGTCCGCGGCGGGGACCTCGGAGCGGCTCAGGTACTTCGCCGCCGGCACGCCGCCGACGATCTGGAACAGGAGGTCCTTCGCGAGCTGGGCGACCTCGGGGGAGGCGGCCGCGGCGTCGCTGGGGGTGGAGAGCTCGAGCAGCGCGCCGGCCTTCGCCGGGATCGCCGGGTCGGTCTGGTGCGCGTAGCCGGCGATGAGGCCGGAGCCCTTGAGCTCGAAGCGGTCGAAGCGGCGCAGGCCCATGTTCTCGCCGAGCTTGCCGATCAGCGGCTTCACGAACTCCGCGTCGGCGGACGCCACGTCCTTGAGCTGGCCGGCGGCGGCCTTCTCGACGACGGTCTTCACCATCGCCTGGAAATCGGAGCCCTTCGCCACGAAATCGGTCTCGGAGTTGATCTCGACGATCGCGCCGGACTTGCCCGCGATCTTGAACGCCACGGCGCCTTCCTTCGTCGCGCGGGCGGCCTTCTTGGCGGCGTCGGAGAGGCCCTTCTTGCGCAGGATCGTCATCGCCTCGGTGAAGTCGCCCTTGGCCTCGTCGTAGGCGCGCTTGCAGTCCATCATCCCCGCGCCCGTCTTCTCGCGGAGCTCTTTGATCGCTTGAGTGGCGTCCATGGTCGGCATGAGCCTTAAACTCCCTGGGTGGTCTCTTCGGCCGGCGCGTACACCACGTCGGCGGACTGCTGCAGCTCCGACTCGGCGGCCTGGCCCTCGGCGAGCATCGCCGCCTCGGCGCCGGCCACGGACTGCGCGTTCTTCGCGGCCTCGAAGGCCTGCTTGCCGCCGAGCACCGCGTCGGCGATCAGCGCGCAGAACAGCTTGATCGAGCGCGCCGCGTCGTCGTTGCCCGGGATCGGGTGGTCGATGAGGTCGGGGTCGCAGTCCGTGTCGCAGACGGCGACGATCGGGATGTTGAGCTTGCGCGCCTCCATCACCGCGAGGTCCTCCTCGACGGGATCGACGATGAACATGATGTCGGGGAGCTTGTCGAGGCCGCGCAGGCCGGAGAGGTTCTTCTTGAGCTTCGACATCTCCTTGTTGAGGCGGGCGACTTCCTTTTTGGGGAGGATCGCGAAGATGCCGTCGTTCTGCCACTTCTCGAGCTCCTCGAGGCGCTTGACGGACTTGCGCAGCGTCGCGAAGTTCGTCAGCGTGCCGCCGAGCCACTTCTCGGAGACGTAGGAGGCGCCGCAGCGGTCGGCCTCGGCGCGAAGCAGGTCCTGCGCCTGCTTCTTCGTGCCGACGAAGAGGAAGCTCTTGCCGGTCGCGGCCTGGTCCTGGACCCACTGCCCGACCTTCTTGATTTCCTTGACCGTCTTCTGGAGATCGATGATGTGGATTCCGTTGCGCTCGCCGAAGATGAAGCGGGACATCTTGGGATTCCAGCGGCGGGTCTGGTGGCCGAAGTGAACTCCGGCCTCAAGCATGGCTTTCATCGAGACGTTGATCATGAGCGGTTTAAATCCTCCAGGAATGACGGAACCGAAAGAGTCTACCAAATAACCGGCGCGAAAGCGAGAGTTCTAGCGTCGGGCGGGAGCGGTCTTCGCCGCCGGGTCGGGGAGAGTCCGCGCGTACACGCGCCAGTCCGCTTCCTGCGCGAGCATGCGGCGCAGGCCCTCGTCCACGCCGACCGGCTGGACCGCGACCGCGGCGCGGACCTTGTCCGTGCGCAGGCTGCTCTCCTTCGGCCGCGGCGTCGCCGAGGCGAGTTGGGCCGCGGGCGCGGGCTTGAGCAGGGACTCGTCGAGTCCGAAGGCGCGGGCGACGCGGACCGCGAACTCGTAGCGCGCGATCTCCTCGGCCCCGACCACGTGGAACACGCCGGCCGCGCCGGTCTCGACGAGCCGCGCCGTGATCTCCGCCAGGTTCTCGGCGTAGGTCGGGTTGTAGCGGAGGTCGTCGGCCACCGTCATCGTCTGGCCGGCCGAGAGCTT
>DATNGC010000198.1:0-7490 GCA_035606075.1 Elusimicrobiota bacterium
GACCTCGCGGGCCCCGTGGGCATCTTCACGATGGTCTCGCGCGCGGCGCGCGCGGGCTGGGAGGAGTTCATCTTCCTGATCGGCTTCATCTCGGTCGCCATCGGCTTCTTCAACCTGCTCCCCCTCCCGCTGCTCGACGGCGGGCACGGCGCGTTCTATTTCTGGGAAGGCATCGCGGGCAAGCGTCTCACGAACGAGACGCAGGAGAAGGCGAACACGGTCGGGTTGGCCTTCCTGCTCTCGCTGCTCGTCTTCGCGACGTACAACGACGTCGTGCGCCTCCGCAGCGAGCACGCGGCGCGCGCGGCCGTCAAGCCGGCGGAGGCCGTGACGCCGTCGACGGCGACCCCGAAAGCGGAGACCCCTAAGTGAAACTCTCCAAGTACCTGATCCCGACCCTCCGCGAGGCGCCGTCCGATGCGGACAACGTCTCCGCGCAGCTCATGCAGCGCGCGGGCATGATCCGCAAGGTCGCCTCCGGCATCTACGACTGGCTGCCGCTCGGCCTGCGCGCCCTGCGCAAGGTCGAGAAGATCGTGCGTGAGGAGCTCGACGGGATCGGCGGGCAGGAAGTGTGGCTGCCGGTTGTCCAGCCGAAGCAGCTCTGGGAGGAGACGGGGCGCTGGGGCGTTTACGGCAAGGAGCTGCTGCGCATCAAGGACCGCAAGGACGCGGAGTTCTGCTTCGCGCCGACGGCCGAGGAGGTCATCACCGACCTCGTGCGCCGCGAGGTCCGCTCCTGGCGCCAGCTGCCGTCGATGTTCTATCAGTTCGGGCTGAAGTTCCGGGACGAGATCCGGCCGCGGTTCGGGGTGATGCGCGCGCGCGAGTTCCTGATGAAGGACGCGTACTCGTTCCACGCCGACGAGGCCGACGCGACGGCTTATTACAAGACGATCTACGAGGCGTACCGGCGCATCTTCCTGCGCTGCGGCCTGAAGTTCAAGCCCGTCGAGGCGCAGTCCGGCGCGATCGGCGGCTCGTACTCGCACGAGTTCATGGTGCTGGCCGAGACCGGCGAGGAGACCATCGTGTCGTGCTCCAACTGCGAGTACGCCGCGAACATCGAGCGCGCCGAGATCAAGGACGCGTTCGCCGCGCCGAGCGCGGCGAACTTTAAACCGCTCAAGGATTTCGACACGCAGGGCAAGACCACGGTCGCCGACGTGGCGGCGCTGGTCGGACGTCCCGTCACGGAATTCCTCAAGACGCAGTTGTACATGATCGAAGGCAAGACCCCGGTCATCGCGCTGATGCGCGGCGACCATGAGCTGCACGAGGCCAAGCTCGCCTCCGCGGTGGGCACGCCGGCCCTCTATCGCGCGAGCCCGGCGCAGTACGAGCAGGTCATGGGCTGCAAGGTCGGCTTCGGCGGCCCGCAGGGCCACGACGGCGTCGCGATCTACTGCGACTTCGCCACGCGCGCGGTGTTGAACGGCGTCACTGGCGCCAACAAAGATGGATTGCACACCGACAACTTCAACATCGCCCGCGACCTTCCGGGCATCAAGGGGTTCTTCGATCTGCGCTCCGCGACGCTCGACGACGCGTGCCCGCGCTGCGGCGGAAAGACGGAGTTCTTCAAGGGCATCGAAGTGGGACATACTTTTAAACTTGGCACGAAATACTCGAAGGCCATGAAAGCCGAGTATCTCGACAAAGCGCAGAAGCCGCAAACGATGGTGATGGGATGTTATGGCATCGGCGTCTCCCGCGTCGTGGCCGCCGCGATCGAGCAGGGTCATGACAAAGACGGCATCTTGTGGCCGGCTGAGATCGCTCCGTTTCACGTCGCAGTGGTCGTGCTCGACGAGGCCGACGACGCGAAGGTCCGCCCCGCCGTCGACTCGGTGGTCAAGGCTCTCGAGGCCAAGGGCCTCGACGTCCTCGAGGACGACCGCGACGGCAAGCCCGGCGTGAAGTTCAAGGACATCGACCTGATCGGCATCCCGTTCCGCCTCGTCATCTCCAAGCGCACGCTCGAGTCCGGGGAGGTCGAGTTCAAGCGCCGCGGTTCCATGGACGCCGAGCGCTGGAAGGTCGAGGACGCCGCGTCGCGGCTGGCCGCGATCGTCAACGGTTCGGATCGCGTCGCGGCCTGACGCCTTAGAACGATGATCCGAGCGGCCGTTCTCTTCGCGTTCATTGCAGCCGTCGCGCGCCCGGCTGAGTCCGGGGAGTGCGGGAAGGACATCAATCGGCCGGTTCGCGAACGCGTATACGGAAAGGGCAACGTTGACATCGACGGCGATGGTAAGCCGGAGACTGTCGAATTCGTCCTTGTCTCGGGAACCGTCACCTGGGACGCCTGCGGGATGTTCACGACGACGTGGTACTCCGGAAAGATCGAGATTCGGGTCCTCAAGAACGAGACGATTCTGTCGACGCTGGATTTCACGAAGGTTCTCGCAACGATTCCCGCATGGACCGGCTCCTATCCCGTCGATAGAGCCGGCGGACAGAAAGCGATCGAGTTTGGGAATTTCTTGCATGATGGAAGAGTCGAATTCCCGATCTTGTGGAATTACTCAGGCGACTATAAGCTGTTCGCGGTTTCGAAGACCGGAGAGATCGAGGTTCTCTCAAAGGTTTTCCAGGAGATCGACGAAAATCAGCCTTTGTCAACCGACGGATTTGTCGCCGCTGGGGATTTCTTCCTTGTCTATAAACCTCACTTCCGTTCTTGGGGTCGAAATATGGACTGGGCCGCGTATAAGTGGGACGGTCATGAGATCATTGATGGCGACAAAGATGCCGCGCTGAAGCTCGTCGGAAGCCGCGACATCGCCGCGGTCGACCCATACGATATCGTCGTCTCGTATCTTTCGTCGAAGTCTTATTCTGCGGACGCTCCGAGCGGAGTTGCGGATCAGCCGAAGGGGCACCGATTTGAAAAGGCGTTGGAACTGCTTAGGATCGACCGTCCTTCGCTCGCGCGAAATGAAATCTACGCTCGGCATGGGTACGCATTCGCCAAAACCCCGTGGTCCAATTTATTTTCAAAGGCGAGTTGGTATACGGCGTCGGATGACTTCGACGAAACCAAGTTGACTGCCCAAGAAAAGCGGACAGCTGAAGCGCTTCGCGGTTCCGGGCAAAGCCTGAAAGCTCCATGGTAAATGAGACTGTTCGGCTCTTGACGTAATCGAACTGGTCTATTAAACTGGTTTAATGGGCCGCAAGAAGATCAGCGCTTTCGACGCCAAGACCCATCTGGGTCAGCTTCTCCGCGACGCGGAGAGCGGCCAATCGTACTTGATCGTCCGGCGCGGCAAGCCTGTCGCGCGCCTGGAGCCGGTTGAAGCTCCTGAAGATCGCGATTACAAGCGGCTGGCGGCGGCGTTCCGCGAGATCCGCAAGCGCATACGCGGGCGTGTGAATGTTCGGGATCTGATCAACGAAGGGCGGCGGATTTGAAAGGCTGGGTCATCGATAGTTCTTTCGCGATGGCTTGGGCCCTTCCGGACGAGCACTCCCCCCACGCCGACGCATTCTTGAGTCGGCTCACGCATGAAAGCACGATATGGGTCCCATCGTTATGGTGGTATGAAATCGCCAACGCGCTGGTCATGGCGGAGAGGCGCGGCCGTCTGAGCGAAGCGGAAGGCCTTCAGCTGCTGGAGCTCTATCGAGCGCTTCCCTTGGAAACGGACGCGGCGGGCGGGCCCGAGGCGCTCTGGCGTTTACGTACGCTGGGCCGTGAGCACGGCCTCACCGCATATGATGCGTCCTACCTGGAGCTGGCGGCAAGGCGCAAACTTACCTTAGCGAGCCTCGATAGGGCGCTTCTCAAGGCCGCCAAGAAAGCGGGAATCGAGACGCTCGGCGGGATGCACAATGTTTAAGCCTGACCATCCGGTCAGGATTATTCGCGAGGATTGACCATTTGACCTAAATTCGTGCTATAATGAATTTGCTCGCCCCATGGTGGGGCGACCATTGAAAGTGGCTTCCGTTTGGAGCCACTTTTTTTATTGAGAAAAACATGGATGCTAAAGAAATCGAGGCTTTGATCTCCCCCGTCGTCGAGCAGGAGGGCGGCGAGATCGTGGACCTGCAGTGGCGCCGCGAGGGCCATCAGTGGGTTCTCCGTCTGTTTCTGGACAAGCCGAACGGCATCACCCTCGACGATTGCGCCTATTATTCGGACCGGGTCGGCGCGTTCCTAGACGAAAAAAACGCGATTGAACAGTCGTACGTCCTGGAGATTTCGTCGCCCGGTCTTGACCGCGTCATCAAGAAGGACAAGGACTTCGAAAAATTTGCCGGAAAAGCCGTGAAGGTCCGCATCAAGATCGCCGAGAACGGCCAGCGCCGCTTCGCCGGCATCTTGAAGGGGCTGCATGACGACAAAGTCGCCGTTCAGATCGGCGACGTCGTGAAGACCTTCGACCGCAAGAACATCGACGAGATCCGTCTCGACGACGCGGCGGCGTTTTCCGAGGAGAAATAACATGGCCAAATCCGAGCTGATGGGAGCTTTGGAGCAGATCGCGCGGGAGAAGAACATCCCCGTCGAGGAGATCCTGTCGATGATCGAGGGCGCCGTCGTGTCCTCGCTGCGCAAGCACGTCGGCAAGAACGCCGACATCCGCGCCACGATCGACCGCGAGAGCGGCCAGTTCTCCGCCATCGTCGTGAAGAAGGTCGTCTCCGAGGTCGTCGAGCCCGAGCTCGAGCTGACCGAGGCCGACGCCCAGAAGATCAAGAAGGGCGCCAAGGTCGGCGACGAGGTGACGTACCCCGCCCCCGCCGCGGACTTCGCGCGCATCGCCGCGCAGACCGCGAAGCAAGTGCTGACCCAGCGCGTCCGCGAGGTCGAGCGCGACAAGCTGTACGAGGAGTTCAAGCCGAAGGAAGGCGAGATCGTCAACGGTTCTGTGCACCGCTTCCTCGACCGCAACATCATCATCGACCTCGGCAAGACCGAAGGCATCCTCCCCCTGCGCGAGCAGATCCGCCGCGAGCGCTACGGCATCGGCGCCAACGTGCGCGCCGTGATCCTGCGCGTCGATAAGGCCCAGCGCGGCCCTGCCGTCGTCCTCTCTCGCGCCTCGGAGCTGTTCCTGCAGCGCCTCATGGAGATGGAGATCCCCGAGATCGGCGACAAGACCGTCGAGGTCGTGCACATCGTGCGCGATCCCGGCTTCCGCGCCAAGGTCATCGTGAAGTCCAACGACCCCAAGGTGGACGCCATCGGCGCGTGCGTCGGCCTGCGCGGGTCGCGCATCCGCTCCATCATGAACGAGGTCGCGGGCGAGCGCATCGACCTCATCCCCTGGGCCGACGAGGCGGAGACCGCCCTCGCCAACGCCCTCGGGCCGGCGAAGGTGTCGGCCGTGCGCATCGTCGACGCGGAGAACCACGTCGCCGAGATCCTCGTCGCCGAGGAGCAGTTGGCTCTCGCCATCGGCAAGGAAGGCCAGAACGTGCGCCTCGCCCAGAAGCTCACCGGCTGGACCCTCGAGGTCAAGTCCGAGGGCCAGAAGCAGAGCGAGAACAAGGCCGCCGGCGACGCCGCCGCGGGCGAGCTCGGCAAGCTCGAGGGCGTCGGTCCCAAGACCCTCGAGATACTGGTCAAGGCGGGCATCGCCGACGTCGCCAAGCTGGCCGGCTCCACCGTCGAGGAGCTGACCGCGCTCGAGGGCATCGGCGCGAAGACCGCCGCGAAGATCATCGCGTCGGCCAAGGCCGCCGCCGAGGGCGCGCCGCAGGCTTGACACGAAATGCTATGATGCTCTTCGGAGCGAATTTCTGACAATGGAAAAGAAGACGACCAAGAAGCCCGCGGCCAAGAAGGAAGACGGCGAGGAGAAGCCCAAGAAGGCTCCCGCCGCCAAGAAAGCCGCGGCACCCAAAGCGAAGAAGGCCGCCAAGCCCGACGTCGAGGGCGTCTCGCGCGCGGCCGCCGAGGTCCGTTCCAAGCAGGAAGAGAACTCGATCGCCCCGCCGTCTTCGAACCTCGTGTCGGCGTTCGCCATGTTCAAGAAGAAGAACGTGTCGACCGCGTCGCCGACCGTGACCCGCCTGGCCGCGGGCGCGTCGCTGCCCAAGCCGCCCGCGCCCAAGCCCGTCGTGCCGCCGGCGCCCGCCGCTCCCGCGGCCCCCGCGCCTGTCGCGGGCCCCGCGGCTCCCGTCGCTCCCAAGCCGCCCGTCCCGGGAGCTCCCGCTTTGCCGCCCCGTCCCGCCGCGCCGGGCCTGCCTCCGGGCATGCCCCCCGTGCGCCCCGCCGGCTCGCCGCCGCCCGCCGCGGGCGCGCCCGCCGCTCCCGCGGGACCCAAGCCGCCGGCCGCTCTTCCCCCGGGCATGCCCGCGGTTCGTCCTCCCGTTCCCGGCGCCCCGGCCAAGCCCGGCGTGCCGCCGACGTCCGTGCCGCCGAAGCCGACCGTCCTGCGCCCCGGCGCCATCACGACGCGGCCCCCGTCGCAGCAGCCTCCGCGCCCCGCGCCGCGTCCCGGCCAGCCCGGCTATCGCGGACCCGGACAGCCGCACCGCCCCGGCGGCGGGCGCCCGCAGCATCATAACCGGCCTTCGCAGCCCTCCGCTCCCGCGCAGAAGCCCACGGAGCCCGGCGGCAAGCCCGCGCTGAAGAAGATCCAGGTCTCGTCGATGATCACCGTCCGCGAGCTCTCGGAGAAGATGGAGGTCAAGACCAACGACGTCATCAAGAAGCTGATGTCGCTGGGCATCTTCGCCACCATCAACCAGCGCCTCGAGACCGAGGCCGCGCAGGTCGTCGCGTCGGACTTCGGCTTCGAGCTCGAGGTCGTCGCGATGTACAAGGAGGAGGAGCTCGCGGTCAAGAAGGACGTCAGCGAGGACCCGGCCAAGCTCAAGCCCCGCTCCCCCGTCATCACCATCATGGGCCACGTCGACCACGGCAAGACCTCCCTGCTCGACGCGATCCGCTCCTCGCACGTCGCCGAGGGCGAGTCCGGCGGCATCACCCAGCACATCGGCGCCTACAAGGTGAAGGTCGAGAAGGGCGAGATCGTCTTCCTCGACACCCCGGGCCATGAGGCCTTCACGGCCATGCGCGCGCGCGGCGCCAAGGTCACCGACATCGTCATCCTCGTCGTGTCCGCGACCGACGGCATCATGCCGCAGACGCTCGAGGCCATCGACCACGCCAAGGCCGCCGGCGTGCCCATCCTCGTCGCCGTCAACAAGATCGACCTGCCCGGCGCCAACCCGCAGAAGATCCGCCAGGACCTCTCGCAGCACGGCCTCCAGCCCGAGGAGTGGGGCGGCAAGACCATCTTCGTGGACGTCTCCGCGAAGAAGCGCCTGAACCTCGACAAGCTGCTCGAGAGTCTCCTGCTCCAGGCCGAGATCCTCGAGCTCAAGGCCAACCCGGACCGCCTCGCCTACGGCACCGTGCTCGAGGCCAAGCTCGATCCCAAGCGCGGCTCGGTGGCGACCGTCCTCGTCCAGGCCGGCACCCTGCGCAACGGCGACGCGTTCGTCGCCGGCCTCGCGTACGGAAAGAT
>DATNGC010000199.1:0-12426 GCA_035606075.1 Elusimicrobiota bacterium
GATCAAGGCGGCGTCGAGGCCGAACGCGGCGGCGACCTTGAGCCCGAACTGCCACCGGTTCACCGAGTCGCGGCCGGCCAGGTGGAAGACGCCCGAGGGAGTCTTGCGCAGGATGGCCCACAGCGCGTCGCCGCACTGGCGGTTGTAGAGGGGGTTCTCGTGCACGTCGTCGACGAGCTCGACCGCCTCGCCTTTGAGCAACTTTTCATAAATCCACGTGGCGGGGTTCGGGCGCGTGATCGTCCGGTTCCAGCCGTACATCAGGATCGGCCGCGCGATCGTCCATTTCTCGAGCGTCTCCTGGACGAGGCGCTCGCACTCGACCTTCAGGCGCCCGTACTTGTTGACCGGGCGGACCGGGTCCGCCTCGGAATAGGGCGGCTTGGTCCCGTCGAAGACCGCGTTGGTCGAGACGTAGACGAGGTGGACGCCGCGCTGGCGGCAGGCGGCGGTGACGTTGAGCGTGCTGACGATGTTGGACTCGAGGCTCTCGGCGTAGTGCTGCTCGACGTAGTCGACGCTGGCGATGCCGGCCGCGTGCACGACCGCGTCGAAGCGGTGGCGCGCGAACAGCCGCTCGACGGCGCGCTTGTCGCGCAGGTCGAGGGACAAGTGGGTGGCGCGGCCTTTGGGCACCTTGTAGTCGCGCAGGTGGACCGAGACGATCCTGGTCCCCGCCGGGGCGGTCTCCTCCATGCCCTTGCCCAGCAGGCCGGTGCCGCCGGTGATCAGAACCGTCCGCGCCGCCTTTATCGCGCCCCCGCCGACGAAAGGACGCAGTCCCCGGCGTTGTCGGCGAACCAGCGCGCCGTTTCGCGGAGCGCATCCTCGAAGCGCGTGAACATAAAACCGGGGAAGCGGCGTTCGAACGCCTCGCTCTTGATGACGCGGACAAGCGCGCCTTCCGGCTTGGACGCGTCGAAGACGATCGGGCCGTCGAAGTCCATAGCGCGGGCCACGGCGCGGGCGAGGTCGCCGATCGTGATACCCGGGCCGTCGGACACGATGGTCGAGCCGGGGCCGTCGAAGGAGTCCAGCGCCGCCACCAGGACCCGCGCGACGTCGCGGGAGTACACGAACTGCCGGACCGCGCGGCCGCTGCCCCAGACCTCGAGCGGCTTGCCGTCGCGCTTGGCGAGGAAGCACTTGTGGATCAGCGAGCCGAGCACGTGGCCGTCCTCGAGGTCCCAGTCGTCGTTCGGGCCGAAGATCGTCGCGGGCGTGATCGTCGAGAAGCGGCAGCCGTACTGCTCGGCCAGCAGGTGCGTCTGCACGTCGAGCATCCGCTTGGAGTAGCCGTAGCCGAGATTGCCCGCGAACGGCAGGCCGATGTGCAGGTCCGATTCCGTCGTGGGGCGGTCTGGATAGAACGCGTAGGCGCAGCTGGAGAGCACCGAGACGAGGCGCGAGACGCCGCGACGGGCGGCGACGTTCAGGACATGGGTGTTGATCAGCGCGTTCGACGCGAGCAGGTCTGCGTTCCGGGCGGCGTTCTTCTTGACCCCGCCCACGTCCGCGGCCAGATGGACGACCTTCTCGGGGCGCGTCTCCTCGAAGAGGCGCTCGACGGCGGCGAGGTCGGTCAGGTCGGCGTCGGCGCGCGCGGCGAACCGCGCTCCGGGGAGGAGCCCCCGCAGGGCGTGGCCCACGAGGCCGCCCGCGCCCGTGATCAGGACTTGCGGCATGCCTCGAGGACGGTCTGCGCGATGAAGTCGATGTCGGCGGCCTTGAGCGACGGATTGTTCGGCAGGAAGAAGCCCGTGTGATGGATGCGGTCGGCCATCGGGAAGCTGGCCTTGCCGTAGCGCTCGTACCAGAACGGATGCAGGCCGAGGTTGCCGGCCGAGAAGATGCGCGTCTCGATGCCGTTGTCGACCAGCGCCTTCACGATGGCGCGGCGCTGCTCTGTGCTGTCGGCGAGCAGGCCGAACGAGATGCTGCAGTTCTGCGCGTCGGGCGCGGCGGCCTTCTGGATGTAGAACTTGCTGCCCAGGTGCTTCTTGTAGCGCGCGTGGTTCTCGTTTCGGCGTGAGACGATCCAGTCGAGCTTGTCGACCTGTCCGAGGCCGATGAAGGCGTTGAGGTCCGTCGAGCGCAGGTTGAAGCCGGGCGTGTAGAAAACGAAGGGGCTGTGGAAATCGTCGACGGCGTGCTTCTCCACGCGCTCGCGGTGCGCGGCGGCATCGAGGTCCTTGCTCCAGCCGTGGCTGCGGAGCATCAGAAGGAGATCGTTGAGCTCCTTGTCGTCGGTCGAGACCATGCCGCCCTCGATCGTCGAGATCTGGTGGCCGAAGTAGAACGAGAAGGAGCCCATGTCGCCGAAAGTGCCGCACTTCTGGCCGTACGCCGCGGCGCCGACCGCGGCGCAGGCGTCCTCCATCAGGAAGAAGCCATACTTCTTCCTGAGCGCCAGCAGCTCGGGCATCTTGTGCGGCACGCCCAGCACCTGGACGAGCAGCACCGCGCCGGGCTCGTGCCTCTTGAGAAGGGTCTCGAGGTGGACGAGGTCGAGGCCGAACGTCTCCGGGTCGGCTTCGCACATGATCGGCTCGAAGCCGAACTGGATGGCGGGGGCGATCGACGTCACCCAGCCGACGCTCGGCACGATCACCTTCTTGTTCTTGAGGCGTCCGGACATCAGAAGTGCGTAGTACATCAGCAGGTTCGCCGACGAACCGGAGTTGCAGAAGACGGAATGCCGGCTTCCCAGCCACTTGCTCCATTTTGCCTCGAACTCTAGGGTCAGCTTCCCCTTCGTCAGCCGCGGATAAGTCTTCAGCCAGGAGGCGAGGGCGTCGACGTCCTTCTCGTCGATCGTGTCCTCGGCGAGATGGTACTTGATGGGCGGCGCGGTCATCGTTGACATTAGAAAGGACCTCTGAATTTGTGCGTTAAGGCCGGCACCTCGGCTTCCGGGACTCGGCGGTCGAGCATCTCGAAGACGGTCCGCGCGATCTTGCGCGCGCTCGGATAGAATGCGTCCTCGAGCGGCTTGGCGACGGGGCAAGGCGAGGGCTGCTGGCCGAGGCGGACGATGCCCTGCTTGAGCGAGTCGAATCCCTTGTCGGCGACGAGCGCGGCGATCTCGGCGCTCGCGCCGCAGGCCGTCCAGCTCGTGTCCACGACGAGAAGCCGCCCGGTCTTCCGGACGGACTCGAGGATCGTCCGCTCGTCCAACGGGGACAAGGAGACCGGGTCGACGACCTCCGCCTCGACGCCGTGGCCGGACAGGAACTCGGCGGCCTTCATGCTCTCGGCGACCATGTAGGAGTTCGCGACGATCGTCACGTCCTTGCCTTCGCGGCGGACGTAGGCCTTGCCGAACGGGAGCTCGAAGGGCTCCTCCGGGACCTCTCCGACGATGTCGTAGAGAAGGCGGTGCTCGATAACGACGACGGGATCGGGATCGGCGATCGCGGCGAGCAGGAGACCCTTGGCGTCGCGCGGCGTCGTCGGCATGACGACCTTGAGGCCGGGGACGTGCATGAACATCGACTGCGGGCTCTGTGAGTGCTGCGCACCCTGTCCCCAACTGCGGCCGATCACCGCGCGCACCACGAGCGGGACGCTCCGGCTGCCCCCGAACATGTAGCGCCACTTCGCGGCCATGTTGAAGAGCTGATCCATGGCCAGGTAGAGGAAGTCCGCCCGGATGTGCACGTGGACCGGCTTCATTCCCTCGAGCGCCGCGCCGATGGCGACGCCGGTCATCGCCGACTCGGAGATGGGCGTGTCGAAGATCCGCTCCGGCCCGAAGCGCTGGAGCAGGCCCTTGGCGCTGCCGAAGAGCTCCTTGTGGTCGTCCGCGCCGATGCCCATGACGAAGACCTTGGGATCGCGCTCCATCGCCTGGGTCAGCGCCTCGTTGATGGCGGCGCAATAGGTGATCTTTCTCGAGGTCATGCGCTCGCTCCGGTATAGACGTCGTCGAGCAGCTGTTCGGGCCGGGGCGGCGCGCCGGCCTCGGCGAAGGCGACGGCGGCGTCGATATCGCGCTTCGTCTCCGCTTCCCACTCGTCCAACTGCGCCGCCGTCACGCCGCAGCGCTCCACGACCATGGCGCGCGCCACGTCCAGCGGGTCGCGCTTCATAGCGCGCGCGAGCTTCTCCCGGTCGCGGTAGGGCGCTTGGTGATCGAGCCCCGGCCCCACGTGCTCGTGCCGGCGGTAGGTCACGTACTCGAGGAGCCGGGGGCCTCCGCCCGCGCGGGCGGAAGCGGCCGCCTTGCGCACGGACTCGTAGACCACGGAGACGTCGTCCCCGTCGAAGCGCTCGCCCGGTACGCCCAGGGCCTCGCCGAAGCGGAAGAGCTCCGTCGTGAGATGGCGAGTGGACAGCGGCGAGTTGACGGCGTAGTTGTTGTTCTCGCAGACGAAGAGGATCGGGAGCTTCTTGAGCGCGGCGAAGTTGAGGCTCTCGAAGAAGACCCCCTCGTCGACTGCGCCGTCGCCGAAGTCGGCGGCGATCACGCGCTTGCCGCCCTCCATCTTGGAGGCCAGCGCGGCACCCGTCGCGATGGGGATGTTGCTGGCGACGATCGCCGAGCAGCCCATCAGGCCGACGTCCGTCGAGACCATGTGCATCGAGCCGCCTTTGCCGCGGCAGCAGCCGTTGTCCTTGGCGTAGAGCTCCGCGAACAGGGGCCCGAGCGCGCCGCCGCGCGCGATATAGAGGCCGTGGCCGCGATAGGTGCCGTACAGATGGTCGTCAGGACCGAGGGCCAGCGAGACGCCCGCGGCGATCGCTTCCTGGGCAATCGAGAGATGGATGGGGCTCTGGATCTTGTCGGTCGGATAGATCTGCGCGACCCGCTCTTCCGCGCGGCGGATGCGGAGCATGGCGCGATAGAGGTCGGTCAGGGTCTTGAGAGAGGTCATATGTTCGCGTACTGGTTGCGCTTGACGCTGCGGTAGCCCTTGATCAGCTCACCGATGCCGCGCGCGAGGGCGAACTCGGGCTTGTAGCCCGACGCCTCGATCTTGGCGTTGCTGACGATGTAGTCGCGCTTGTCGGGGTCCTCGCCGAGCGGCGCCTCCATGTAATAGAACTTAGGAAGCTGCTTCTTGATCTCGGCGCAGAGCTCGCGCTTGCTGAGGTTGCAGTCGCTGAGCCCGACGTTGTAGGACTGATCCTTCATCTTGTCGAAATTCTCGAGTCCATGCTGGAACGCGCGGGCGATGTCGCGGACGTGGATGTAGTTGCGCTTGAAATCCGCCTCGAAGAGGACGACGAAGCCGTCGTTGACCGCGCGATACACGAAGTCGTTGACGAGCAGGTCCAGGCGCATGCGCGGGCTGACGCCGAATGCGGTCGCGAGGCGGAAGGTGAGGGCGTTGCCGGAGTCGAGGATCGCCTTCTCGGCGTCGACCTTCAAGCGGCCGTACAGGGAGACGGGCCGCAGGGGCGTGTTCTCATCGCAGTAGATGCCCTTCTCGCCGATCCCGTAGCCGCTGTTGGTCGTCGGGTAGAGGATGCGCTGACCCTTGCCGCGCAGCTCCAGGAGCATCAGGATGGCGTCGAGCGTGGTGGTGCGCGCGGCGATCGGGTCCTTGTCGCTCAGCGGCGCGCCGGTCAGGCAGGCCAGCGGGATGATGACGTCGGCGCGCTTGACCTGCTCGGCCATCAGGGCCTTGTCGCGGGCGTCGCCGCGGATCAGGGTGAAGTTCTCGTGGTGGCAGCAGTCCAGAAGGGAGGCTTGGCCGTACATGAAGTTGTCCACGACGCAGACGTCGTGTCCGTCCCGAAGGAGAGCGGGCACGAGGATCGATCCGATGTAGCCGGCGCCGCCCGTCACCAATATCTTCATATATTCATTTCCCTTCCCGCTTCCAGCGTGTATGAATGTCATTTTAACAAAATACACCCGCCCGACCGGACTTCAGGCGACGGCGGCGTCCGACAGCAGCTTGCGCGGGAGCGACTTCTTCGTCATCGTGCGCACGTGCTCGGCGGTTTTCGGGCCGAACTTGCGCTCGACCATGGCGAGATAGCGCGGATCGGTGAAGTAGACCTGGAAGGCCCGGTCGCGGAAGCGCAGGACCTCCGCGGCGGAAAGATGCCGGGTCGGCAGCGGCAGCGTGTCGAAGGAGTGCTGGGAGTAGCCGCTCCACTTCTCGGGCAGGGGCCACCGCTCCTTGACTGCCTGCTCGTAGAGCGGCGAACCCGGGTACGCCATCGTCGAATAAAAATTGCCGAACTCGCAGTTGAGCGCGAGCGACATGTCCAGCGTCTCCTGCATCGATGCCAAGTCGTCCTCCGGGAGGCCGAAGATGTAGTTGCCAATGACGTTGATGCCGGCGTCCTGGACTTTCTTGATGGTGCGGGCGATGTCGTTCTGATCGAAGCCCTTCTGGACGTCGTCGCGGACTCGGGAGTTGGCGGCCTCGATGCCGAACGCGAGCCAGTTGACCCCCGCGGCCTTCAGCTTCTCGATCATGCCTTCCCGCACCGTGTCGACGCGCGCGTAAGCCCAGATGTTGAGGTCGTAGCCGCGCTCGATGAGAAGGTCGCAGATGCCGTGCACGTGCCGCGCGTTGAGCACGAAAAGCTCGTCGGCGAACTTGATGTTGCGAACGCCATGCTTGCGCACGAGTACGTCGATCCAGCCGACGACAGTCTGGGGGCTCCAGAAACGGTAGCTGTTCTGCGCCTCGGTGAACCCGGCGGCCTTCTCGCCGCTACGGAACGGCGCTTGGATGCAGCAAAAGCTGCAGTGATAAGGGCAGCCCAACGTGGTGTAGAGCGACGCGTACGGCTTCCGGTTCAGGCCGTTGAAGCAGTGCCAATTGTGCGCGCGGTAGCGATCCATCGGCAGCAGATGCCAAGGGATGCCGGGGATCTCCGCATCGATGTCCCGGATCAGGGGGGCGGGCGGCGTCGAGCGCACGCCGGAGCCCTCGCGGTAGTAGAGATCCGGCACCTTCTCGAAGCCCGAGCCCGCCTTGAGAGCGGCCACGAGGTCAACGAGAGTCGCCAGGCCCTCTCCGCCGCAGACGTAGTCAGCGCTCTCTTCCCGAAGGGTCCGTTCGGGGAGCGAGGCGACGTGGCCGCCGAGCAGCAGCACCGGAAGCCGCGGCGCCAAGCTCTTGATGGAGGTGCACACGGCGCCCGCCGCGGGCATGTTCTGAGTCGAAGCGGAGGGCTGCTGGCCGTAGACGACGACCGCCGCGAGCACGGGATCGAGCGCCGCCGCCCGCTCGGCGGCCTGCTCAGCGCTGAGCCCCTCAGCGACGGCATCCAAGATCTCGACGGAGAGGCCCTTCTTGAGGGCGTAGGAGGCCATCAGCCCCGCCCAGACCGGCGGCTCGATCGCGGCGAGCTCGTCGCTCAGGCTTTGGTACGTCTCCCGGCGGTTTCCGGGGTTGATCAGCAGAAGGTCCAATCGCGAAGGCATGGTCAATTCTCCAAGACGTGCCGGGCGCTGAGCGGCGCGAAGACCTGCCCCGCCGCGAGGGCGGCTTGGAAGTCCCGCCAGCGATCCGGCGTTCCGATGTCGTACAGAGGTTCGCGCACGAGGCGAGCGTAGACGCGGCGCTCGACCAGAGAGGGCAGGACGTCCTTTTCCA
This sequence comes from Elusimicrobiota bacterium, assembly GCA_035606075.1. GTDB lineage: Bacteria > Elusimicrobiota > Elusimicrobia > UBA1565 > UBA9628 > GWA2-66-18. The sequence goes on from DATNGC010000199.1 coordinate 7,566, forward strand.
GCGAGCTTCGCCCCGGCGGGATGGCAGCCAGCGCCGCGCGCTCGAACAGGTAGACGCCGGCGTTGAGCGCGCGGCCGGCGCGGTAATCCCGCTCGTCGAAAGACAGGATCCGACCTGATGGATCGAGATCGATGAAGCCTCCATCCCGCCGCACGCCGGGGTCGACGACCGCCAGTGAGGCGGCCCCGCCGCTTCGGGCGTGATATGCGGCGAAGGAGGACAGGTCCAGTGGGCAGATGGAATCGCCGTTCAAGACGAGAACCGGTCCACCGTCTGTGAGCGGAAGAGCGTTGTGCAGGGCGCCGCCCGTGCCCAGCGGGCTCGGCTCGTTCGAGTACGCGACATCGAGGTCGGGTCTGCGCTCTCGGAAATAGCTTTCGACCTGATCGCTCTTATAGCCGGTGCAGAGGACGAAGCGAACGACGCCTTGTCCCGCGGCCCAATCCAGCAAGATTTCAAGGAAAGGCTTTCCGTTCGCCTCTGCCATCGTCTTTTGCCGATCGGCGACGACCGACCGCAGGCGCGTGCCCTCGCCGCCGCACAAGACCACGGCCGGAACGCGTCTCAGGGACACGTCAGTTCCGCGCGGTCGCCGGCTTGGAGGCGCCGCGGTCGCCTGCCGAGCGGTCGATACCGTAGGCGGCGTAGTCGTAGAAGATGATTTGGCTGCCGCCGTTCTCGAAGCTGAACGGCACGTGCAGGAGATGCTTGAGCCGGTCCTTGATTCGCGGCTGATCCTCGGGACGCGCGAACAGTAGGATGAAGCCGCCGCCGCCCGCGCCGAGCAGCTTGCCGCCGACCGCGCCGGCCTCTCGCGCCGCCGCGTAGATCTCGTCGATCTCGGGAGTGGAGACCCGGTCGGTCAGGCTGCGCTTGAGCGTCCAGCTCTCGTGCAGGAGCTCTCCGAATCTCGTCAGATCGCCCCGCCCGGTCAGCAGGCTCAACGAGTGGTCGACCATCTGATGCATCGCCTTCAGCTCGCGCGATTTCTTGTGGGTGTCCTCCACCTGCTTTTCGGCGATCACAGAGGCGAGCCGCGAGAATCCGGTGAAGTAGAGCATGAGATGATCCTGGAGCAGATTCAGGCGCTCTCGCGCGACGATGACGGGCTGAAGGCGGATCGTGCCGCCAGGGTTGAAGTCGATCCGGTTGAAGCCCCCGAAGGCCGCCGAGACCTGATCCTGGGAGCCGACGCATTCCTTGATCAAGTCGCGCTCGATATGGATGGCTTCCTCGGCCAGCTGCATCTTGGTCGGCATCCGCTGCTTCAGCGCGTACAGCGTGTGGAGCAGGCCTACTGTGAAGGACGAGCTCGAGCCTAGGCCGGTTCGGGCCGGCAGATCGGCGTCATGATGGATCTCGACGCCCTCCTCGATTTCCATGAATTTGAGCGTTTCGCGCGCCGACGGATGCTCGAAGAACTGGCCCTCGCGCAGGAGCTCGATCTTAGAGTAAGCCATCCGGCTCTTATGCGTGAAGAACGGCGGCAAGTGGCGGCAGCTTATGTAGCAGTACTTGTCGATCGTCGTCGCGAGAACTGAGCCGCCGTGCTCGTTGTACCAGATCGGATAATCGGTGCCGCCGCCGAAAAAGGAGATGCGGAAGGGAGTTCTGCTGATGATCATGGGTCGAGTGGGGGCTCTCGTCGGACGCCGGGAGGTCTGACGATAATTATACTACGAAACGGTCACGTCGGAGACGCAGGGCGGACGGTTCAGCGCCAGTAAATCAGCTCGTGCCAAAATTGAAAGTAGTAGGCCGCGCCCCAGCGCCAGATCTGGAGCTTCCGCTCTCCAGCGATGCGCGCGGGCTCGCCGACGGGGACGTCCCCGATGCGCAGCTTCTTTTTCGCCGCCCGTACGGACATCAGAGGCTCCCAGCTGATCACCGTGCCGAAAAGCCGCTCGGGAAGGGTGTACGACTCGTCGCGGTGCAGGTCGAGGTCGTAGATCAATTGGCGCTTGAAGGCCCGGTAGATCACCATCGCGTCCGTGAAGTGTCCGCCGTGTAGGAGGTTGACCGTTCGCGTGAACAGCCAATTGCCGAATGCCGTCAGCGCGTCGTCGTCCTGGCTGGTGGCGTCCTCGGCGTAGCGCGAGCCGATGACGAGGTCGTAGCCCTCCTGCATCTTCGCGAGGATCTTGGGGATGCCGTCGACGGGGCAATTGCCGTCCGGGCTGAAGGTCAGGATCACGTCGCCGCGCAGTTGATCGAGGATCTCGAGGTAGGCGAAGCGGATGCCCTTCTTTTTCTGAACGTGGACTTCGTAGCCGTTGGCGCGCGCCCAGTCGATCGTCCCGTCCGTCGAGCCGCCGTCGGAGATCAAGATTTGATCGAACCATTCCCGCTTGATGAGGGGCATGATCGTCTTCATGCCGTCGATCTCGTTGAGCGTCAGGACGACGAGGGTGGCCTTCAATGGATTCCTCCGCGGACTCGTGATTCTATCATTTCCATCGGGACGCCCCGACGAGCGGCAGAAAGATCAGCAGGCTGCCGGCGATGATCCCCCAGTGCGTCGCCGCCAACGCGGGATCACGGAAGACAAGCTCGACGCGGTGCTCGCCGGCGTCCGGCAGGAGCACCGCCTGGAAGGCGTGGTTCGACCGTAGAATCCGGGCTGGAGCGCCGTCGATCAAGGCTTTCCAGTCGGGATTGAAATTGTTTGTGACCACGAGGATCGCGGGGTGCGACAGTGTCACCTCGTACGCGACGCGGTCCGGAGCATACTCCATCAAGCGGCAAACGTTCGTCCGGCCGCCGGAGGCGCGCGAACGGGTCCAGCCGTCCAGCGCGGAATCTTCTCTGTCCCGCGCGGAGAAGAAGGCCGTGCGGCGGAGATCGTCGATCGACGCGTGGGACAGGGCGTCCAGCACGTCCTTGTCTTCCGGCAGGATCGCGGCACGTTCAACGAGGAAGCCACGGGGAAAGGCGCCGCGCAAGGCGTAGATTCGGTAGCTCTTCGCCGAGATCGCGCGTTCGATGAAGGTTCCCGCTCGGGGAGATCGGAAGGCGAGTGCCTCGAGCCAGCCCTTGCTCCTCGCCAGAGTGTCCGACGGCTCGACGCGAATCTTCTCGGAAGCGGCAGCCAACTCGGGGAGAGCCTCGCGCGCGTCGGAGATCAAGAACCGCACGTTCGCCAGCGCCAAGAGCGCCGTATTCAACCGCGGCTCCGTACTGCCGTTTGAGAGGTGGAGGTCGTACCAATATTCGTCGAAGAACTTCGCGCGCGCGGGATCAGTCAGCTCCGGCGCGACGATGAGACGGAAAAACTCCTTGTACCGGCGATTCATGATCGGTCCGCGTCCATCCAGCGCTTCCCAGCCGTAGCCGGCCAGAACGCCGGGCTCGAAGCCGGAGATGACTCCTGCGCGCCAGGGTCCTCCCGGCTCGGTGGCCAGACGCCGCAGAAAGGAGTAGTTCTCAAGTCCCGCCCGATAGATGGTCCGCTCCGGCTCGTCTCCCGCGAGGCGATAGGTGCGGATCGCCGCGATCGCGACCACGACGGCGAGTCCCGTGGCCCAGGTCGCGCGCGTGCGGTCCGGCGCGGCATCGGGGGGGAACGCCATTGCCAGCGCGGGCGCCGCGGCCAGGTTCAGGAGGAGCGTCGCGACGGTCGTTTCCCTCGCCCAGGTCAAGACGGCCAAGAGTCCGAGCGCCCCCAGGAAGGCGGCGCCGCACGCGGTCCGCCTCTCGGGGCGGCGTTCGAGTTCATCGGCCCCGAGGATGATCGCCAGAGTGGCGGTGAACGGCAAGGTCCACGACAGATGCGAAAGGTCCATCTTGGACAACGGCGTTCCCGCGAGCACGCTGGAAAGGGGAGAGGCGAAGAACGCGCTGCACGCCAGAAGGGCGGCCCACAAGGCCAGCGCCCGCCGCGGCCGTGGCGAGCGCGGTCTCAGGGCGAGCAGCGCGGCCAGGGGAGCGAACGTCAACGTCGAGGCTGAGGAGGTCAGAAGGGTACGTCCGGCTACGAGCGGGAGTCCCGCGGCGGCCGCCAGGTCGGGCCACGTGGAGCTGAAATGCCGCGCCGCTTCGGGCGCGTAGCGCCAGAGTGAGTAGAGGACTGGCAGGCAGGCGAGCGCGTAGCCAAGCCAGAGAAGGATGACCCAGGCGGACGCGCCCGCGCGGCGCGCGATCGCCCGCTCGTCCAAGAGATAAAGCACCGCGAGGTGGAGAGGCGCGTAGAAAGGGAGCGTGAGGACCGGATAGGAGAGGAGAAGGATCGCCGAGACGACGGCGAACGGTCCGGCCGCGCGGACCGGCTTTTCGCGGTTCTCCCAGGCGTCGAGCGAGCAGACGTAGAAGAGCGGGAAGGCATAGTTGAACACTGTTTCCGGGATGCAGTTGGGCTGAATCTGCGACGTTAGAGAGAAAAAAGCAGCGCCGAGGAAGGCCGTCCGGGCGGCCAGGCCCATCCGCTCCGAGAGGAAGCGGTACATCCCCCAGCCGGCGGCTGCCATCAATCCGATGACCATCGCGTGGTAGATGAACCAGATCGGCAGTAAGCGGGCGAGGACGCAGAGAGCAAAGAACGGCGTGTGATGCCATGCGTATGCTGGGATGCCGCCCGTGTATTGCGGGAACCAGGAGAAGAGCCCGTGGCGCGACAGGAGCTCTCCCATCGCGCTATAGCGGAAGTAATCGGAATTGAATACGTCGTGGATGCGAACGGGCGCCCAAGGGCCCAGGAGTATTTTGTCGGCGTGGAATAGGAAGGCGAGCGCGAGGAGTGCCGGGCCCGCGTTTTGGCTGGCCCAATCAGGTCGGCGCGCCTGGCCGGAGAGAGCGGGTCGCGCGGTCTCGGGCATCAGGCCTGTTGCAGCGGGATCAAGGCATGCTCGATCGTCTCGGCTTTGTC
>DATNGC010000200.1:0-2030 GCA_035606075.1 Elusimicrobiota bacterium
CATGGAGCAGGTGCAGCGCGCGGCGCCGACGAACGCGACGGTGCTGATCCTCGGCGAGAGCGGCGTCGGCAAGGAGTTGATCGCCCGGGCCATCCACCGCAACAGCCTGCGCGCGCGGGAGCGCTTCGTTCAGGTCAACTGCGCCGCGATCCCTGAAGAGCTGATCGAGTCGGAGCTGTTCGGGCACGAGCGCGGAGCGTTCACCGGTGCGACCGAGAAGCAGACCGGCAAGTTCGAGATGGCGGATCGCGGGACGATTTTCCTCGACGAGGTCGGGGACATGAGTCCGAAGACCCAGGCCAAGGTCCTGCGCGTGCTCCAGGAGGGCGAGGTCGAGCGCCTTGGCTCCGCGCGGACGATCAAGGTCGACACGCGGGTCATCGCGGCGACCAACAAGGACCTGGAGGTCGAGATCGCCGAGGGACGGTTCCGCGAGGACTTGTACTTCCGCCTGAGCGTCATTCCGATTTCGGTGCCGCCGCTCCGCGAGCGCGTCGAGGACATCCCGGCGCTCGTTCAGCACTTCACGGCGCAGTTCACTCGCGAGAACAACCGCCGGCCGGCGCGGTTCTCACCCGGGGCGCTCGATGCGCTGTCGCACGCGCGGTGGCGTGGCAACATCCGGGAGCTCCGCAACACGGTCGAACGCCTGCTCATCATGGTCGACCGGGACGTGGTCGAAGCCGAGGACGTGCGATCGACGGTCCGGCCCGACAACCGCGGCGCTGCGCCAGCGGCCGCGCCGCCGGGCCCTCCGGCGGCCAGCAACGGGCCCGCTGCCGCGCCCACGAGCGCGCGTCCCTCGACGCTCCGGGAATTCAAGGAAGTCTCCGAGCGCGAGTTCCTCGTCGAGAAGCTGCGCGAATTCGGCTGGAACATCTCGAAGACAGCCGACGTCATCGACACGCCGCGGAGCAACCTCTACAAGAAGCTGGAGCAGTACGGCATCACCCAGGAAACCGACGGCTGAGTGATACGATCGCCGGGTTCCGCCGTAGTGGACCAGATGACCGCCGTTGCCCGCCTTCGCTCGCCTTACCGCGAGCTTCGGCGAGGCGGGGGAGGAAAGTCCGAACTCCAGAGGGCAGTGCGCCGGGTAACGCCCGGTCGGGGCAACCTGAAGGAAAGTGGCACAGAAAACAAACCGCCTTTCGACTCGCCCCTTCGGGGCTCGCTCAAGGCAGGCCCACTCACGCATCGTGCGCGTGGGATCGATCCGGCGCCGTTCGGGTCGGGGGGCCTGCGCGGAGCGAGCCTCGAAGAGGCGAGTCGAAGGGTAAGGGTGAAAAGGTGCGGTAAGAGCGCACCGCGTCGGCCGCAAGGTCGATGGCAGGCCAAACCCCGCACGGAGCAAGGCCAAATAGGGAGGCGACACGCGCGGTCGGCTCACGCCGATCGACGCGAGAGAGGACGGCCCGTCCGAAGCCTCCGGGTAGGCCGCTCGAGCCCGCCAGTAATGCCGGGCCTAGAGGAATGGTCGTCACGCCGTAGCTCCGCCGAAAGGCGGAGCGAAGGTGGACAGGATTCGGCTTACGGCACGCTGCGGCGGAACACTCTTCGGCGTGATGGGTGATCGAGGCCTGGATGGAGCGGGTGACGTGGCGACGTACACAGTGACCGGCGGTGCGGGATTCATCGGCTCGCACCTCGTGGAAGAACTTCTGCGGCGCGGGAAGACCGTTCGAATCGTCGACAACTTCTCGACGGGTCGCCGGCAGAACCTGCCGCCGGCGGGCTCGGCCGAAGTGATCGAGGGCGACGTCGCCGATCCCGACGTCGCCCGGCGCGCCGCGGCCGGCGCCGCCGTCATCCTGCATCAGGCCGCGATCCCGTCCGTCCCGCGCTCGGTCGAGGATCCGGCCTCGTCGAACCGCGCCAACGTCGAAGGCACGCTGCAGATCCTCCTGGCCGCCCGCGACGCCGGCGTCAAGCGCGTCGTCTTCGCCGGGTCGTCGTCGGTGTACGGCAACGCCGCCGCGCTGCCCAAGCGCGAGGACATGCGGCCGCAGCCGCTGTCGCCCTACGCGCTG
>DATNGC010000201.1:0-2730 GCA_035606075.1 Elusimicrobiota bacterium
CCTCCGAATTCAAAATAACTCGCGTTATAGAATTGCGCTTGAATTTAATCAGTTATTTTCGCGTTTTGGAGGGAGGCCGGAGCCGTGGTCGAGCGCCGCGATCATGTCCTCGACGCGGCTGAACTTCTCGCGGATCTTGCCCCGGGCGGCGCCGGCGGCGAGCTCGAGCTTGTCGAGCGCCTTCCACTGGGCGAAGCTGACCACGGCGGCGGACTTCGCGGCGAGAAGCTTCACGATGGCCGCGGGATCGGCGTTCGGGGAAGTCTGGACGAGCTTGCCCGCCTTCCAGTCCTCGAGCATCAGCGAGACCGTCGCCACGGAGTCGGCTCGGTTGGTGCCGATGAGTCCGGACGGGCCGCGCTTGGACCAGCCGACGACGTATTCGCCCGTGACGACGGCGCCGCCGGGGCCGTCGGTCACTCGCCCCGCCGCGTTGGCGATGCGTCCCGCCTTGTCGTCGAACGGCACGCCGGGCACGGGGATGCCGCGATAGCCGACCGAGCGCAGGACCATGCCCACGGGCAGGGTCTCGAACTCGCCGGTGCCGACGGACTTCACGCCGTCCTTGCCGTCGGAGACGAGTTTGTTCTTCTCGATGCGCAAAGCCGCGACGCGTCCGTCCTGGCCGACGATCTCGGCCGGCGAGGCGCGAAAGCGCAGGCGCACTTTGCGCTCCCTCGAGCCCGGCCCTAGAGCGGCGTGCTTTTGGACGTACTCGACCTTCTTCTTCACGGCCGGGTCCGCGAGCTCCGCCGAGGAAATCGGCTCGACGGCGGCCTCGGCCGGATCGACGACGAGGTCCGCGGTCGTGAGCTCGCCGATCTCCTCGATCTCGGCCGGGGAGTAGGCGGCCTCGGCGGGCCCGCGGCGCCCGAGCAGCCAGATCGTCTTGACCTTGCTCTGGCGCAGGGCATCGAGCGCGTAGCCGGTGATGTCGGTCTTGGCCAGCGCTTCGGGGTCGCAGGCGAGCACGCGCGTCACGTCCATCGCGACGTTGCCGACGCCGACGACCGCGACGGCCTCGCAGGAGAGGTCGAAGCTCCGGTGCCGGTGGTCGGGATGCCCGTTGTACCAGCCCACGAACTCGGTGGCCGAGTGCGAGCCGGCGAGACCTTCTCCCGGGATCTCCATGTGCCGGTCGCTCTCGCAGCCGACGGCGTAGATGATCTTGTCGTAGTGCGCGCGCAGGTCGGCGACGGTCAGGTCCTGACCCAGCTTCACGTTGCCGAAGAAGCGCACGCGCGGATCGAGGGCCGTTTTTTCGTAGACGGCCGTGACCGACTTGATCTTCTGGTGGTCGGGCGCGACGCCGCCGCGCACCAAGCCGTAAGGCGTCGGCAGGCGGTCGAAGAGGTCGACGCGCACGTGCACGCCCGGCGACTTCAGCAGGGCCTCGACGGCGTAGAAGCCGGACGGCCCGGCGCCGACGACGGCGACGGCCAAAGGGCGTTCGAGGGTGCCGGGCTGGCTCACGCCGCGATTGTCGAATATCGAGGACGGAGAGTCAACGCGAACTTGCCGCGGCCAGCAGGCGCAGGATCAGCCGGGCGTGCCGCGCGAGCTCGCGGCCGCGCCGCAGCTTCGACACGCCGGCGGTGCGGCATTCGAGCGCGGCCGGGACCTCGGCGACCGTCCAGCCGGCGAGCAGCGCCCGGGCGGCGATCTCCGCGTTGATCTCGAAGCCCTCGGCGGTCAGGTCGAGCTCGCGCAGGCGCGCGGCGCGATACAGCCGGAACACCGGCGTGTACGACGTCAGCTGCAGGCCGAACAGGCCGCGGTACAGCGCGTTGAGCATCAGGCTGGGCAGGCGCCGCCGCCACGAGACGCCCGCCATGTCGCCGGGGCGCAGGTACGGCGAGCCGGCGACCAGGTCGGCGCGGGCCGCCGTCGCGGCCGACAAGAGATCCTTCAGCGCCGCCGGCCGGAAGGTCAGGTCCGCGTCCAGCGTCGCGATCCACTCGCCCCGCGCCTGCGCGAAGCCCGCTCGCAGCGCGGCGCCGAGCCCGCGGTTGGGCGAAAGGCGCACGACCTTCACCGCGGAGCGTCCGGCGGCCAGCGCCGCGGCCGCGGCGGCCGTGGCGTCGGTCGAGCCGTCGTCGACGATCAACGCCTCGTAGGGCGCGCCCAGGGCGTCGAGCGCGGGAAGCAGCTCCGCGCCGTAGCGCCGGACGTTTCCCTCCTCGTTGAAGCAGGGAAGGACGACGGACAGGACGGGGTTCAGAGGGCTTCGCGGAAGTACGGAATGGTGCGGCGCAGGCCCGGCTCGAGCTCCACCTTCGGCGACCAGCGCAGCTTCGCCCGCGCGAGCGCGATGTCGGGGCGGCGCACCTTCGGGTCGTCCTGCGGCAGCCCGCGGAACACGATCCTCGAGCGCGACTTCGTCAGGCGCTTGACCGTCTCGGCGATCTCGAGCAGAGACTTCTCGTTCGGGTTGCCGATGTTGACCGGTCCGGTCATGCTCGAGCGCAGGAGCCGGTCGATGCCGTCGACCAGATCGTCGACGTACGTGAGGCTGCGCGTCTGCGTGCCGTCGCCGTACACCGTGATCGGCTTGCCCGTCAGCGCCTGCGTCAGGAAGTTCGGGACGGCGCGCCCGTCGTCGAGGCGCATGCGCGGGCCGTAGGTGTTGAATATCCTCAATATCCGGACCGGAACGCCGTGCGACCGGTGGTAAGCCATGGTCAAGGCCTCGGCGAACCGTTTGGCCTCGTCGTACACTCCGCGCGGGCC
>DATNGC010000202.1:0-2193 GCA_035606075.1 Elusimicrobiota bacterium
TGGATCATGATGCGCGACTGCGGCAGGGCGTAGCGCTTGCCCTTGCTGCCGGCCGCGAGGATGACGGCGCCGAAGCTCATGGCCATGCCCATGCAGATCGTGGTGATCGGCGACTTGATGAACTGCATCGTGTCGTAGACCGCCAGGCCGGCCGTGACCATGCCGCCGGGGCTGTTGATGTAGAGGTTGATGTCCTTGGTGTTGTCGTCGGAGTCCAAGTACAGGAGCTGGGCGATGAGGGTGTTGGCGGAATCGGTGGTGAATTCGCCCTCGTAACCGCCGACGAAGATGATGCGGTCCTTCAGCAGCCGCGAGTAGATGTCGTAGCCGATGACGGAGCCCTGGGTGGCGCGCTCGATGACTTGGGGGATGAGGTTCATGGCGCCATTGAAGCAAATGCCCCGTGCCGAGGCAAGACGCAGGCTAACGTTTCCTACGAGCTCCTTTCCTCTCGATGACCGAAGCGAGGACCGGCCGGACGGGAACCCAGTCCGGGTGGAAATCATATTTGACGGTGAGATCCCTGAAGCTGGTCTCTTGGCGAAGTGGTATTGATCAGTCAGGCTGGCCAAAGAGTGAGTTCGCTGGGCCGTAAAGCACGGCCAGGAATTTGTCGATTGTAACGGGAAAATCAGAACCGTGCCACCCGTTTCAATACAAACATCGGGAGAGGTCGCCAGGGCGGTGCTGGAATATCCCTTGGGACTATTGCCGTCGGGAAGAGGGGGCTTTCGGCCCATCCTCCAAATCACGGGACTTGCTACCTTCGAGTCCTCGGAGGTCCCATCATGCGTCACGCTCTCGCCGTCGCCGTTCTCATCTCGCCGCTCGCCGCCCGCGCCGCGGTTTTGACCGCGCCGGTGGTTCCCTCCGCTCCTGCGGCGCTCGCGGCGCCCGCCGCCGCTTCCGCGGTTTTCTCCCCCGCCGCGCTGTCGGTTTCCGCTCTCGCGGCAGCGCCGATCTCCGCGCCGGCTCTGGCGCCGACCGCCGCGCTCGCCGCCCCCACGCTTGCCACGCCCGCGGCAATTCCCGCGGCAGCGGCCGTCTCTGCCGTTCCCGCCGCCCCCGCGCTGCCGGCGCTGCGCGCGCTCGCCGCTCCGGCCGACGGTCCTGCCGCTCCCGCCCCGGCGGACGCCGGACGCCTCGCTTTCGACGGCGCCGCGAAAGCCGCCGCCGCGGACAGCCCCGCGCCCGTCCCCGCCCCCGAGATCCAGCCGGAGGCCGTGCGCGCCGCGCTCGCCGCCAGCCTCTCGACTTTCGTCGGCCCGGCCGTGCTCGGCTGGCACGCCCCGCACGTGGAAAAGCCCTCCTTCCCTTATCAAGTGCAGAAGCAGCGGGGCATCTGGGCGCCTCAGGCCGTCGCGCAGATTCGGGAAAACCGCGCGCGCGTGTCGGCGATGCTCCCGTCCCTGTCGGCGCCTCTGCTGCTCGAGCTGAAGACCCGCGGCGGCGCGACCGCCGCCGCGGCGCCGGATCTGGCGACGCAGAGCCTTTTCACGAGCCTGCTTCTGCGGGCTGCGGCCAGCGGCAACATCTTCACGGGCTACGGGACGATCGTCAACGTCGGCTGGGGCTCGGGAGACCACGTCAACGTCAACGGCGACGTGCCCGTCGGCGGCAACTCCGTCGCCAACTCGCTCGCCGCCGCGACGGCGCGGATCCTGTACTCCGATCCGACCTACGCCCCGATCCGCGCCTGGCTGAACGCGCGCTGAGCGCATGAAAGCCGCCGCCGCTCTCCTCCTCGCGGCCGCGCTGGCCCCGGCGCTCGCGCGCGCCGGAGCGCTCGGCGAACTGTGCCGCCAATCCGGCGGCGCCGACTGCGACGCGGGGCGGGATTACGTTCATCCCGCCGGCTGGATCGTCGACGCCTCCTGCCTGCGCGACAAGCGCTTCACCGCCGCGCAGTTCCGCGCCGCGCTCGACGCGGCGGCGCGCAAGTTCTCTCCGAACCTCCCGGTCTCCCAAGGCGGCTGTCTCGCCGACTATAACCCCCAGTGGGCCAAGGAGATCACGACGTTCCTCCGCGCCAATCCCGTGCACATCACGTGCCCCGCCTACGACCCGAAGAGCCAATTCTGCGCGGATCACCGCAAGGTCGAAGGCTCGGGCGGCGAGATGCGCATCCTCAACGTCGGCCCCTGCATGGACGAAAAGGGCACCGGCTTGGCGGGCACGCTGTTCCACGAGACG
>DATNGC010000203.1:0-41181 GCA_035606075.1 Elusimicrobiota bacterium
GAACAGGCCGTACAGCGGACCGGTGTAGGTGTTCATCTCGTGCGGCGAGGGCAGGCCGCGCGAGCGCAGGGCGTACAGGCCGAGCCAGGCCTCGTCGCTCGTGAGCGCGGGCAGGCGGGCCAAATGGGTCACGACGGCGGCGACGGCCAGGCCGAGGAGAAGGAGCGTCAACGCGTCGAGGCGGCGCGAGGTCACGCGGTTATTCTAGCTATAATGCGGCCATGATCATGGATTTCCTGGACGAAGAGATCTCCCAGCTCAAGTCGGAAGGCCGCTTCGTGAAGCTGCGCGTGGTGAGCGGCATGCAGGCGCCGGTCTCGGTCGTGGACGGCAAGAAAGTGGTCAACCTGACCTCCAACAACTACCTCGACCTGACCGAGCACCCGAAGCTCAAGGCCGCGGCCAAGGCGGCCATCGACGCGAACGGCGTCGGGACCGCCGCCGTGCGGCCCATCATCGGCACGATGGACATCCATCTCGCGCTCGAGGAGAAGCTGGCCCGGTTCAAGGGCACCGAGGCGGCGCTGACGTTCCAGTCCGGCTTCACGGTCAACGTGGCCTGCTGCCAGAGCCTGATGAGCTCCGACAAGGACCTGCTCATCTCCGACGAGCTCAACCACGCCTCCATCATCGACGGGGGGCGGCTGTCCAAGGCCGTGCGCAAGATCTACCCGCACAAGGACATGAAGGCGCTCGAGGCGATCTTGAAGGAAGGCTCCGGAGCTCGCAGAAGGATGATCGTGACGGACGGCGTATTCTCGATGGATGGAGACGTCGCGCCTCTTCCTCAGATCGTGGAATTGGGGGAGAAATACGGGGCGTTCATCATGGTCGACGACGCGCACGCCTCCGGCGTGATGGGCAAGAACGGCCGGGGCACCCCGTCGCACTTCGGACTCAGCGACCGCGTTCAAATCCAGATCGGCACTCTGTCGAAGGCCGTCGGCTCGGTGGGCGGCTACGTGGCGGGCGAGAGGCGGCTGATCGCTTATCTGACCTCGGTCGCGCGCCCCTTCATGTTCTCGTCCTCCATGCCGCCGTCGGTCGTCGCCACCTGCTCGGCCGCCGTCGACGTCATGCTGAACGAGCCCGAGCGCATTGAGAAGCTGTGGGCCAACGCGCGGCATCTGAAGGATGGGCTGAAAGCCCTCGGCTTCGACACGGGCGCTTCCGAGACGCCCATCACGCCGGTCATGATCGGCGACACCAAGAAAGCGCAGGCCTTCTCGGCGCGCCTGTTCGAGGAGGGAGTGTTCGCGCTGTCGATCTGCTTCCCGATCGTGGCGCGCGGCAAGGACCGCCTGCGCACCATCGTGAGCTCCGGGCACACGGCCAAGGACCTCGATTTCGCGCTCGAGAAGTTCGGGAAGGTCGGGCGCGAGCTCGGCATCATCTAGCGCCCCTTGATAAATCCCGCGAGCGGACTACACTCTGCGGGTGCATCGCGCCGCGGCTTATCTGTTGGCTTCCGTCTGGTTCTCGAACGGATTCGGGGCTAAGGTCGCGGGCCTGGTCCCCCGGCATCGACTGATCGTCGCCCGCTTCTTCGGCGATGGTCCGGCCCCGGCCGTGACGCGCCTCGTCGGTCTCGCGGAGATCGCGATGGCCGCGTGGATCTTGAGCGGCGCGCACCGGCCATTGTGCGCCCTCGCCCAGGCCGCCGTCGTCGCGACGATGAACTCGCTCGAGTATTGGCGCGCGCGGGACCTGCTTCTCTTCCCGGTCTTGATGCCCGTCGCGAACGCGGCGCTGCTCGCCGTCGCCTTCTTGTGGGGCTTCAAGTGATCGCGGCTCTGAAGCGCCATCCCATCCCGATCCAAGCCTTCTTGGACTACTCGCTCGTTTTGACCTACGCGTTTCCGAAGGCGGTCCTCGAGCCGCTCCTTCCGCCGGGGCTGCAACTCGACGTCTACGGCGACTTCGGCTTCCTGGCCATCGCGCTCGTCCAGACGCGCGGGCTCCGGCCCGTGGGGACGCCGGCGTTTCTCGGGCGCGACTTCTTCCTCTCCGGTTACCGCGTGTTCGCCCGCCGCGTGCGGCCCAACGGGCAGATTCTGCGCGGATTGAGGATTCTTCGCAGCGATACGGACAGCCGCCTCATGACGCTCGCGGGGAACGCGCTGACGCACTACAATTATCAGCATTGTGACGTGCGCTCCTCCCGGAGCGGGGGTATCCTTCATCTCGATATCCGAACGCCCCGCTCGGTCGCCGACCTCTCGCTTCAGGCATATGTCGGAGGCGACGCAGCCGTTCTTCCCCGGGCATCTCCGTTTCCCGATTGGAAGACCGCGCGCCATTTCGCGGGGCCGCTCCCGTTCACGTTCGACTACGAAGCCTCCACCCATTCGCTGGTGATCATCGAGGGCGTACGCGAGAACTGGCTGCCGCGGCCGGTCCACGTCGCCGTTAACAAGGCCACGTTCTTCGACGACTCGCGCTTCGCTGCGAGCAAGCCGCTTCTCGCCAACGCTTTCTTCATCGAGCGCATCCCCTATCGCTGGAAGAAGGGCGTGAGGGAGCCGCTGTGAGTTCGGAGAGCGAGACCTCGAAGTCCTGGGAAGGGGCCATGGAGATCATCCGGTTCAACTGGCCCATGTACGCGGTCGCGGTGGCCGTCTGCGGGGCCTGCCTGTGGCGGCGCGACCGGCTCTCGTTGGTCGTGCTCGCGGTCACGGCCTACTGGTCCATCGGCTCCGTCGCCGTCTCGCACTGGATCTACGATCTCTCGCCGCTGGGCCACTGGGATTGGCTCGTCGACTGGATCGGATATGCCGAGGGCCCGTGGGCCATGATCCAAGCGGGCTTCGATTCGTCGCACGGCGCGCTCCGGCGCGCCTTCCCGCGGCCGCCCGAGGCGGTCGTTGATCTGTACGGCGCGCCCGGTGTCGGCGGCGCCTCCATCCGTCGCGCCCGTGCCGAGAACCCTCCAGACGCCCCGGCGCTCCAGTCGCTTCCCGCTGCAAACGCGGCTTACGAGATTGTCGTGGCGATCTTCGCCCTGCACGAGATCCGCTCGCCCGCCGGACGCGAGGCGATGTTCGCGTCGATCCGCGACTCCTTGGCGCCAGGCGGCCGGCTCGTCGTCGTCGAGCACGCCCGCGACTGGCGGAATTTCCTCGCCTTCGGGCCGGGCTTCCTCCACTTCCAGCCGAAGGGGGAGTGGCGGCGCTGCGCCGGGGCCGCGGGGCTGCGGTTCGAGCGGGAGCGATCGATCACGCCGTTCGTGCGGGCGCTGCTTTGGAGCAAGGCATGAATTATCTCTTGCTGAATCTTCGGGTCGCCGGGGGACTCCTCATCGCCCTGGCGTTCGCGCACGAGCCGATCGCGCGGCGTTTCGACTGGCGAGGAGAATCAGCTCGTCTGTCCCCATTTAATCGCCAGGTCCTCCTGGTACATGCCTTCTTCATCGCTCTGACGGTCGGACTCATGGGAGCGTTGGCGTTGTTCTGGGCCGAGGAACTCACCTCGCGGACGCCGCTCGCCGGTCCGCTTTGCGCGGGCCTGACGGTCTTCTGGGCCGCGAGGCTCCTGATTCAATTATTCGTGTATGATGCGGCCCTGTGGCGGGGAAAGCGCTTCGAGACCGCCGCGCATATCGCCTTCACGACATTTTGGCTGTACCTCGTCATCGTCTTCGCCTGGTGCTGGAGCCGTCAACATCTGCAGGTGTCGGGCTTGTAGAACTCCGCGTACGCAGAGTCGGTGCCAGGCGTTAAGAACTCTTCGCGCGAAGAGTTACATCTCCACACTTGACACGGTGAATGATCGGGTGTATCATACTTTCAGGAAATACTGAAAGTTTATGAAGCACGCCGCGCCGCCCGCCGAATCCGCCGGTCTCAAGGCCTCCCGAGAGCGCTTCGTCTCCGCCTGGGGCGACATGGCCTCCAACTGGGGCATCAACAAGACCATGGCGCGCATCCACGCCCTGCTGATGTCCACCGAGACGGCCTGGTCCACGGACGACATCATGGAGAAGCTCTCCATCAGTCGGGGCAACGCCAACATGAACCTGCGGGCGCTGGCCGACTGGGGGCTGATCAAGCGGGTCTCGGTGGGCCACGAGCGCAAGGAGTACTTCGAGAGCGAGAAGGACGTCTGGAACATGTGCTGCCGCATCGCCCGCGAGCGCAAGAAGCGGGAGATCGAGCCGGTGATCGGCACCCTGCAGGAGTGCCTGCGCGAGGCCGGCGAGGGGCACGAGGCCGCCGCTTTCCGCAAGAAGATGAAGGAGCTTTTGGAGCTGGTCCGGACGCTGGATTTCGTGCTCGGGAAGCTGGCCGAGCAGGAGAGGAACGCCGTCATGCCCAAGGTCCTGATGTTGATCAAGGCGATGGGTCATAAGGCGTAGTATAATCATGTCCCCCATGGCGATTTCGTTGCTGAAAGTCGAGGACTCGCTGGCCCGCGTGCGCACCGGGCTCGAGTCCCGCGCGCGGCGCATCGAGGGGCGGGTGGGCCAGGAACTGGCGGCCCACATCTCCCGGCCGGGCAAGATGCTGCGCTCCCGCTTCGCCCTGCTCTTGGCCGGCGCTTTGGGCGTCGATCAAGAAAAGGCCGAGGGCGTCTCCCGGGCCATGGAGCTCGTGCACAACGCGAGCCTGCTCCACGACGACTGCGTCGACGAGGCCGACCTGCGCCGCGGCCACCCGACTCCGAACAAGATCTTCGGCACCACGACGGGCCTTCTTCTTGGCGACCTCGCTTTCTCGCAGGGGCTCGAAGAAGCCATCGATATCTCCCCGAACGCCCCGAGGCTTCTCGTCACCACGGTGCGCGAGATGACGGTCGGCGAGCTGCAGGAGGAGTTCCTCAAGGGCTCCCTCGAGATCGACGAGAAGGCCTACATGGGCGTGGCCTCGCGCAAGACCGGCGCGCTGTTCGAGTGGGCGGGCGCGGTCCTTTCCGAGCTGAGCCCCTTCCCGCACGAGCAAGCCGACCCGCCGCGCCTGGCCTGCGCGGCCGGCATCCTCCTTCAGATCGTCGACGACATCCACGACTACACGCTCGACGAGCGGGTTTCCGGCAAGGACTCCGCCGCCGACCTGGTCAACCGCAAGCTCACTTTGCCGTGCATCTACGCCTTGTGCGACGGCGCGTCGCGCGACGAGTTCCTGAAGCTGTGGGAGTCCGCTCCGGGCGATGCCGAGGCGGCCAAGGCCAAGATCGCCCAGTTCCTCAACGAGCGCGGCCACATCGCGCGCACGCGCAAGATGGGCCGCGAGCTCGTGGACTCGATGCTCTCGATGATCAAGAAGCTGCCCTGCCGCGCCGAGGCGGCCGAGCTCGGCTTCTTCGTCGAGATCATGGCCAAGAGGGAGTTCTAGCCGTGTCGTACGAAGCGCTTCTGCGCAAGGCGTGGAAGAGCGGGGATTTCGTCGTGACGGAGGCGGAGGCCCGGCAGGCCGATCCCGCCGACGAGGCGAGCCGGCGCAAGGTGCGCCGGGAGATGGAAGAGATCGCGGCGCGCGAGACGTGGGACAGCAACTCCTGCCTCGTCGCCCATAGAGAGGGAATCATGAAGCTCGCTCCATTCGTGAAGTTCCGTGAGGAGAAGTTCGGCGCGGTGCTGTTCGAGACGCGCTCCGAGAAGGTGTACACGCTGAGCCCGACCGGCGCGGCCGTCGTCCGCGAGGTGATCGCGGGCGCGGAGGCGGCGAACCTGGTCGCCAAGCTCTCCGAGAAGTTCGAGGACCCGTCCGGCAAGATGGCGCAGGAGGCCTCGGCCTTCCTCGCCCAGCTCAAGGAGAAGGGACTCGTCGTCGAATAAAAAATCCGTCTCGAGGCATCAATGGAAACTCAGACCGCTCCCTCTCCGGACCAGACGGGCACTTCGGACCTCGCCGCGCCGCTGTACGTGGCCTGGCAGATCACCAACGAGTGCAACCTCGCCTGCCTCCACTGCATCGAGGAGTCGGGCCCGGGCAAGGCCTTCAAGGACGAGCTCACGACCGAGCAGGCTTATAACATCATCGATCAGCTCGTGAAGAACGAAGTCCCGTATGTTTCGTTCTCCGGCGGCGAGCCGATGGTGCGGCCGGACTTCTTCGGCATGGTGGAGCGGATCACGAAGGGCGGGGTGGGGCTCAAGATCGAGACCAACGGTCACTATCTTACGCCGGAGAACTGCAAGCGCTTCAAAGACCTCGGAGTAAAAGCCGTTCAGGTCTCGCTGGACGGAGCGAGCACGGCTTCGTTCAACAAGATGCGGGTGCACGGGCGCTTCGAGGAGGCGCTCAACGGCATCAAGAACCTGCGCGAGGCGGGCGTTCCCATCGAGATCAACTTCGTTCCCGCCAAGTTCAACATCAAGGAGATCGGCGAGGCGGTCGATCTGGCGCACAAGATCGGGGCTTATTCTTTCTACACCGGGAAATTGATGTTCACCGGGAACGCCGTGCGGACTTGGGGCATCACCGCTCCCGACGAAGCGGATTATCCTCAGTTCTTCGCGACGCTCAAGCAAAAGACGGAGGAGTACAAGGGCCGCATGCGGGTTTACTTCCACGAAATGGGGCTTTTGGAAGAGCTTCGCTATCGTCTGGAGAACCCGGCCGCTCTCTTCATCATCCTCCCCAACGGAAAGGTCAAGCTGATCAACGCGCTCCCGTTCACGTGCGGCGATCTCAAGACCGACACGCTGGGCCAGGTTTGGAAGCAGTTCCAGACGGCTTGGCAGAGCCCGCGCGTCAGCACGTTCATCGACCGGCTGGCCGAAGATCCCACCATCGTGTCGAGGCTGCACCAGTGGGAGGAGGTCGGCACGAAATGACCGACGTCTTCTCCGCGCCCCACGCGCCGTCCGAGCAGACCTTGATCATGAAGGTCGCCTCGGTCGTGCGCTACCGCTTCTTCCTGTACGCGGGGCTGCTCCCGTATCTTCTGGGAGCGGGGTGGGCGTACGGGGTCGAGAAGACTTTCAAGCCCGGCGTTTTCTGGATCGGGCTTTTGGGCATCTTCCTGTCTGTCGTCGGGGTGGAGAGCTTCAACGAGTACTTCGACGCCAAGATGGGGACGGATCGCGTGTTCAATCCCGACGCCGAGGAGTACATCCCGGAATGGATGTTCTCGTTGGGGGTGGCGGCGTTCGCGCTCGCGGCGGCGATAGGGATGTATTTAGCCTGGGAAGGCGGCTGGCCGGTGGTGCTCTACACGCTGCTGGGCGGCGCCGCGGCGGTCTGGTACGTGGGCCCGCCGGTGCGCTGGGTCTACCGCGGACTGGGGGAGACGGTGATCGGGCTCTCCTATGGACCTTGGATGGTGCTCGGGTCGGTCCAACTGCACACTCACCATTTCTCGTGGGGCGCTTTGCTGGCCTCGCTGGTGCCGGGACTGCTCATCATGGGCTTGGCCACCGTCAATAATATCCCCGACTTCCATCAGGATCGACTCGTCGGCAAGAAGAACCTGGTCGTTCGCCTGGGCCGCAAGAACGGCCGCTACCTTTACCTGGCGCTGTCCGGGCTGGGACTGCTGGTCTGTGCGGGCGGAGCGGTCGCGGGCATCTTTCCGCGAGCGGCGGTGCTCGCGGCCGCGGCGGGAACCCCTCTTTGGTACTTGAGTCTCAAGGCCGGTCAAGATACTTGGGACACTCCCCGATTGTTCGTGCCCGCGGTGATGCGCATCGTCCAATGCTACGCGCTCACGACGGCCGTCTTCGCCTTGGCGGTGGCGTTCGGAGCCTAAGATGAGAATCGACTCCTTCGCCGCTCCGACGATGGTGACCTGGCAGCTGACGCGGGACTGCAACCTCGCCTGCCTGCACTGCTGCACGGACTCGGCGCCGGGGAAGGCTCTGCCTCACGAGTTGTCGCGCGAGCGGGCGCTGTCCCTCTGCCAAGAGATCGTCGCGGCGGGTGTTCCTTACGCCATGATCGTGGGCGGGGAGCCGACCTTGGTGCCGCACTTCGCCGAGGTGTGCAAGACGCTCTCCGACGGGGGCGTTCTCCTCAAGATCGAGACGAACGGGCGCTCCTTCGACGTTTCCACGGTCGAAGGGCTGGCGATCCGCTCCATCCAGATCTCCATCGACGGGGCGACGCCGGAGACGTTCGCCAAGCAGCGGGTCGGGGGGGAATTGTCCCGGGTGCTCGACTCCTGCCGGGCGGTGCGTTCCGCGGGGCTTCCTCTCGAGATCACGTTCGCGCCGACCAAGCTCAACATCCACGAGGCCTCGGCGGTGATCGACCTGGCGCTGGAGCTGGGGGCGTTCCGCTTCAACACGGGCGAGCTGATGCGGCTGGGGACGGCCGCCAAGCTCTGGGACAAGCTCGAGCCGTCTCCCGAGCAGTATAAAGATTTCCTTTGCCTGTTGGAGCGCCGTGAAAAGGAGCTGGCGGGCAAGCTCGAGCTGTGCTTCCGTCCCTTCTCCCTCAACGAGGAGCTCAAGGGGCGGCAGCTGGAGCCCTCGGGGACGCTCCTCGTCCTTCCCGATGGTCGCGTAAAAGTGACAGCGCCGCTCCCTTACATTTGCTCAGATTTGACGAAGCATTCGTTTCTCGAGGCGTGGGACGCGTATCGCTCGGCGTGGAGCGATCCTCGCGTGCGCAACGGCCTCGCGCATCTCGCCGCGGACCCGGCGTTCTCGGCGAAGGCTAATCAGTGGGTCTCTTTGGATTCGTTGCACAGCGATTTGCCGGTGGTGGTCTGACCGGCAAAATGGAGTAATACATGAACGACCAGAAGACCGTGACCGACGTGAAGGCTCAGCCCAAGCTCGCTTGGGAGACTCCCTCTCTCGAGGAAGTTTCCGAGCGCGTGATGGCTCAGCCGTACATTCGGTTCACGTGACGGACCGGAGGGGGGCGGCGGTGGGCGACTACCACGCCCCCCTCTTTCTTGCCTGGCAGCTGACGAACAACTGCACGGGGCGGTGCCTGCATTGCTGTGAGGAGTCCGGCAAGGAGTTCATCTGGAAGGACGAGATGAACCGGGAGCAGGCCTTAAATCTGACGCGGCAGATCGTCTCCAACGGGATCGCGTACGTGGCGTTCGGGGGCGGGGAGCCGATGTCCTCGCCGTGGGTGTGGGAAATCTTCGAGACTCTCACCGCCGGCAAGGTCGAAATCAAGATCGAGACCAACGGGCTCGATCTCGACGATGCGGCCTGCGACCGGCTCAAGGCGATGAACATCGCCTGCGTTCAGATCTCCATCGACGGGGCCACTCAGGCGGTTCACGAGAAGCTCCGCCCGGGCTCGGGCTACAAGCCGGCGTGGGAGGCTCTGGAGCGGCTCGCGAAGCGCGGGCTGGAGCCCGAGCTGGTGTTCATTCCGACGCGGATCAACGTTCAAGACGCCGTCGCTATCTACGAGCAGGCGACGAAGGCGGGGGTGCGCACGTTCGTGACGGGGCCGATGATGCGGCTGGGCCGCGCGGCGCACGCTTGGGACACGCTGGCTTGCTCGGACGAGGACTGGGCAGAGGCGGTGATGGGGCTCAAGGCGGGCGCGGCGGCGCTCAAGGGGCCGAGGCTGGCGGTGTATCCGTGGGGGATTCAGCAGGAGATGAAGACCCGGGCCGAGAGTCCTCAGTCGATGGTGCTGGTGGTGCCCAACGGGCGCGCCAAGCTGCTCAACGCTCTGCCGTTCGCCGTGGCCGACCTCAAGACGGAGTCACTTGCCTCGGCCTGGCCTAAGGTCGGCGCCGCGTGGAAGTCCAAGGAAGTGCAGGACTTCGTGCGCCGCGCTCAGACCGAGACCGACCTGCTCAAGCACGCCAACGAGTGCTGGGATTTGGTCGTTGCCGCGTAAGCATCTAACGCGAGACTTGCTGACTCGTTGGCAACCTGGCGAAATCTCAATATCCCCTCTACAATCTGAGCAAGATTACGTTCCGCTGTGCCTGATAAGGGCATTAGTGAGGTGACTGATGGAATTCGTTCGAAACTATGGCAAGGAACTGGTCGCTCTGGCGGTCCCGTTTGTATCACTGATTCTTAACGCTATTTTCCAGGCGAAGGCTCGCTTGGTTCAAGCGATTCCCCATACTTTTACTTTCCTTGTCCATGAGCCATTGAAGGATGCGGAAGGAAAGATCATCCAGCCGACTCAGACCGCTCATACAAGATCTAAATTGATTGGAAACACGGGACAGGTGACTGCCACTGGAGTCGAAGTCGTTTTTAACTGGAAGCCGCAATACATCAATGTATGGCCACCCCGGCATTTTGACGAGAGGATTGAAGCCGACAAGCGCTACAGCCTGCTTTTCGGCAGTCTTGCGCCGAATGAATACCTCAACATCGAATCACTCTCAATTAACATGAATTTGCCTGAGGTCGTTCTTGTGAGAAGTGATCAATGCTTGGCGGAGGCTGTCGAGGTCTATCCGCAGCAGGTTTTCCCCAAGTGGCAGCGCGGCATGTTCGTCGTCCTCTTTTTCGCGGGTATTGGTGCCGTAGTCTATATCGCCATCATCGTATTGCAGTTTCTCGTTTTAGGGACGCCGTTCGGTCATTAGACTCCTTGCGACTAATGAGCACAGGAACAATCACGTCAGTAGAACTGGGATCGCCGACGACAGGGCGATCGTGGACAGCAAATGAAGGCTTTTCTTTATCTGCGAATATCTGTTCGGTCCTTGGCTTCATTTTCACTCTCATAGTGTTGGTCAAGGTAAAACGCATACAGCAAGACTACCTCGCTCAAGCCAGGCTCCCAGACCTGCAAAAAAAGATTCGCGGTCACCGCTCGACCCTTTCTAAGCTGCTCAACCAGACAGACCTGGCTGCGTTGCGCCACGAAATCGATGCCGAGATGCAGAAGTGCGATGCGAATCTGAAAAATCTCATCCCAAAGCTGAGCCCAAAACAGGCGCTAAGCGTTTCTTCTCTAGTAACTAAGATCGGCGCAATACTCAATGCGAAGACGGTCTGCGACCGCGAACAAGTTCGCGCGATATATCTAGGCTTGGTTGGAATCGAAGAAGAACTGGATAATCTTGGTGAGGACATGAAATGGAGGCCGCGCGAATGACCCAGGAAAACAAAACGGCCCGGGCCATGTTTCTCTTCTTGAAATTAACACAGGATGGGAAATTGATCTGGACAGCTATGGATCCATCTCCAGATACGATGGAGGATGGGAATAAAGTAGTGAGGGTGATGTATGTAGCGAAGAAAGACGATAGGATGCTTCGCCTATACCACTACCGATTCCGGTCATATACTGACGAGGACGAATGGCATTGGGAAGACAGCATTGCTCTCGAAGTGTCGGATCCCAAGGGGCTTTCCTGGTGGAGCTTTCCCCGCAATCGAGTGATATGGGATTTGTATGAAGCAGTGAAATTCAAAACCACGAAGGTCGACGAATTTATTGACAATCTCTTTAGCCAGCAATAAATCTTTCGAACAGGTGAAAGAAGAGCGCGGCATTGGGACGTCCCGATAATGAAGAAAGCTTATTATTCAGTACGCGCCGGTAAGCACCCCACCGGCGGTCGTCTCGATCTTAATGGCATTAAGTATTTGGCTGACTCTGCATTTTCACAGTTTTGGGAGCGCGGATATTTCCAAGAAGTGTTTGGCCATAATTGTGTAGATGCTGGTCTCATTCCCGGCCGAGCGGGTACAGATATTAAGGCGTTCTTCTTCAACAAGCTCAGACGGCATGATATATGGCCGATCGCCGAGAACATCAAAGACTACGATGAGGGCGATCTCTTCGATGTGATCGAGTTGCTACATGACTGTGTTTCGAGACCAATCGGGGGAAATTTCCATTCCTGGAACGAGTGTGGTTGGCATTACGAGACCTTTGATCAGCAAGCTGGACAAAAGGAATTTCGCGCCTCAATGAACGAAATTCTCCGGGACTACAAGATCGGATATGAGCTGACAGCTAACGGAGAAATCGTTTCGCTTGCTCCGCGAGGCTTGGGCGACCTGGAGCGTGCACCGGCGCCGCCCGCCGACCCCGAAAATGTTCTGGCAAGAATGAATGCTGCTATCGACAAGTTCAGACGGCGAGACGCAACCTCAGATGATCGCCGCGATGCCGTTCGTGATCTCGCGGATATCCTGGAATTCTTGAGGCCTCGCGCAAGAAAAATTCTAACGACGAAGGATGAGGCTGAGTTGTTCGACTTGGCGAACAATTTCGGAATTCGTCACCACAATTCGAAGCAGAAGACCGCATATGACAAGCCGATCTGGCTTAGTTGGATGTTCTATCACTACCTGGCGACAATCCATGCTCTAACGAGACTTATAGAAAAAGCCTCCCAGCAGAATAGACGTTGAGCGTGATTCATGAACAGATGGAACATCCCGCCATGGCTTGAAGTCGAGGTCCTTGCCCGGGACACGAGTTGTGTTTATTGCCGTGTCCCCTTTCAAAAGTCCAGCCGGAAGTCGCTCGCGACCTGGGAGCACATCGTCAATGACGCTCGCATTGTTACGCGTGAGAATATCGCCCTATGCTGCTTTTCGTGCAATTCGAGCAAAGGTGCTAAGCTGCTTGCGAAATGGCTTGAATCCGCCTTCTGCCGTAGCCGCGGAATTACAAGGGAGTCCGTCGCCGATGTTGTGAAACGAGCTCTCGAATTCACGCCATCGCTGCCATGAGCAAGATCGGTCCTGCGCGCGTTCGTTTGCCGGTGGCCGTGGCCATAGTGCTTTTTCTCGGAACATTCATTTTCCTTGTCGAAGGCGCGCTGGTAAAGAGGTACTGCCCGCACGTGTTTGATCAGCATGCCACGACCGTAACCTCTATCAGTGGTCCCATGGATTTTTCCAGTAAGCTTCCCGAGCCGCCTGCGGCCGTTCCCATCCAGGACGTTCCAATCAACTGGACAGAGGATCTCGTCATGCTCGGATGCCTTCTAAATTCGTTCCTATTGGCTGCGGGCATTGTTCGTCTCATTAATGCTGTCATAGGCCACCTAAGCAAAAGGGCAGCGCCCTAGGACCTTTTCCTGTCACATCGTTCCCCAAGGGCCCAGCCACCCCTCGTAAAACCCCGCTAAACTGAAGCCATGCGTAGGCTTCTCGCCGTCCTCCTGGCGTGCGCTCCCATCCTCTCCGTCCCCGCCCACGCCCAAGTCGTCGAACGAGCCGTCGCCCCCGTCTCGCCCATCGTCCCCGTCATCCCGAGCGGCGCCTTCCTCAAGGCCCTGACCCTCCAGACCCAAACCCTCTCCGCCGCCCCCATGGCCCTCCCGCACGCCTTCGCCGCCACCGTGGCCCCCGCGCCCATCGCCGCCGCCCCGGAAGCCTTCGCCGCGCGCGCCGCCCTCGTCGAGGCCTTGGCCGTCCCGCAGACCGCCCTCCCGGCCCTCGCCGCCACCGCCCGCGCCGCCGGCACCGAGAAGGGGGAGAAGGCCGCCACCGCTCTCGAGCAGCTCCACCAGACCATCCAGCACGCTCCCGCCGCCGAGCGCCGCGACCTTGCCAAGCAGGCCGCCAAGTTGAATGCACTGTTCGACGGCTCCACCGCCGCCCCCGGCGAGGGCGTCGACCTCTCCGCACTGCCCACCGTCGAGGACGGCCCCGGCAAGAAGAAAGCCGAGAAGCAGCGCCAAGAGGAGATCGAACAGATCCGCCTAATGCAGAAGGAGATGTACGCCGGCGGTCAGAAGGCCGTGCTCGTCATCGTCGACGGCCTGGACAGCGCCGGCAAAGGCGGCGTCGTCGACGCCTTCCGCGGCATCAACCCCTCCTGGACCCGCACCGAGCAGTTCAAGAAGCCCACCCCCGAGGAGTTCGCCGAGCACTTCCTCGCCAGAACGAAGAGGAAAGCCCCGCAGGCGGGGGAATCCAAGATCGTCTTCTTCGACCGCTCGCACTACGAGGACATCATCGTCCCCACCGTCATGCGCGACCTGCACAAGAAGGATGCGGACAACCCCAAGGCCATGTTCTCAGACGAGGAGATCGAGTCCCGGTACAAGCAGGTCATGGACTTCGAGAAGGAGATGGCCGCTCGCGGCGTGACCATCGTCAAGATTTACTTGAACATGTCGAAGGACGAGCAGTACCGGCGCCTGCAGGACCGCCTGGAGAAGCCCGACAAGCGCTGGAAGAGTCCCGCGGACAAGAAAGGGAAGATCTCCGACCACGAGACCCGCAAGAACTGGGATTTCTGGGTGAAGGCCCGCCACGGAATCATCGCCCGCACCACCCCGTGGTGGTCTCAGTGGCACGTTATCGGCGCCGATAATAAGGCCACCCGCGATCTGGCCGCCGTGAAGATCGTGAGGAAGGCCATGGAGCGGATGCGCCTGAGCTTCCCGCAGCATCCCGAGATGGACGGCGTCAAAGTCCCGAAGTAAAATTTTATACGTCGATTAGCGCAATCTACGTATAAAACTCAGCCCTGGTACATCCCCGGATTGGTCGTCGTCCCGGACCCTGTCGTCCCGCCCGAACCCCCTGACCCGCCCGCGCCCGGAGAGGCCGGCTTCTGCGGCTCGTTGAGGATGTGCACGTCCACGTCCAGCCGCGCCCCCATCACGCCCAGCCAGCGCAGGTCGTCGCGCTCGAACTTGAGCCGAGGACCTTGCTTGCGGTGGATCTGGCAGGACATCTCGATCTTGCACTCGCCGGCCAGCGCCCCGATTTTCTGCGCGTAGGGCGCCAGCCGCTTGATCATCTCCTTGAGATGGTCGTCGAGGGAGTCCGTGATGCGCGACTTCGACTGGAGGATGAAGCCGTGCTCCTTCTCCTTCGCCCCGAACGCCCCGCGCACGTCGCCGGTCTTCCAGAAGTCGTCCGGCTTCAAGCCCGTGCGCGCCTCGATGTCCTGGGCCGTCAGCTTCGCGCTGAAGATGTTGAAGGTGACGACCGTCTGCTCGCGAGTGATGATCATGCGCGACTAGTTTAGCAATCCGCCATCAATGCCGGAAGTGGCGAACGCCCGTCGCCACCAGCGAGATCCCGCGCCGGTCGCAGGCCTCAGCCGCGTCCTTGTCGCCCGAGGCCCCGCCCGGATGCATGATCGCCGTGACCCCGCCGTCGGCCGCCGCGTGCACGTGCTCGGACGTGAGAGCCCCGTCGGAGGCCATCACCAGAGGCTCGCCCGCCGCCAGGATCGGATGACGCTCCTGGGACTTCACCAGCGCCAGCCGCACCGCGTCCAGCCGCGACGTCTGCCCCGAGCCCACCCCGATGATCGACGTGCCCCGCGCGATCACCGCCGCGTGAGTGCGCGCGTGCATCGCCGTGTGCCAAGCGACCACGAGCCCCGCCGCCTCGCGCTCCGTCGGCGGGCGCTTGGCCGCGGACTTGGGCTCGCCCATGAACGGCCGCTGGTCCACTTCCTGCACCAGCATCCCGCCCGCCACCGCGCGCAGGTCCAGCTCGCTGGGAGCGATGAGAGTGGAGGGGAGCGTCACCAGGCGGATGTCCTTCTTGGTCTTGAGAAGACGAAGGGCTTTCGGCGAGAACTCCGGCGCCGCGATGCAGGAGACGAACTCCTCGGCGAAGAACGAGGCCGCTTCCTCGTCGACTTCCCGGTTGACCGCCGCCGTGCCGCGGAAGCAGCCCCGCGGGTCGCCCGCGTAGGCGCGGCTCGCCGCCTTGGCTAAATCTTCCGCTGTCGCGAACCCCGCGGGCACCGCGTGCTTCACGATCGCGCACGCCGGCTCTCGAAACGCGGTGACCAGCTCCCAAGCCGTTTCCAGGTCGAGATAGTGTCCGTACACGAGCGGCCTCCCGAAGACGAGCTGGGCCGCGTTGAGTCCCCAGGGCCGCGCGCCCGAGAGGACGTAGAAGGCGCCGTTCTGGTGCGGATTCTCGCCGTAGCGGAGATCGGAGCTCTTTTTGAGCGCGACCACGACCTCGTCGGGAAGCTTGTCCCACTTGCCGCCGAGGTACTGAGCGACGGTCGAGTCGTAGTAGGCGGCGTAGTGGAACGCCTTGGCGGCCAACGTCTGCCGGCGGTCGGGGAGCATGCGGTCGTAGGCTTTGAGCGTCTCCACGGCCTGCTGATAGTCGTCCGGATCGCAGAGCGGGATCACCTGCTTGAAGTTCCGGGCCGCCGCGCGCAGCAGCGTGGGGCCGACCGGATCGACGTAAGTGAGGACTTCCTCCAGCGACAGGGAGGTGTCGGCCGTCGCCTGCGCCAGCGGGTAGAAATTGACCGCGACCAAGTCGATCGTCGGCTTCTCCCCGGCGATCGCCGCCACGATCTTCGGGTGAAGCATCCCCAGCGCGTCGGCCGGCAGGCGCTCGCCCGTGAGCTCCGACAGGGAGATGTGCCGCGCCTCGGCCTGCCGCAAGGCCGTGGCCGTGGGGCCGGTCGCGACGAGCTCGAAACCGAGGTCGAGCAGCGAGTGGGCGAACTCCACGATGCCCGTCCGGTCGGCGACGTGCAGCAGCGCCACGCGCGGCCGGTCGCGTTCCTTGCGCGGGCTCACGGCAGCATCTCCTGGAACTGCTTCTCCGTCAGCACCTTGACGCCTAAATCCGCTGCCTTTTTGAGCTTCGAGCCCGCGGCTTCTCCGGCAACGAGGTACGTGGTCTTCGAAGAGACCGAGCCCGAAGCCTTGCCTCCCAACGACTTCACCTTCTCCTCGGCTTCCTCGCGAGTGAAGAGGGAGAGCGCTCCGGTGAAGACGAAATTCATGCCCGCAAATGGCGCTCCGGCCGCGATCTTGCGCTCGGGCTTGGGCATGCGCACTCCCGCTTTGCGAAGCCGCGCGACCAGGGAACGCCCCGCTTCCGACGAGAAAAACTCGTGGATCGACTTCGCGACGATAGGCCCGATGTCGGCCACGGACTGGTAATCCGTTTCGCTTGCCTTGAGCATCTCATCTATATCGAATCGTTCGGCCAGCTGTTCAGCCGTTTTCTCTCCGACTTGCCGGATGCCCAAGCCATTGATCACCCGATCGAGCGGCTTGTCCTTGGACGCCTGTATCTGCGTCAACAAATTCTCCGCCTTCTTTTCAGCGAACAACTCGAGGTCGAGGAGCTGATCTTTGGTGAGCGTGTAGACGTCCGCGACGTCCTTCACGAGCTTCTTTTCGACCAGCTGATCCACCGCCGAGTCCCCGAGCCCCGCGATGTCCATCGCACCGCGCGAGGCGAAGTGCTCGAGCGTGCGCCGCAGCTGGGCCGGGCAGGAAGGATTGTCGCAGCGCCATGCGACCATCCCTTCCTCCTGGACCAGCGGGCTGCGGCACACGGGGCATTTGGCGGGAACCTTGATGGCTCGGACTTTCTCTCCTTCCTTGACGACTTTGACGACCTTCGGGATGACCTCCCCGGCGCGCTCGATGAGCACCGTGTCCCCGATGCGGAGCTTGAGACGCCGGACTTCCTCGAAGTTGTGCAGCGTGACCGAGGAGATCGTGACCCCCGCGCAGAAGACCGGCTTGATCTTCGCCACGGGAGTGACGGCCCCCGTGCGTCCCACGGAGAATTCCACGTCCTCGACGACGGAGCTCGCCTGCTGGGCCGGATACTTGAAGGCCACGCCCCAGCGCGGGCTGCGCGCCGTGAAGCCCAGCCGCCTTTGCTGCGCGAAGGAGTCCACCTTGACGACCAAGCCGTCGACCGCGTAGGCCAGCGTCGGCATGACCTTGTCCTTGAAGCGGGAGAAGCAGCCCACGACCCCGTCGATCGAGTCGAAGCGCTCGAAGGAGTTGGCGCGGATGCCGAACGCGGCGCAGCGCTCGAGGAATTCGGCGTGGGACGCCGGTTCCTTCGCGCCCTCCCACAGGCCGTAGGAGTGAGCGGTGAAGCGCAGGCGGCGCGCCGCCGTGATCCCGGGGTCCTTCTGCCGCAGGGAGCCCGCCGCGCAGTTGCGCGGGTTCACGAAGGGCTCGTGCCCCGCCGCCTTCTCGTCCTCGTTGATCTTCTCGAAGTCGGCGAAGGTCATGTACACCTCGCCGCGCAGCTCGAGCTTGTCCGGCACCTCGCCGCGCAGGCGCAGGGGGATCGCCTTGATCGTGCGCGCGTTGGCCGTCACGTCCTCGCCCGTCTCGCCGTCGCCGCGCGTGGCCGCCCGCGTCAGGACGCCGTTCTCGTACGTCAGCGCGCAGGACAGCCCGTCGATCTTCGGCTCGACGAGGTAGGAAGGGGCCTCGCCCGGCGGGAGGTTCTTATGCACGCGCTCGTCCCAGGCGCGGATCTCATCCTCGGAGTAGGAGTTGTCCAGCGACAGCATCGGCCGCGCGTGGCGGACCGGCTTGAAGTCGGAGGAGACGCCGCCGGAGACGCGCTGGGTGGGGGAATCCGGCGCGACCAGCTCCGGCTGCGCCGCCTCGAGCTCCTTGAGCCGCGCCATGAGCTTGTCGTACTCGGTGTCCGAGATCGTCGGCGCGTCGAGCAGGTAGTAGCGGCGGTCGTGCTCGCGGATCTCCTCGCGGAGAGAAGCCGCCTCGGCGGCGGCGCTTTTCTTCTTGGGGTTCGCCACGAGGGGCATCTTACCAAAGGAGAAAAGGCTTGACGCGGCGTCCATCGATCCGGCTCCGCGTCCGCGTTAAGATGGACGCGGGGGGGGGAGGTGGCCCATGGCGGACGCGTTCCGCGGCGTCTCGGGGGCGGCATCGGCCCTGGTGATCGCCCTGCCCCTGGGCGGCGTCCTGCTCGCCGCGGCGGCGCGGCGCCGGGAGGAGCGCCCTCGCCCGGGCCCGCCCGTCTATCACTTCTGGACGAACCTCGCCTTCGGCGTCGTCAGCGGCGCCGCCGCCACCTATGTCACGTCGTCGCCCGAGGCCTCGATGCGCGGCTTCCTGCACGTCCAAGGCTGGGGCGTGCTGCGCTGGCTGGGGATCGGCGGCTGGCGGAACGTCGCGGTCAGCTTCGTCGCGCTGGACCTGGCCAATTGCCTCAACCACCGGCTTTTCCACCACGTCCCGCTGTTCTGGCGCTTCCACAAGGTGCACCACAGCGAGATCCACTTCGACTACAGCACCTTCTTCCGCACGCACGCGGGCGAGATCGTGCTCGACTGGCTGCCCGGCATGTTCTGGATCGCCCTGCTCGGACCCACCATGGCGGCGACGCTGGTCTATGAGGTCTTCGACCGCCTCTGGAGCCAGGCCCAGCACGCCAACCTGAAGCTTCCGGCCGAATGGGAGACCGCGCTGAGCCGCCTCATCATGACGCCGGAGAAGCACTTCATCCACCACTCCTCGAACGCCGCGCAGACCAACTCCAACTACGCGACGTTCTTCGCCTGGGACCGCCTGATGAACACCTTCCGCGCCGACGATCCCGGCTCGGTCGCGCCGGGCCTCGAGGGGTACCGCGATCCCGAGGCCCTGGGCTTCTGGTCGCTGATGGCGATGCCGTTCCGCTAAGGCTCGGGCTCCGGCGGAGGCGCCGGCTTCTTGGCCTTCGCCTTCTTCGGCTTCGGCTCCTCGCGCACGGCCTTCAGCGCGTCGAGGACGCCGTTGACGAAGCGCGTGGCCTCCTCGGTGGAGTACTTGCGCACGATCTCAATGGCCTCGTCGATGACGACCCCGAGCGGCGTCTCGGGCCGGGACGTGAGCTCGAAGGCCGCGAGCCTCAGGACGTTGCGGTCGACGGCCGCCATGCGGTTCATCGCCCAGTTCTCGGCGCGGGCCTGGATGGTCGCGTCGAGCTCCTCGATCCTGCCGAGCGCGCCGAGCGCCAGGTCGCGCGCGAAGGCGAGCGTCTCCGCGTCGGCCTCGCCGCCCTCGCGGCGCGTCACGATCGCGAAGGCCTCCTCGGCGGGCGTGCGCGACACGTCCGCCACGTACAGCGTCTGCAGCGCGATCTCGCGAGCCAGCCGGCGCCTACCCACGGGCGAGCTCCTCGCGCAGGGCCACCATCTCGAGGGCGGCCAGCGCCGCCTCCTTGCCGCGGTCCAGCGAGCCCTTGGTGCGAGCCATGGCCTGCTTCCACGTCGCCGGCGTCATCACGCCGAGGATCACGGGCACGCGCGCGTCGACGGAGATGCGGTGCAGGCTCTGCACCAGCGAGCGCGAGATGTGGTCGTTCTGGGAGGTCTGGCCCTTGAGCACGCAGCCCAGCGCCACGACGGCCGCGTAGCCGCCCTCCCGCGCCAGCTCGTTGACCGTCCAGGGCAGCTCGTAGCCGCCGGGGACGTGGACGACCTTGAGCTGGGAGTCCGTCCAGCCCTCGGCCTTGAAGGTCTTCAGGCAGCTGGCCAGCAGCCGCGAGGTGACCTCCTCGTTGAACCGCGACACGACGACGGCGACTTTTTTCACGGTCAACGGGCCTCCTGGAATTCCAGCATGTGCCCCAGCTTGCTCTTCTTCGTGCGCAGATAGCGCGCGCTGTGCGGCGTCGAGGCCATCTGGAGCGGGACGCGCTCCGAGACCTTGAGGCCGTAGCCCTCGATGCCGACGATCTTGCGCGGGTTGTTGGTGAGGAGCTTGATCGTGGTCAGGCCGCAGTCGGCCAGGATCTGCGCGCCGATGCCGTACTCGCGCAGGTCGGGCTTGAGCCCGAGCTTCAGGTTCGCCTCGACGGTGTCGAGGCCCTTGTCCTGCAGCGCGTAGGCGCGGATCTTGTTGATGAGGCCGATGCCGCGGCCCTCCTGATTGAGGTAGACGAGCACGCCGCGGCCCGCCGCGGCGATCTGCTTGAGCGCCGCCTCGAGCTGGAGGCCGCAGTCGCACTTCTGGGAGAACAGCGCGTCGCCGGTCACGCAGGAGGAGTGCACGCGCACGAGCGCGCCCTTGGCGCCCTCGACGTCGCCCTTGATCAGGGCGAGGTGCACCTTGCCCGTCAGCTGCTCCTCGTAGACGCGGATCGTGAAGTCGCCCCAGCGCGTGGGCAGGCGCGCGGCGGCCTTGCGCTCGACGAGGCGGTCCATGCGCCGCCGGTAGTCGATGAGGTCGGCGATGGTCACGATCTTGAGCTTGTGCCTTTGAGCGAATCGGCGGAGCTGCGCGGTCCGCGACATGGTCCCGTCGGCGTTGAGGATCTCGCAGATGACGCCGGCGGGCTTGAGGCCCGCCAGGCGCGCGAGGTCGACGGCCGCCTCGGTGTGTCCCGCGCGGACCAGCACGCCGCCTTCCTTGGCGCGCAGGGGGAAGACGTGGCCGGGGCGCATCAAGTCCTCGGGCTTGGTCTTGGAGTCGAGCAGCGCGGCGATCGTGGCGGCGCGGTCCTTCGCGGAGATGCCGGTGGTGGTGCCCTTCTTCGCGTCGACGGAGACCGTGAACGCGGTGTCGCGCCCGGCGCCCGGGCCGTGCACGTTCGCCGCGTCCACCATCTGCCCGAGCTTGAGCTGGTGCAGGCGCGCCGCGGGCATGGGCACGCAGATGAGGCCGCGCGCGTGCACCGCCATGAAGTTGACCGCCGCGACGCCGCACTTCTCGGCGGCGATGACGATGTCGCCCTCGTTCTCGCGGTCGGGGTCGTCGACGACGACGACCATGCGCCCCTTGCGGACGTCGGCGACGGCGTCCTCGATCCGGTGGAATCCTTTCGCGGGCTTCATCGGCGGCTCCTCAGCGTGCGGGCGGCGTTGACGGCGTAGCGGGCGAGCGGATCGATCTCCAGGTTCACCCGGTCGCCCGTCTTGCGGCCTCCGAGGTTGGTGTGAGACAGCGTGTGCGGCACCAGCATGATCTCCAACCACGACGGGCCGACCTCGGTCACGGTCAGGCTGATCCCGTCGACGGCGACCGAGCCCTTCTCCGCGACGAAGCGGCGCAGCGAGCCGGGCAGCTCCAGGCGAAGACGATAGAAATCCTTGTCCCACGGGGCGAGGGCTAAGATCTTCGACGGGGCGTCGACATGTCCGCTCACGAAATGCCCGCCGAGCTCATCTCCCATCCGGAGAGACGTTTCCAGGTTCACGCGAGCGCCCGGCTTCAGCGCTCCCAGGCTCGTGCGCGACCAAGTCTCCGGTCCGACCTCGAAATCGTGGACGTCATTCTTGGTCGCGACGACGGTCAGACAGACGCCGTTGATGGCGATGGACGCTCCCAGGTCGGGCTTCTTTATTTTCGCGCGGATCGAGAGCCGTGCTCCTTCGCGCTTCTCTACTTTTCCCAGGACGCTTATTATTCCAGTGAACATCAGATCAATCCTTCCACCAGCCAATCGTCCCCGACTTTCTTCATCGTCGGCGCTTTCAAGCGCGGCGCCGTGTTGGGGTCGTCGGCGCCGGACAGCAGCTTCGGCGCCAGGAACACGCGCGCCTCGTCGACGAGACCGGCGCGCAGGAAGGCGGCGTGGATCGTGGGCCCGCCCTCGAGCAGGAGCGTGCCGACGCCGTCGGCCGCGAGGTCGCGCAGGACGCCGCGCAGGTCGCCGGGCTTCTTCACGCGGTAGACCACGGTCGGGACGGCGTCGTCGAAGACCCGCGCCGTCGGCGGCAGGGGGCGCCGGCCGGCGAGGACGACGCGCAGCGGGTTCGGCCCCGCGCCGTGGGAGGTCAGCGCCGGGTCGTCGGCCAGCACGGTGCCCGCGCCGACGAGGATGGCGTCGAGCTCCGCGCGCATCGCGTGCACGGCGTCGCGCGCCGGCTTGCCCGTGACCCAGCGCGAGCGCCCCGACGCGGCGGCGGCCTTGCCGTCCAGCGACAGCGCGGTCTTGAGGATCACCCACGGGCGGCCGCGGCGCATGCGCGAGAAGAAGCCGCGGTTGAGCGCCTCCGCCTCGGCCGCGAGCTCCGCGCGGCGTTCGACGCGGACGCCGGCGCGTCGCAGGAGCGCGGCACCGCGGCCCGAGACCTTCGGGTTCGGGTCGAGAGAGGGGAATACCACGTGCTTGATCCCGGCGAACGCCAGCGCTTGCGCGCACGACGGCGTCTTTTTGCCCGCGAACGGCGCGCAGGGCTCCAGCGTCACGTAAGCTGTGGCCCCCTTCGCATGAATGCCCGCTTTTTTTAGAGCGACGGCCTCGGCATGAGGTCCGCCGAAGCGCGTATGCGCGCCTTCGCCGACGACTCGGCCGTTATTCACGAGAACACAGCCGGCTCGCGGGTTCGGGCTGACCGCGCGCGGCGGGACGCGCGCTGATAACATGACGGCGCGCTTCAAAAATAGGATGGAATTGATTTTATTGTGCTGCACTTGGCATAAACCGGCGATTTCTTAAAGTGGTCCAGCCGTAAGAGTCAGCGCTCATCGGAGCCTATATAAACCGACATTGGGATTCCCGGCCTCGATCCGTTCTCTCGCGCAATGCAATTCCAGGCCTGTCGTATTTAGGAATTCGATATCTGCGCCGGCTAGTTTGGCTGCCTTCGCTACGACGCTCGCGGCCGAATAGTACGTGCCGTTAAGTTTGCCTCCACGTCCTCGTTGTCTAATGAGGCTGCGGCTTAACGCGGATGGCAGTTCTTCGAGAATCTGGTAGGCAGTCAGATATGGTTTTAATACAGGATATCTTTGACTGGAGCGTTTGAGCGCGCTGCGGACATCATCATACTTTCTTATCGCAAAAAACCTCCTGATGTTGTTGAACTCACCTATACCGACCCCCACCGCGCCCACTGCTAATAGAATCAACGCCATCTTCTTATTTAGTATGGCAGGGTCGATCGGAATTTTCATATGAGCGTTAGAGAAAACTATTTAAGCGTCACTTCCCAATGGCCGCCTCGATCCGGTCCGACGCGATGGAGCAGTTTTTTCTTCTTGAGGCTCGCGATGTTGTTTTCGACCGCGGTCGTGCTGATATTGAGTTTCTTGGAGAGCAACTTGATCGTGGCCCGCTTGTCATTCAGAACGGCATGGAGGATCTTCTTCTCGGTTTCTCCCAATCTTACTCCCAACTCTTCTCCCAACCTCTCCCAACCTTTCTCCTCAACTCCCGAGGCGATCGAAAATTCCGGCGACCGGAAGAAGATCGCCCTGAAAAAACCGTTCGTGTCGAACTGCGGCTCCTTCAGCCCGGCCGCCGCCAGGACTTCTTTCATGCGCTGGATACCGGTGCCGGCTCGTTCGACCTTATGGAGACGCGAGAACAAGTCCGCAATCAGTTCGTTTCTACGAACCGAGACGGTTCCGAAGACTTTTCGCGGAAGCCCGTTCGGCAGCCCGCCGGGATTCGTGATCTCGACCCTATCGTCGAAAATCTCCACGCTGACCTGCGTACCGGTGATCGAGTAGTCGCGATGCATGAGAGCATTGACGACCGCCTCGCGTATCGCTTCCAGGGGAATCTCGTAGATGTCCTTCCGGTCGACGCCTTTGATCTCGCTGCGCACGTTGAGATGCTTCTCGATGAACAGGATTGCCGCGTCAAACTGCATGAGCAGATCGTCTCTGACGTCACGCCGATCGAAGATATGCACCTTCGTCGTTCCCTTGAAAGCGATGAGGGAAATCTGGGCCTGCGGCAGAAACCGCTGAAGCTGCCCGGCATCGCCGAAAAACAAGATGCCGGCATGATTGACGCCGCCGGCGTCCGCGACCTTCAGGCTGCGCAGGAAATCGTCGGCCGACAGCTTCGGGATGTCGATGCCGGCTTCCTTGATAAAAGCGTAGATCTTCGCCGTCGAGACCGAGCCCAGGAAGCCCTTGAGCTTGCGCTCCTCGAAGGGCACCGGGTCGTTGTCACGGAACATGATTCGTAGCTCGTCCGGGCTCATCTTCTGGGTTGTGCCGTTGAGTCTCCTGAAATACCCGTCTCCGCAGGCGTAGGGCTTCTCCGTCCCCTCCTGAACCTCGACGACGACAACCTTGTCGGACTGCGATAATTGGACGGAGATTCTCGGTTTGCAATTGCGCGCCAAATCGTTGATCTTTGCTTTCAGGTCGTTGGTCAGCGTCTCTCCGTTGACCGTTCCGTCGTCGCGCACGCCCAGCAGGATTGATCCGCCTCGCGCGTTGGCGAAAGCGACGATGTCCTGATCGATCCGGGAGGAGTATCGTTCTTTGAACTCGACGGCAAGCCCCTCGCCCTCGCGGATCAGGAGCGCGACTTGCGCGTCTTTCATGGCCGCACGACTCGCTTCGGGATGGATTTATCGGCGTTCTCGGCGAAGAACTTGGGAATGTCGTCGAGCTTCACTTCGCCCTGGATGATGAGATTCGTCTTGACCTTGCCGTCGCTCAGCAGGCGCACGGCTTCGCGGAAGTGCGGAGGGGTGTGGTGGAAGACCCCGTGGATCGTGATCTGTTTATAGTGGATGCGGTGCAGGTCGAGCGGGATGGTCGCGCCCTGCGCGCAGCCGCCGAACGCGCAGACCTTGCCGCCGTCGCGCACGAGCGCGAGGGCCTGCAGGTGCGTCTCGGCCTTGCCCACGGCCTCGAACACGTGGTCGGGACCGCGTCCCGCGGCCCAGGCGCGCACGCGGTCTTCGATAGGGCCGTCCTCGGAGCTGAACGTCGCCTCGGCTCCGGCCGCCTTGGAGGTCTCGAGGTGGCCCTTGGAGCGCCCCGCGACCGCGACGCGCGCGCCGCGCGCGAGCAGGGCGTGCACGAGCATGTGCGACATCGGGCCCGCGCCGAGGATGAGAGCCAGGTCGCCGGCGCGCACGCCCATGACCTCGGCGGCGTGGATCGTCGTCGAGAACGGCTCGGCCATTGCGCCGACCTCGAACGGCACGCCCGCGGCGAGCGGGTGGAGATTGTGCTTCACGATGTGCGCCGGCACGCGGTCGTACTCCGCGTACGCGCCGTTGTGCAGCTTGAGCCTCGGGCAGAGGTGGTTCTGGCCGTGCGCGCACCAATAACAATCATCCATCGGCGCGGAATTGGCGACCACGACGCGATCACCCTCTTTCACGTTCCGGACGCCCGAGCCGAGAGCGAAGACGGTTCCCGCGAGCTCATGGCCGAAGGGCGAAGGGTAATCGCCGAGAAGAACCTTGTGGCCTTGGCGGTAGGCTTTAAAATCCGTCCCGCACGTGAGAGCCGCCCCGATCTTCACCACGACCTCGCCGGGCCCGGGCTCGGGGATAGGCTTTGTTTCGAGCCGGATGTCGCGCGGCCCGTGGTAGATGACGGCGCGCATCGTCGCGGTCATCCGGGCACCAGGATCGCCTTGAGAGTCCGGCGGGACTTCACCGCCGCGACGGCGCCGGCGAAGTCGGAGAGCGGGAACTTCGACGGCTCGAGGTGGAGCGGATCGAAGCGGCGCGAGGCGATGAGGTCGAAGGCTTCCTTGAGGTCGACCAGGCTCGGCGAGTAGGAGCTGATCACGGCGAGCTCGCGGTGGTAGACCTGGTTCAGGTCCAGCGGCAGGACCGGGTCGGGGTGGAAGGACGCGAAGACGTTGATCGCGCCGCCGTCGCGCAGCCAGCCCAGCGACTTGGCCACGAGCGCGGGACCGCCGGCCGAGTACACCACGGCGTCGAAGCCGCGGCCGCCGGCGGCCTTGCGGCCGGCCTCGGCGAAGAGCTCGGCGTCGACGAAGGCGTCGCCGTAGCGCTCGAAGCGCGCGCCGCGGACGGGGTCCAGGTCGAGCCCCACCGCGGTCGCCCCCATGAGCGACAGCAGCTGGCCGGTCATCTGGCCGATGGCCCCGAGGCCGACGATGCCGATCACGTCGCCCTTCTCGGCGCGCAGGCGCTTCACGTTGCGCAGCACGCAGGCGAGCGGCTCCATCTGCGAGGCGGCGACGGGATCGAGGTCGTCGTGGACGCGGAACGCGGCGTGCCGGGCGTGGAGGGCCGGGACGCGCACGAACTCGGCGAAGCCGCCGGGGTCGATGTTCGTGGACTTGAACTGGCGGCACATCGACTCCTGGCCCTTGCGGCACCAGTGGCAGTCGCCGCACGGCACGTGGTGGGAGACGACGATGCGCTCGCCCTCGCGGAAAGGGGAGCCGGAGGAGGCCTTCGCGACGCGGCCCACCAGCTCGTGGCCGAGGATCGCCTGCGGCGCGCGGGTGTCCAGCTTCATGACGTCCGTGCCGCACAAGCCGCAGGCGTCCAGCGCGAGCAGGAGCTCGCCGTCGCCGATCGCGGGGACCGGGACCTCCTGCAGCACGGCGGCGCCGTCTTTCGCCAAGAGGGCCTTCATAAAGAACTTCGCCAATGATAGAATAGAGACCGCCGGTGCGACAACTACTCGTTCTGCTGCTCCTGGCGTCCCCCGCCTTCGCGAGCCCCTCCTCCCTCACTCCCGAGATGGACAAGCTCGTGATGGACGGCATCGACTCCATCTACCGCATGGATTTCGACGCCGCCGACGCGGCCGCGAAGAAGGCGACGGCGCTGAACCCGGACTACCCGCACGCGTACCTCGGCGCGGCCGCGACCGACTTCATCCGCTATATCTACGGCCCCGAGCGCTCCGACGACGCGCTGGTCAAGTCCTTCGAGGCGAAGACCGACGTCGCCATCGCCGTCGCCGAGCGCTGGCTGAAGACGCACCCCAACGACGCCGACGCGCTCCTCGTCCTCGGCTCCGGCTACGGCATGCGCGCGCGGCTGGGCCTGGAGCGGCACCAGTGGCTCAAGGCCTGGACGAGCGGCTCGCGCTCGATGAAGTACATCCGCGCCTCGATCAAGGCGAACCCGGAGCTCGACGACGCCTATCTCGGCGTCGGGATGTTCGACTACTACACCGACACCATCCCGCGCTTCGCGGGCTGGCTCGCCAAGATCATGCTCGGCGGCAACCGCGCGAGAGGCCTCCGGGAGATCCGCCTCGTCGCGGAGAAGGGCCACTTCGCCCAGACCGCGGCCCAGCTGATCCTCGTCGAGATCGAGACGCAGGACCAGTACGGCGCGCGCGACACCGCCGACGCGGTGCGCTTGATGAACGGCATCCGCCGCAAGTATCCGGACTCGTCGATGCTGCACTCCGCGCAGGTCGTCGCGCTGTACGAGAACAAGCAGTACGCCGAGGGCCTGCGCGAGGCCGATGAATACCTCGCGCGCGTGCGCTCGGGCCGGTATGCGCCGAACAACATGTCCATGGCGCGCGCGCTGACCGGGACTCTGCAGTGGGCGTCGGGCGGCGACAAGGAGAAGGCCTTGGCCGAGTTCCGCGCGGGGACCGTCGGCCGTCCCGTCGACCGCTGGGACGTCTGGAACAAGGTGCGCGCCGGCCAGCTGCTCGAAGTCCTCGGCCGCCGCGACGAGGCGGTGG
This sequence comes from Elusimicrobiota bacterium, assembly GCA_035606075.1. Classification (GTDB taxonomy): domain Bacteria; phylum Elusimicrobiota; class Elusimicrobia; order UBA1565; family UBA9628; genus GWA2-66-18. The sequence goes on from DATNGC010000203.1 coordinate 27,946, forward strand.
AGGCCTACAAGGCCGCCTACGCCGATCCCGACAAGTGGGACTTCAAGGCGCTGATCAAGACCTGCCTCGCGAAGTCCTGCGCCGTCGCGGAGCCGGGACCGTTCTCGCCGAACTGAGGCGGAGATTCTCCGTCGAGAATCGATGATATAATAACCGCTCATGGCAACGCCTAAATCCTGGACGATCGAAGACGCCGACCAGCTCTACAACCTGCAGGGCTGGGGACTGAACTACTTCGGCATCAACCCGAAGGGCCACGTGACCTTGCAGCCCAAGCGCGTGCCCGAGGGCGCCATCGACGTGATGGACGTCGTCGAGGACGTGGCCTCGCGCGGCATCAAGATGCCGGTGCTGATCCGCTTCCAGGACATCCTGCGCCGCCGCGTCACGCTGATCAACGAGGCCTTCGCCGAGGCGATCGCGGAGAACGGCTACACGGGCCGCTACGTCGGCGTGTACCCGATCAAGGTCAACCAGCTGCGCGAGGTCGTCGAGGAGATCGGCGACGCGGGCCGCTCCTTCCAGTACGGCCTCGAGGCCGGCTCCAAGGGCGAGCTGGTCGCGGTGCTCGCGATGAACCCCTCCGAGGCGCTGACCATCGTCAACGGCTACAAGGACGAGTCGATGATGCGCCTGGCGGTGCTGGGCCTCAAGCTCGGACGCAAGGTCGTCGTCGTCATCGAGAAGCTCTCGGAGCTCGAGCTGCTGCTCAACGCGGCCAAGGAGGCCGGCGTCAAGCCGCTGATCGGCCTGCGCGTGAAGCTGCAGACGCAGGGCTCCGGCAAGTGGAAGTCCTCGACGGGCCACTTCGCGAAGTTCGGCCTGACCACGCCCGAGATCCTCGGCGTGGCCGAGCGCCTCAAGGCCGAGGGCTTGGGCGACGCCCTCAAGCTCGTGCACTTCCACATCGGCTCCCAGGTCTGCGACATCCGCACGATGAAGGACGCGGTCAAGGAAGGCGCGCGCTATTACGCGAAGCTGCGCAAGATGGGCCTGGGCGTCGAGTATCTCGACTGCGGCGGCGGCCTCGGCGTGGACTACGACGGCACGCACACCGCCGTCGAGTCCTCGATGAACTACTCCCTGCGCGAGTACGTGGCCGACCTCGTGTACTCCATCAAGGAGGTCTGCAAGCAGGACAAGGTCCCGGAGCCGAACATCGTCACCGAGTCCGGCCGCTCCATCGTCGCGCACCACGCGGTGCTCGTCGCCAACGTCTTCGGCGCGATCGAGACCGGCACCACGCCCGTCGACCTCAAGGAGACGCCCGACGAGCACCAGGTCGTGCGCGAGCTGCGCGAGGCGATCAAGTCGCTCTCGCCCAAGAACATCGCGGAGAGCTTCCACGACGGCCAGCAGCACCTGGAGGAGGCGTTCACCCTGTTCAAGCTCGGCTACCTCGGCCTCGAGGACAAGGCCAAGGTCGAGAACCTGTACTGGCGGCTGTGCCTGGAGATCGGCAAGCACCTGCCCAAGGCCAAGTTCGTCAGCGAAGACTTATTGGAAATGCAGAAGTCGCTCTACGACCAGTACCTCTGCAACTTCTCTCTGTTCCAGTCCCTGCCGGACTCGTGGGCCATCGGCCAGCTGTTCCCGATCATGCCGCTGCACCGGCTCAACGAGGAGCCGGCGCGCCGCGCGAGCCTCGTCGACATCACCTGCGACTCCGACGGCAAGATCACCAACTTCGCCTGTCACCGCAAGGCCGGCGGCACGCTGCCGGTGCACCCGCTCGACGGCCAGCCCTATTACCTGGGCTTCTTCCTGATGGGCGCCTATCAGGCGACGATGGGCGACATCCACAACCTGTTCGGCCGCGTCAACGAGGTCCACGTCTTCCAGGACCCCGAGGAGCCCAAGGGCTACTACATCGAGGAGACGATCCGCGGCCAGGCCATCCGCGACGTGCTCTCCGACATCCAGTACTCCGAGTTCGAGCTCGTGAAGATGGTCAAGGAGGCCGCCGACGCGCAGGTCAAGGCCGGCGCGCTCAAGCCGCGCGAGGCCGTCGAGCTCGTGGACAAGTACGAGGCCATCCTCGGCGAGTACACCTACGTCGACCACCTGCCGGCCGCCGACGAGAACCATCCGCGCCGCCGCGCCTCCGATACGGCGCCGGCTCTTCCGGCGCCCGCGCCCGCCGTCGTCCCGGGTTGACCCCGGCCGAGCTCGCCGCGTCGCTCCGGCTCGCGCCTCATCCCGAGGGCGGGTTCTACCGCGAGACCTACCGGTCCGCGGCGTCCACGGCGATCTTGTATTTGCTCGCCGAAGGCGACAAGTCGAACTTCCACCGCATCAAGAGCGACGAGCTATGGCACTGGCATGGCGGCGGCGTCCTCGAGCTGACGCAGATCTCGCCCGAGGGGAAGGCCGAGACCGTGCTCATCGGTCCGGAGAACCCGCAGCACGCCGTGCCGGCGGGCTGGTGGTTCGGGGGACGTCCCGCGAAGGGCGCGGGCTACGTCCTGTGCGGCTGCACGGTCGCGCCGCCGTTCGAGTTCAAGGACTTCGAGCTCGCCAAGAGGAACGCCCTCGTCGAGGAGTTCCCGCTCCACCGCGAGATCATCGTCGCGCTTACGCCCGAATACGGCTGCTTCTGATGTGACGAAGGGGGGTAAGGTATGGACCCCAAGGGCATGCCTAATGCTCCGCGAGCTCCCAGGCGCCCGCATCCTTCAAGCGCAACGCGCGCTTGTGGTAGGCGTGGATCGATTCGCGGTGGCCGACGCTGACGAAAGTGGTCCCCGAGCGGCGCATCAGGCCGTAGAGGCGCTTCTCGGTCGCGGTGTCGACGGCGCTCGTCGACTCGTCGAGGAAAACGTAGCGCGGACGGGCGATCAGCACCCGGGCGAAGGCGATGCGCTGCTGCTCGCCCAGAGACAGCACGTGCGCCCAATCCTTCACGGCGTCGAAGCCGCCGTGCGCCGCGACGAGATCGGGGAGGCTCACGGCCTCCAGCACCGATTGAAGGCCGACGTCCGAGAGCGGGCTGCGCGACGAGGGATACGTGAGCTGGTCGCGCAAGTTGGAGAGGATCATGTACGGCTTCTGCGGCAGGAAGAGCACTTGCGAAGCGGGGGGCGTCTCGATGCGGCCGCGACCCCGGGTCCAGAGCCCCGCGACGGCGCGCAGTACCGAGCTCTTGCCGACGCCCGTGCGCCCGGCGATGAGCAGGTGTTCGCCCTCCGCGACGGTGAGATCGAGGTCCTTCACCAGGCTCATCTCGCCTCCGGGCGTCTCCAACGTGACGCCGCGCAGGGCGACGCGGCGTCCCCGCGCGATCTCGATGAGCGGCGTGGGCCGTCGGGAACCCCGGCGCCGGACCGGCCGTTCGGCCGTCTCCAGGATCTCCGCCAGGCGGATCACGCCCGGAGCCGCCGACGCCGCCATGGGAAGATAGTTGATGAAGACCTGGAGGGAGCTGAGCATCATCGCCGCGGCCGCGGTTCCCTGGGCGATCGCGCCGTATGGGATGGAGCCCTTGAAGTACAGCGGCGCCAAGAAGAGGATCGGAACCAAGGTCCAGCCGGTGCCCAGGAGGGTCCAGACGACGCTCGTGACGACTTGATAGACGACGTTGAGCCGCGCCTTCCCGATCGCCGTGTCGAGACGCGCGTCGACGTGCCGGCGCTCCGCGTGCTCGCCGCGGTAGAAGGCCACGGTCTCGGCGTTGTCGCGCACGTGGAGCAGGCCGTGGCGCAGGTCGGCCTCGGCGACGGTGATGTCGTAGTTCAGCCTGACGAGAGGGCGGTACAGAAAGAGGAGGACGACGCTCTTGATCGCGGCGTAGACCGCGACCATCCAGAACAGCGGGTGGGAGATGCCCCAGAGGACTCCGGCCTGAACGCCCATGTCCGTGAAGGAGCCCAGCAGATACTGCGGAAAGTTCGCGAACGTGCCGCAGAACGGCGAGACCTCCTGCTGGATGCGCTGATCGGGATTGTCGAGGATGCGGCGGGTCTCGATCTCGAAGTAGGTGCGGCGCCCGAGATAGGCCTCGACGAGGTGAGCGGTGAGCCAGCGCCTCCAGTGGAGGTGGAGCATTGAATCCGCGTAGCTCTGGAGAGTGTACACCGCGGAGCGGGCGACGCCGAACACGGTGACGAGGAGCAGGAGGTGCCAGAACAGGCCGATCTGCTTTCCGACGAGGGCGTCCGTCTGCAGGCGCACCATGTTGCTGACCCACAGGCCGCACAGGCTGAAGGCCGGGATGAGCGCCATGGAGCCGAAGTACACCGCCCAGGAACGCCACGCTCCGGGCCGGTTCCAGTACGGCATCCAGAGGGCGTTCGCGCGCTGGAGAAAGCGGCGGTCGAGCGTGACGGCGCCGGCGGCAGAGGGGGACATCGCCGCTAGTATGCGCGGCCCGACGTCCTCCTGCCACCGTCCGACGGTAAAACCTCGGCTAAAATCCGGAAAAAGGCGGTCTTAGTCGATCCAGTCCCGGTCCTTGAGCTTCTTGGGCAGGTACTGCTTGGTCAGGTACTGGAAGTCCTTGTTGGCGAGGGCGTCCAACTCGTACTTGAGGCCGGAGGTCAGCATGCGCTTGATCTCGACCTGCCACTCCTTCTTCGCGAACCACTGGTAGTTCATCAGCTCTTTCGCGCGGGAGATGTCCTTGTCGTTGAGCTTGATGCCGACGTTGCGGGGAAGGTCGTACTTCTCCGGGTCGGCCGAGGAGAGGCCGACGAACTTCGCGCCCGGGATGGCCATGCGCTGGCTCTCGAAGGCGAGGTTGATCGAGCCCTGCTTGACGACGGAGTAGATGTAATACCCCCAAGGATCGTTGTCGACCAAGACGTACACGGGGAGCTTCTTCTCCTCGTGCAGGCGGCGGGTCAGGCGGCGCACGCCGCGCGGGGGCTGGCCGTTGCCGGTGATCAGGATGCAGTTGTACTTCTTCCAGAACTTGTCCTCGGCGAGCCGGTTCCACTGCGTGCCCTTCTCGATGAGCAGGATGAAGTCGGCGGTGCACTTCTTGATCTGGAGGTACTCCTCCTCGACGATGGAGGGGACCGAGTAGCCGCCCTTGCCGAGCTTGGCGCAGTCGACGCGGTCGCCGTCGTCCTCGAAGACCACCGGGCCGATGATGGTGCCGGCGTTCTCGGCGCGCACGTGCAGCTCCTCGCGCAGGGCGGCGAGGCTGACCTCGAGATCCTCGATGACGGGATCGGACTCGGCCTGGTCGTCGAAAGTGTTCTCGTGCGAGTCGCCCATCGTGTGCTTGGTGCGGTAGTAGATCTCGCGGAGGCTGGTGGTCAGGTCGGCCTTCTGCAGCTCGTTGAGCGCGTCGGCGACCAGCATGGTCTGCATGAACTTCTTGGCCATCGCCAGGTTGAAGAACGTGCGCTGCTGCTTGGAGCCGCCCATCTCGATGATGCCGCGCTTCTCGTTGAACTTCACGTTGGAGAGCGCGCGCACCGGGATCGCGATGGACGGGTCCCTCTTGCGCGCGGCGGCGTCGATGACGACGTCGGCCAGCCCGATCAGCTTCTTCTCGACGGCGGGATTGGTCTTGGGCATGGCCTTATCTCCCCTTCTTCTTCGCGGGCTTGGCCTTCTTGGCGGGCTTGGTCTTCGGCTTCGCCTTCGGCTTCGCCTTGGCCTTGGACGCCTTCTTCTCGGGCTCTGCGGACTCGGTCTCCGGGATCGCGACGGGCTCGCTGGCGGGAGCGGGCGTGGCGCCCGCGACGGACGCGTCGTTGGGCACCTCGCCCTCGATGCCCTCGGCCGTGACGATGATCGAGTGCGGCAGTCCGTGCGGCCCCGCGTGCTTGTCCGTGAGCTCGTCGGTCTTCTCGCCGCCGGTCAGCTTCTTGGCCATCTCGGTGAGCTGGGCCTTGAGCTTCTGCTCGGCGATCTTGCCGCCCTTGAGGCGCTTGCAGGCCCCGACGACCTCCTCGATGTACAGCTCGAAGATGTCGCGGCGCTTGCTCTCGGCGTGCGCGCGCTCGCGGCGCTTGATGAAGACGCCCAGGCGGCGGCCGGCCTCGCGCAGGGCGAGGGTGATCTCCTTGCGGATCTCGTCGTAGTCGGCGATGGCTTCCTTGGACTCCGACGTGAACGGCACCCAGACCGAGGCCATGTGCACGAAGATCGCCATCGGGCCCTGCGGCGGCGCGCCGCGCGACTGGCCGATGCCGTAGTTCTTCCAGGTGGTGTCGAGCACGGACTTGAAGGTCGCGCAGGCCGACTGCTGGTACTGCAGGGGCACGCGGTTGGCGTAGCGGATCACGCGCGCGAGCTCGCTGTCCTCGTTGTCGTGGGACTCGCCCTCGGCCAGCGGCGCCTGCGGCAGGCCCTCGGCGGCGGCCTTCTCGGCCTCCGGTCCGCGGCCCCAGGCGAGGCCGGCCTCGATGATGAACGGGTTGCCGCGGTACACCGCCGGCGGGCGGGTCACGGCGGTATAGAAGGAGCCCTTGATCTGCTTATAAAGACCCGACAGGATGGCCTTCTCGCCGATCGGCGACAGGCAGTTCGTCGGCGGCGCCATGAGCTTGGCGGCCTGCAGCGCCTTGAACAGCGCCTCGGCCTCCTGGCCGACGACGTCGCGGGGGCGCTTCTTCGAGGACACGCCCGCGGCCTTGCATATCTCCTCGGCGGTCTCGGTGGACACGCGCGAGAAGTCCGTGGACAGGAAGCCCGACAGCCAATGGGACTTCGTGTCCTGCAGCATTTTGAGAAGCATCCCCAATTCGATGCCGTAGGGATGCGGCTTGATCTCCTTGGGCGGCTCGGGGTTCTCGCCGATCGTGCGCGGGTAGACCTTCACCTCGCCCTCGGGCGAGTGGTAGGTGAACTGCGCGTGAGGGTTGGAGATGGCGGAGAGCTCGATGTACTCGTCGACGGAGGCGCGGCCCTTCTGGTACTTGCCTTCGAGCTCGATGGAGACCTGGGTGCCGCGGTGGCGCTCCCAGTCGATCTGCTTCTTCTCGAGGACGAGCGGCTCGTTTTTCTTCGTATCGATTTGAACTTCGAAGTAGTGGGCCTGCTGCTTCTCGGAGATGCGCGAGATGATCTTGACCGGCTTGCCGGTGGTCAGCTGGCCGTACATGCCGGCCGCCGAGATGCCGATGCCCTGCTGGCCGCGGCTCATGCGCAGGCGGTGGAACTTGGAGCCGTACAGGAGCTTGGCGAACACCTTGGGGATCTGGTCGCGCACGATGCCGGGGCCGTGGTCGATGACGGTCACGCGGAAGCGCGTGGCCTGCGAGGCGGCCGGGGCGGGGCCGTCGCCGGCGGCCACGGGCTCGAGCTTGACGACGATGTCGGGCAAGAGGCCGGCTTCTTCAGAAGCGTCGAGCGCGTTGTCGACGGCTTCCTTGACCGCCGTGAGAAGCGCCTTGCGCGGGTTGTCGAAGCCGAGAAGGTGGCGGTTCTTGGTGAAGAACTCCGAGACCGAGATCTCGCGCTGCTGCTTGCCCATCTCGTCGGCGGACTTGCCGGCGGGGCGGGGCTTCGGTTTGGCTTCGGGCTTGGCGCTTTTCATTGGGGGGAATCCTAGGATATTTTTCGGTGGGTGAGCACCCCGGCGTAGAGGCTCAGGCCGCCGAGCAGAAGCCCGGCGGGCACGTCGACGAGGTAGTGCCAGCCGAGCAGGAGCGTCGAGGCGATCACAAGGACGTTCAGGATCGCGATGCCCCAGAAGAGCTTGCGATACGGCAGAGCGGCGTAGGTCGCGATGACGGCCCACATCACGTGGAAAGAAGGGAATGCGATCATGCCGCCCCACATCGTGGTCACGGGCAGGCGGTGGTGGACCCAGTAGAACTTGGCCGAGGTCAGCTGCTGGACGTAGGCGAAATACGGGCTTTGGTAAACGGAGCCGGGGCCGGAGCTCGGAAAGAAATAATAAAAGAGACCGCCGGCGAGAAAGGCATAGACGAAAGCGTAGAGGTAAACCCGCATGCGGCGCCGATCGAAGGCGAACCCGGCGGCCAGCGGAGCGAGGGCGACCTGGACGTCGGTCGACATGTAGCACAGGTCCAGGAACCGGCGCAGGAGCGGATGAGACGCGGTCCAGGCGATCGCGGCGGCGGTGTCGAAATGGAGGGCGTGGTCCCAGCGCTGGAGCGCCTCGTCGATGGGCGGGAACGGCGTGAACTGGAGGCCGCTGACGAAGAAGGCGAGCGCGATGTTGGCCAGGCCGTAGAAGGCGGCGCTGCGGATGATGAAGCCCGACCGTGGCGAGATGTGGTTATAGACGCGGTCGAAGTAGGCGAACTGAAGCCCCAGGCAGATCAGCGGAGTCGATTCACGCGGGAAATAAGAGATCCCGGTGTAATGGAACGCGGAGGCGTTGATCAGGAAGAAAAGGAGAGCGAGAGCGAACGACAGGAAGAGAAGCCAGGAGAGATAACGGTCTTCGCGGGACAGCGGCAGCATTTAGTGCAAGTACCCGAATTCCTTGAGGGCGTTCTCGTCCTTGCGCCAGTTGCTGCGGACCTTGATCCAGACCTCGAGGCGCACCTTGCGGCCGAGGAAGTTCTCGAGGCCCGCCTGCGCGCGCTCGGTGAGGCGGTGGAGGTCCTTGCCGCCCTTGCCGATGATGATGCCCTTCTGCCCGTCGCGCTCGACGTACAGCGTGACGTTCACCTCGTCGGGCTTGCCTTGCTGCTCGCGGAAGGTCTCGACGACGACCGCGGTCGCGTGCGGGATCTCGTCGTGATAGAGGTCGAACACCTGCTCGCGCACGATCTCCTCGGCGAAGAAGCGCTCCCAGCGGTCGGACATCTGCCCCTTGTCGTAGAACGCCGGGCTCTCGGGCAGGCGCGCGAGGATCTCGGCCTTGAGCTCCTCGACGCCCGCGCCCTTGAGCGCCGAGAGGCGCACGGTCTTGAGCGGCTTGAGGACCGCGGCGTAGGCTGCCTCGATCTTCGCGAGGCGCGCCTCGTCGGCGACGAGGTCGCATTTGTTCAGCGCCAGGATCACGGGGGTGTCGGAGCGCACGGGATGGCCCTCGACCTTGGCCGGGTCCGCGTCCTTCGCGTCGACCAGATAGACGACCAAGTCCGCGTCGTCGCGGATCGCGCGCGAGGTCTCGCGGCGCAGGGCTTTTTGAAGGGAGTCGGACGGCGAGTCGATGAGGCCGGGGGTATCGAGGAAGCAGGCCTGGAAATCCTCGCCCTCGAGGATGCCGAGGATCTTGTGGCGCGTCGTCTGGGGCTTGTGGGAGACGATCGAGAACTTGAACTTGAGGAAGGCGTTCAGGAGCGTCGACTTGCCGGCGTTGGGCTTTCCGGCGAGCGCGACGAAGCCGGCTTTGTGGGGAGTGTCGGGCACGCCCCTATCGTAGCAATTCGCCTAGCGCGGCACGTATGGGCCGCCGGCCAGCGCGGCGGCCTCGAGGAAGCGCGCGGTGGCCAGCGTCTCCTCGTCGCGGCTCAGCTTCTTGAGGCCGACCTTCTTCGCGGTCTTCACGAACACCTCGACGGGCGGCGCCAGGTACGCGGAGTACGGGATGCCGCGCATGCCCTTGTGGAAGTCCATCGAGATCGAGCCGTGGTTCGTGATCTGTCCGTCGGCGAGCGCGGCCTTGATCTGGGGCGAGTCGACCGCGAACAAGTTCAAGGCGTAGCCCATGCGCGAGGGGAAATACAGGATCTCGCCGTTGCTCGCGTCGAGCGCGGCGTAGGCCTCGGTGTGAGCCGTCTGGAAGAAGTAGACCTTGTCGTTGGAATCGCCGCTCATCGTATACCGCAAGGCGATGTCGCCCTTGGAGGCGCGCAGGCCCGCGCCCACGTAGTCCTCGCGCCGGCCGCCGTGCAGGTTGTAGTGGAGGCCGATGTTCGCCGTCCCGCGCGCGGCCGCGATGCGCGCGAACGCCTCGTTCACCTCGCGGCGCACGTACTCCTTGGTCTCGGCCTTCGAGAGCTTCTTCGCGCGGAGGGCCTCGATCTCGGTCTTCGCGGCGGGGCCGACGGCGGACCAAAGATCGAGCTTCGCGAACTCGCGATCGAGCCGCTCGGCCTCGGTGGCCGGCGCCGGCTCGGGCGCGGCCTTCGTCCCGAACGGGTTGACGATGCGGGCCAGGAAGGCGCGGATGCGGCTCGCCGGCTCGGCGACGTCTTTCGCGGGGGCGGCGGCAGCTTCGGGTTGAGCCGCGGTCTTGTCCGGAGTCTCGGAAGGAGCCGAGGCGGCCGCATGGACTTCGGCCGGCGCGAGAGCAGGAGCGGCGACCGCGGCGGCGGGCAGGGGCGCGGGAGAGAGCGCGAGCGAAGGAGCGGCGGCCGCCGCGAAGGACGGCGTCGCGCCCAGCGTCGGAGCGGGCGCGGAGAGAGGCGAGGCGACGGGGGTGATTCGCGGGACCGCGGAGGCGGCGCCGGCGTCGGTCTCGACGCGCGTCTGCGCGGGGGCCGGGACGGCGATGAGCAGCGACAGCAGTAAAGAGGGGATCACGTAAAGGAAGGATAAGGTCCGGAAGCGTCCGCCGCCAGGGGTCTTTTGACCTAAACCGGGTTCGCCCAAATGGCAGACCCGGCAAGAGGTTGCCTCGCGGAGAGTGTCTATTTTTATAGACAAGTTCCATAGACCATCGCCGCAGGCCGCCGTCATATCGAGGAATCTGGAAGCAGCCGGAATCTGTTATTGCACCGGAGGCTAAAATTTCGGAAAATGCTGGCGAAGTGACCGGCCTCTACCTCCACATCCCGTTTTGCTCGGTGAAGTGCTTTTACTGCGACTTCGCCGCGTTCTCGGGGCAGAAGAAGCAGGTTGAGCGCTACCTGGCCGCCCTCGGGGCCGAGGCGGCTCTGCTGCCCCCGCGCAATCCCGAGACGCTCTACATCGGCGGCGGCACGCCGTCGGAGCTGACCTCCGCGCAGATCGCCAATCTCTTCGAGCGGCTGCGCCGGGCGTTCCCGGCCGCGAAGCTGACGGAGAGCACCTTCGAGGGCAATCCGGAGAGCCTCGACGCGGAGAAGCTCGCGGTCCTCGCTCGCGCGGGAGTGACCAGGCTCTCGATCGGGCTGCAGACGGCGGACGACGACCTGCTCAAGTCGATAGGGCGGCGGCATACGGCGGAGGATTTCGCGCGGGTCTTCCGGCTGGCGCGGGCCGCCGGGATACCGTCGATCTCGGTGGATTTGATGTTCGGGCTTCCCGGACAATCCGTCGACAGCCTGCGCAGGACGCTCGAGTTCGCGCTCGAGCTGGACCCGGAGCATGTCTCGCTGTACGGGCTGCAGGTCGAGGACAGGACCTTGTTCGCCAAGCGCGGCGTCGAGGAGGACGGGCCTCACGCTCGGGAAATGTTCGAGCTCTCGATCCAGGCGCTGAAGAAAGCGGGCCTCCAGCATTACGAGATCTCGAACTACGCCAAGCCGGGGCGCCGGTCGAAGCACAACATCAATTACTGGCGACGGGGAGAGTATCTCGGACTGGGCTGTTCGGCCGCGTCGTTCCTCGGGGGAGTGCGCTCGGCGAACGACGATCGGCTCGGCGCTTATCTCGAAGCGGTCGAGAACGGAAGGCGCGCGACGACCGAGACCGAGGCGCCGGCCGGCCTCGAGGCGATCGGGGAGGAGGCTTTCCTCGGTCTGAGGATGATCGAGGGGTTCATTCCTTCCGCCGCGCTGCGCGCGGCGTTTTCAGGGAGTTGGGCGGTATTAAAGGCGCGAGGCCTTGCCACGGAAGAGGATTCGCGGTGGCGCCTGACTCACGACGGGATATTTTTGGCGAACGACGTGTTTAAAGAGTTCGTGCCGCCGTTCCAGCACCAGGAGGCGACCGCTTGAAAACATTTGTGCTCGACACGAACGTGATCCTTCACGACCCGATGTCCATGTTCTCGTTCGAAGGCTCCCGCGTCGTCCTCCCGTTGACCGTCATCGAGGAGCTCGACACTTTCAAACGGTCCAATGACGAGCGCGGGCGTTCCGCCCGCTTCGTGTCGCGCAAATTGGACGAGCTCCGCAAGGGCGGAAAGCTGTCCAGCTGGGTCCCGCTCGAGCACGGCGGCAAGCTCAAGGTCGAGATCCAGGTCTCCGACGGCCTGCCCAAGGCCTTCTCGGCCCACACGAAGGACAACGAGATCCTGAGCTGCGCCCAATATCTGAAAAAATCCGGCGAGAACGTGGTGTTCATCTCCAAGGACATAAATTTGCGGATCAAGGCCGAGTCTCTCGGCCTCGAGACGCAGGACTACGAGAAGGAGAAGGTCGACGTCGAGGACCTCTACAAGGGCTGGCGCGAGCTGACGGTCGCCGGCGACCAGATCGACAAGTTCTACAAGGACAAGCGCCTGGAGCCGCCGGCGCCGGACCTCGTGCCCAACGAGTTCGTGATCATGAAGGACGGCGGTTCCAAGAGCGCGCTGGCGCGCTTCGACGCGAAGCTCAACGTGATCGTGCCGCTGATCAAGGCCGACTCGGCGCCGTGGGGGATCAAGCCGCTCAACACGGAGCAGCGCTTCGCTCTCGAGCTGCTGCTCAACAAGGACATCTCGCTCGTGACGCTCGTCGGCCTCGCCGGCTCGGGCAAGACCATGCTCGCGCTGGCCTCCGCGCTCCAGCAGACGCTGGAGGAGAAGGTCTACCGCCGCATGCTCATCGCGCGTCCCGTCATCGCGGTCGGCCACGACCTCGGCTTCCTGCCCGGCACCAAGGAGGAGAAGCTCACCAACTGGATGGGCGCCATCTACGACAACCTGTCCTACCTGCTCGAGAAGCCCAAGGGCTCGCTCGACACGTCGGACATGGACATCCAGATGCTCATCGAGGAGGGCCTGCTCGAGATCGAGGCGGTGACTTATCTGCGCGGCCGGACATTGCCGGGCCTGCTCATCATCATCGACGACTCGCAGAACCTGACGCCGCACGAGATCAAGACCATCATCTCGCGCGCGGGCCAGGGCGCCAAGATCATCCTGACCGGCGACCCGCACCAGGTCGACAACTACTACCTGGACTCCGCGTCCAACGGCCTGACGAACCTCGTCGAGCGCTTCAAGAACCAGAACATCTTCGGCCACGTGACGTTCACCAAGAGCGAGCGCTCGGCGCTGGCCGCGCTGGCCTCGGACCTGCTGTGAGCGAGCATCGCCGCGTCGTCATCGTCGACGACGACCTCCTGATCCGGGAGACCGTGCGCATTTCTCTCGAGCACTCGGGCTTCGGCGTGCACGCCATCGAGGACCCCTCGACGGCGCTCGCCACGATCAAGGCGGAGAAGCCGGACCTCGTCATCCTCGACATGTACATGGGCGGCGTCGACGGCCGCGAGATCGCGCGCGGGCTC
>DATNGC010000204.1:0-2550 GCA_035606075.1 Elusimicrobiota bacterium
CCGGGAGCGAAGGCCGACGCCAAGCGATTCGGCTTCAACCGCGCGACCCCGATCCTGAGAAACGTCCCGTCGACCTCCTCGGTGAAGGCGCTTCACGACTTCAACGCTCGCTCCGGCGCCGGCTGGAAGGCGACCTTCAGCCCCCGGACCGGCCTGCCCGACTCCCTGCTCGGCGGACGCGACGACCGCCGCGTGCCGGGCAACCCCGACGCCACCGCGCGCAACTTCATGGCCGCGCACAACGACGTCCTCGGCGTGGACCCCACGACGCTGACCATCGCCCGACGGACGAGGGGCAACGGTCACCAGCATCTCCTGTACCGGCAGAGCTACAAGGGGATCCCGGTCGAGTTCGCCTCCGTCAAGGTCCACCTCGACGCCGACGGCTTCGTCCTCGGCGTCCATTCGACCTAAGAGCCCAACCTGACGCTCCCGACGACGCCCGCCGTGCCGGCCGCCGCGGCCAACTCCGCGGTCCTCGACGCGGGCAGCGGCAGCGTCGCGCGGGGGAATCCGGCGCTCATCGTCGTCCCTCTCGAGGCCGACGGCAAGAGCCACCTCGCCTGAGTTGAGTGTCGTAGAGATATAGCCAAAACATATCTTTTTCTTGACCTCTTCATGACATCTAGTTAGACTAGTGCGCTTACGGAGGATACAGATGTCGCAATACACTGTCGGCGTTTTTCTCCTCACTATACTTCTAGCACGCAATTCCTCCGCCACTCCGTTCACGGTTGACGGCTCTACTTTCTACGTGAACGGAGGCCAAGTGGGCATTGGTACGGGAGCTCCTCAGGCCATTCTCGAAGTCAACGGTTCAGCACAAGTGGATGGGGTTTTATCCCTATCAACGAATAGCGCCATGATTGTTCCGTGGGGAACTACCGCCCAGCAACCACCGGCGCCATCCACGGGAACCTTCAGATACAACACGACTAAAGGCGCGCTGGAATAGTTGGTAGCGCTCTGGACACTGAAATGAATCAACTCACGATTGCAGTCAATCGGCGAGGAAATTTTACGGGCACCATTTTAGTGGAACAACTAAATTTACCTTTCCCTTATCATATTAACCATTGAAGCTTCTAAAGCTTCCGAGTTGATGAATCGGAGAAAATTAAATTGCAGACGAAAATCTTTACCAGACGCCTTCCTCAGATATTTGCGTTAGGGCCCGTAGTTCAACGGATAGAGCACTTGGCTTCGAACCAAGAGATCCGGGTTCGATTCCTGGCGGGCCCACCAGTTTCGACCACGGTCCGCGAAACAATCCCGTAACGCTACCCTGATAACCTCTCCGGGCATGTTACTTTTGAGCGCTCTCGCGGCGTTCAGTTCGGCCGCGCGAGCTGCCCCTAAAGGCGCGCCTGTTGCCGTCTCCACTGCGGCCCCGTCCTTGATCGGACGCGAGGCCGTCGACGACCTAGCCAAGCTCGCTGTCGATCCCGATCCGGAAGTTCGCGCCCTCGTGGCGGTCGCGTGGGGCGATCTGGGCAACCGTGCCGCGGTCCCGACTCTCAAGCGTGCTCTGGCGGACAACAACGCCGATGTCCGTATCGCCGCCGCCGGTAGTCTGCTCGAACTCGGCGATGTTCAGGGTCTCATCGCTCTAATCGATGAGACGAAACCCATCATGTCCGGCCGCGCCTCCTCTCCGGCCGATGAACTTCGGCGCATGGCCCGCGACTCCGCGCGCGCACGCGCCGCGCTCAAGCTCGGCGAGGTCGGCAAGGGCTCTGCCGTCGAACCCTTGCGCTCCGTGCTGGCGGACCCAGCCGGGGAAGTTCGCCACGCCGCCGCCGTGGCCCTCGCGCGCCTCGGCCAGGGAGACAGCACCCAGTTCCTCGACGCGATGAAGGACCCCGACGAGGGAGTGCGCGCCTCCGCCGCGCACGAGCTCGGGCTTATCGGCCGTGACGGTCTCGTCGCCCTGCGAAACGCGGCGGCCACTGACGCCTCCGCGTCCGTCCGCGCCGAGGCCGCCTTCGCCTTGGGCTCGTTCTCCGACGCCGGCTCGCTCCAAATCCTGACCAGGGCCTTGGGCGACAAGAGCGGCCACGTGCGCCTCGAGGCGGCGAAGGCGCTCGCCAAGCGCCGAGAACCCGAGTCGACCGCGGCCCTCAAGAAGCTCGCCGCGCAGGACCCGCCGCCCGAACTCGCGCTTGTCGTCGCGGCCGCGCTCGTTGCCCGTGGCGAGGACGCCGACCTCGGCCTTGCAGAGTTGACGCTGGAGCAGCGAGACCCCGATCTCAAGTCGCTCGCCATCGCGGCGCGAAGCGCCTCGAAGAAGCCCGTCGCTCGCGACCTCATCGCGGGCGCCATGCGCAACGATCCCGACCCGCGCGTGCGTGTGCAGGCTGCGGCGGCATTGATCGGGCAGTTGCGGAGAGTTGAGGTGAAGCAGTGAAGCGCCTCCTCGCCATCCTGCTCTTTCTCGCTGCAATTCCTGCGAACGCTATCAAGGCTCCGCCAGGGGCTCGGGCGGACGCTAAGCGCTTCGGCTTCGACAGGGCCACTCGGATTCTTCGAAAAGTTCCGTCCTCAGCCTCG
>DATNGC010000205.1:0-4806 GCA_035606075.1 Elusimicrobiota bacterium
GCGGTAGAAGCGGTCCGACAGGGGATTCAGCGAGATCGCGCGGCTGAAGCTCTCCAGCGCGTCGTCGCGCCGCTTCAGGGCGAACTGGCCCAGCGCGAGGCCGTTGAGGGCGTCGGCGTCGAGCGGGTCGTCCTTCGTCGCGAGCGCGTAGTTGTCGAGCGCCTTCGAGTAGTCCTTCATGAAATAATAGACGTTGCCGGCGCGCAGCCGCGCCTCGGCGCTCTTGGGGTCCAGCTGCAGGGCCTTGCCGAGCTCGGTCAGCGCCGCCGAGTAGTTGCGGCGCATGGTCAGCGTGACGGCCAAGCGGATGCGCGCGTCCGCGTCGTCGGGCGCCAGCTCGATGGCGCGCACGAAGTCCTGCTGGGCCGCCTCGAGGGCGTCCTGGGCGGTCAGCGCGACGCCGCGGCCGACGTACGCGTCGGCGAGCGTCCCGTCGAGCTCCATCGCCTTCGTGTACTCGAGCACGGCCTTGTCGAACTGCTCCGCGTTGTGCAGCGAGTCGGCGCGCAGCACGAACACGTAGGGGTCCTTCTGGTCGGCCTCGAGAGTGTCGTCGAGCGCGGCGATGGCCGACAGGTAGTCGTCCCCCTCGGGATGGCCCGGCGCGAAGCCGATGTAGGCGCTGCGCACGTAGGGATCGACGCCGATCGCCTGCAGATAGGTCTTGTGCGCCTCCTTGTACTGGCGGGCCGCGGCGTGCGCGATCGACTTGGCGATGAGGCCCTCGGCGCGCCGCGTGCCGAGCTGCCAGGCCGTGTCCACGTCCTCGATGACGCGCGGGTACTCCTTGAGGGCCAGCATCGCGAGCGCGCGCTGGAGGTAGGCCGGCCCGAACTGCGAGTCGAGCGAGAGGGCGTGGTTGCAGTCCTCGAGCGCTCCCTTGGGGTCGCGCATCAGGCGCTTCGTCTCGCAGAGGTCGGTCCAGACGTCGCGGGACTTCGGCGCGAGCTCGGCGGCGCGCCTGAAGTCCGCCTCGGCGCTCTTGAGCTGCCCGAGCGCGCCGAAGGCGAGGCCGCGATGCATATAGGCGGGCGCGAGCGTGTCGTCGAGATGCAGAGCCTGGCTCAGGTCGCGCACCGCCTGCTCGTACGTCCGCGCGCGCAGGCGCATGGAGCCCAGCGTGTCGTAGATCGACGCGTTCCTGGGGTCCTTCTCGAGCGCGGACTCGATGTCGAGCTTGGCGCCGACGTGGTCGCCCATCTGGAACTTCGCCTCCGCGCGCTGCTCCAGGACTCGCGCGGCGGGGCCCTTGAGCTCCAGCGCGGCGTCGAAGGCCTCCACCGACTTCAGGTACATCTTGTTCCTCAGGCGGAGCATGCCCAGGTTGAACCGGTAGCCCGGCTCGCGCGGAGCGAGCTCGACGGCCTTCAGCACGTCGAGCAGGGCCTTGTCGAGGTCGGCCGTGACGTTGGCCCGCAGGGCGCCGCGGCCGTTGTACGCCTCGGCGTTCTTCGGGTCGGCCTCGATGGCCGACTCGAAATCGGCGAGCGCCAGCTGGGGCTTCTCCTTGCGCGCGTAGAAGCTGCCGCGCGCGACCAAGGTCGCGGGGTCCTTCGGCGTCAGCCGGACGGCCCGCGTGAGGTCCTCTTGGGCCTCCTTGTCCATCCCCAGCTTGGACTCGAGTATCCCGCGCGCCGAGAGCGCGGACGCTCCGTCGGGCTGCAGGCGCACGGCCTCGTCGAGGTCGGTCAGGGCCTTCTTCGGCTCCTTCAGCGCCTCCCAGGCCGTCGCGCGGCGCAGCAGGGCGGCCACCGGCTCGCCGCAGCCGTGGTCGATCGAGGGCTGGTCGGGAGCGGCCGGCCGCTCGTGGAATCCGACGGCGTAGGCGTCCTCGGGCCGCGCGTCGGACTTGGCGGGCTCGACGCGCGCGGTCTGGGCGCAGACCCCGGAGGCCCGCGAGTACGCGTCGACGGCGTCGCGCCAGAGCTGGATCGACATGTAGCGGTCGCCGATGGCGATCGCGGCGTCGGCGTCGAGCTTCGGCGCCGCCAGGGCGTTGCGGTAGTCGGAGAGGGCCTGCTCGCGCCGGCCCGCGCGCCAGTGCGCCTCGGCCCGGTTGAAATACGGCGCGTAGTCCTGCGCGTCGGCGCGGACCGCCTCCTCGAAGTCCGTCAGCGCGCCCGCCTCGTTCTTCTGCCGCAGCTCGATGGCGGCTCGGCCGAGATGGGCGAACGCGTACTCGGGATCCAGAGCGAGCGCGCGGTCGTAGGCCTTGAGGGCCCGCGCGAAGTCGTTCTGGCGCGCCAGCGACGCGCCGAGCAGCCCGTAGGCGATCGGGAAGGACTTGTTGACGCGCAGGGCGACGGTCAGGACCGTCACGGTCCTCTTGTCGTCCCCCGCCTCGTAGAGCATGCGGGCGCGCGCGTACAGCCACAAAGGGACCTTGAGCTTCTGGCGGAGGGCCGCGTCGAGATCGGCCGTCGCCTTCTTCGCCTGGCCGAGCTCCAGGAAGACGCGCGAGCGGGCCGCCAGCGCCTCCGGCGCCTGGTTGGAGGCGGCCACGGCCGCGTCCGCGGACTCGAGGGCCTTGTCGAGGCGGCCGACGGACAGGTAGGCCGCGCTCTGATCCTCGAGAGTCTCCGCGTCGAGCTTGCCGCCGCCGATGAGGCTCAGCGCTCGGTCCGCGTCGTCCTTCTCGTGCGCGGGATCGTTGAGGACGTGCCAGATGCGGGCGCGCAGCGCGAACGACGAGCCGTACTTCGGATCGTCGGCCGCCGCGTCGTTGGCGGCGCGCAGCGCCTCGCGGAACTGGCCGCCGAGGAGGAGGTCCCGCGCCTGATCGGCCTGGCGCCGGGCGGCGGCGCGGTCGACGGCGCGCGCGGGAACGGCGGCGCACAGGCACAGGACGGTCGCGGTCGCGGCGAGGGCTCGAGGCGTCATGGGACTCATCGAGTGTGCGCTTTCGTTGTTACAAAATCAAGACGGCTGGATGCGGGTCAGGCCTTCGCTTATTCAACTTGATCGGGAATAAGTTGAATAAGTGAAGGCCTGACCCCGTCGTCAGACGTAGAAGTCGCGGACCCAGCGGTGCTTGGCGATCTCGGCCAGCTCGCGCGCGTCGAAGTACTTGCCGTCGGCGGCGCGCACGTTGAAATTGACGTGCGCCGCGCGGCGCATCCCGGGGATCACGACGGAGACCGCGTCGAAGCTGAGGCAGAATTTGAGGGCGGCCGCGGTGAGCGTCTCCGCCTTCGGGCCGACGACGGCCCGCGTCAGCGCCTCGGCGCGGGCGCAGGTCTCGACGAGGCGCTCCCCCCCGAAATAGTGGGAGCGGAAGTCCTCGGGCTCGAAGCGGGTCTCGCGCGTCAGCGTGCCGCTGAGGCCGCCCTCGTCGAACGGGCAGCGCGCGATCACTCCGATCCCCTTCTCCTTGCAGAGCGGAAGCAGGCGGTCGGCCGCGCGCTGGTCGAACATGTTGAAAAGGACCTGCACCGCGTCGACGACGCCGGTCCGGACGAGGCCGACGCCGGACTCGGGATCGTCGTTGTTGAGGGAGACGCCCCAATGCCGGACCTTGCCTTCCTTCTTGAGCGCGGCCATCGTCTCCTGGAGCTCGTGCCAAAGCGGGTCGCGCAGCCATTCGTCGTGCCAAACGTGGAGCTGAAGAAGGTCGATCGCGTCCCGCCCGAGGCTGCGCAGGCAGCGGTCGGCGCTGAGCCGGACCCAGGCCGGCGCGAACACGTGCGCGAGCTTGGCGCGCGGGCGCCCGGGCCATTCCATGTTCTGCGGCGGGATTTTAGTGGAGACGGTGGCCTGGCGGCCCGTTTCCTTGAGGGCGCGCGCGATCAGCCGCTCGGAATGCCCGTGCCCGTACGCGTAGGCCGTGTCGAAGTAGTCGACGCCGGCGTCGAGCGCCGCGCGCAAGGCCTTGAGCGACTCGGCGTCGTCCGTGCGGCCCCACATCGACTTGCCGATGCCCCAGCCGCCGAAGCCGATCTCGGACACGGTCATCCCGGTCCGCCCCAGCGGACGGTGCGGCAGCTTCCCCGTCGCCTCGGTCAGGCTCATCGCGTTCATTATAGGAAAGTTATTCGACGACCTTGACGCGCAGGCCGACCGCGCCGATGACGTCGGCGACGGCCTCGCAGCGCTCGAGCGGACCGTCGTAGACCACGGCGGAGCCGCGCGAATGGACCTCGTTGGAGATCCGCCGCGCGCGCGACAAAGTGCAGCGCGTGGCCTTCATGACGACGTTCTCGACCTCGTCGAAGGTGTGGCAGTCGCAGTTGAACAGGACGACTTTCCAAGGTTCGTCTCCGGCGCCGGCGCTGTCCTCGGTCTTCTTCTCGCGCTGGGAAGCGACGGCGGCGCGGCCCATGGTCAGCGCCGGACGGCGACGGCCATCCCTTCGCCGGTCGGGATCATCGCGCAGGAGGAGAAGGTCGACTCGTCGGTGAGCAGGCGCAGGCACTCGCGCATCGCCGCGGCCTGCGGCGCGCGCTCGTTCGACTGGGGCAGCTCCTCGTGGAGCTGGCCGAAGAAATAGGCGTTGTCGCAGACCACGAGCCCGCCGGATCTCAGGTTTTTCGCGGCCCAGCGCGCGTAGCCCGGATAGCCGCCTTTGTCGGCGTCGATGAAGCAGAGGTCGAAGGGGCCGTGCTTCTCGAGCGTGGGCAAGACGGCCGTCCCCGCGCCCTCATGGACCGTGACCTTGCTCGAAAGTCCCGCGCGGGCGATGTTCTCGCGGGCGACCGCGGCGTGCTTCGGGTCGTACTCCACGGTGTGCAGCGCGCCGCCGGCCGGGAGCGCGCGCGCCAGCCAGCACGCGGAATAACCGGCGAGGGTTCCGACCTCGACGATCCGGCT
>DATNGC010000206.1:0-23433 GCA_035606075.1 Elusimicrobiota bacterium
GATCAGCGCGGCGACCCCCACGGTCACGCCGGCCACGCCGATCGAGGTCGTGACCACCGCGAACATGCCCTTGCGCTTGGCTTTGAGGTATCGCAGGGCGACGAACAGCTCGAAGCTCACGCCTTGGGCTCGTGCTTGAGGGTCGGGAACAGGATCACGTCGCGGATCGAGTCGCGGCCGGTGAGGAGCATGACGAGCCGGTCGATGCCCACGCCCATGCCGCCCATCGGGGGCATGCCGGACTCCATGGCCTGCACGAAGTCCTCGTCGAGCAGGTCGGCCTCGGCGTTGCCGGCCGCGCTCTGGCGCATCTGCTCGGCCAGGCGGTCGCGCTGGTCCTGCGGGTCGTTGAGCTCGGTGTAGGCGTTGGAGAGCTCCCGGCCCGCGGCGAAGCACTCGAAGCGCTCGACGATCGACTCATTCTTCACGTCCTTGAGCTTGGCCAAGGGCGTGATCGCCGTCGGGTGGTCGAACAGGAACGTCGGCTGCTTCAGCAGCTCCTCGATCTTGGCCTCGACGATGCGGTCGAAGACCTTCGCGCTGGGCGTCTTCTCGCCGGCGTGCAGGCCGAGCTTCTCGGCGAGCTTCAGCAGGCCCTCGCGGTTGAAGCCCTTGCCCGACAGGACGTTGTCGATCGGCTCGCCGGTGCGCTCCTTCCAGACCTCCGGGAGGTACAAGCGGCGGAACGGCCGCTTGAATTCGATCTCGACGCCGCCCCAAGTCGTCTTCGTGACGCCGATCGCCTCGGCGCACTCCATGAGCATCGTCTCGAACAGCTCGGCCATGCCCTCGTAATCGGAGTAGGCCTCGTAGAGCTCGATCGTCGTGAATTCGGGATTGTGTCTTGTATCTATTCCCTCGTTGCGGAAGATGCGGCCGATCTCGTACACGCGGTCGAGCCCGCCGATGACGAGCTTCTTGAGCGGCAGCTCGGTGGCGATGCGCAAGACCATATCTTGGTCGAGCGCGTTATGATGGGTTTGAAACGGCCGTGCCGCCGCGCCGCCGGCTTGGCCGAGGAGAGTCGGAGTCTCGACTTCGATGTACCCCCGCCCATCGAGGACGCGGCGGATCGTGCTCACGATCTTGGCGCGCTTGACGAACACGTCGCGCGACTCCGGCGTGGAGATCAAGTCGAGGTGGCGATGGCGGTAGCGCACTTCCGTGTCGGTCAGCCCGTGCCACTTCTCCGGCATCGGGCGCAGGGCCTTGGCCTGCATGGTCACCGACTCCGCCGCGAGCGTGAGCTCCCCGGTCTTGGTCCGGAACACGGAGCCGGAGGCGGCCAGGTAGTCGCCGACGTGCGTATCCCTCTTGATGATCGTAAAGTCGGCCTCAGGCAGGGCGTCCTTCTTGAAATAGACCTGCGCCGAGCCCGATCCATCGACGAGGCGTCCGAAGATGGACTTGCCCATGTCGCGCAGTTCCGTCAGTCGTCCCGCGATCGAGAGCTTTTCCGGCGTGTGCGTGACCGTCTCGCCCAGCGCGCCGCCCATCGTCGCCACTTTCGCGCAGTCGTGCTTCCGCGTGGCGCGCTTGGGATACGGATCCACGCCCCGGGCGCGCATCTCGGCGACCTTCGCCTTTTTCTGCGCGATGATGCCGTCGAGTCCTCCTCCTTCGTCAGGATTCGGGCTCGCGGGGGGAGTCTCAGCCATTGGTCTGCTTCCTCGACGTCAAGATCCCGGAGATCAGCTCGCGGAGCATCTTCGGGTCGAACGGTTTCTGCACGTAGGCGGCGACGTTGGGCGCCATCTCGAACAGGTCGCGCATCTTCTGGCCCTTCGCGGTCAGGACCAGGATCGGGATGTCCTTGGTGCGCGCCTCGGTCTGCAGGCGCATGTTGAGCTGGTAGCCGTCCATCACCGGCATCATGATGTCGAGCACGATCAGGTCCGGCAGGGGCTTCTCGTGGCGCGCCGGCTCCACGCCGAGCTTCTCGAGCGCGTCGACGCCGTGGACCGCCGAGCTGACCGAGTGCCCGTCGGCCTCCAGGACGAAGGTGAGCAGCGTGACGATCTCGGGCTCGTCGTCGACGACCATGATCGCGGCCATCAGCCCCGCCCTCCCATCATCCCGGAGATCAGCTCACGCAGCGCGCGCGGGTCGAAGGGCTTGTCGATGTGCGCCGCCACGTTCGGCGTCAGCGCGTGCAGGTCGCGCATCGCGCCCTTGGCCGTCAGCATCAGCACCGGCACCGCCTTCGTGCGCGGATCCTCGAACATCCGGGCGCAGACGGCCGGGCCGTCCAGGTGCGGCATCATGACGTCGAGGATCACGAGATCGGGCAGGGAGCGCTCCCCGTCGGCGGACTCCAGCCCCAGCGAGGCCAAGGCCTCCAGCCCGTCGTGGGCCGTCTCGACGACGTGGCCGTCCTTCTCGAGCATGAATTTCAGCATCGTCGCCACGTCGCGCTCGTCGTCGACGACCAGGATGCGCGCCATGAGGGGAATCCTATCAAATCCCCCGAACGGCGGTCAGTAGCGGCGGAACCACTCCAGGAACGTCGTCACCGCGTTGCCCTGCTGCGAGGACGTCTTGAGCTCGGTCTCGAGCTCGATGTTCTTGGCGACGCGCCGGCGCAAGGTCAGGGACTTGGATTCCTCGAGGTTGGAGCCGACGCCCAGCGTCGCCCCGCCCGGGAGCTTGAACTTGACCTCGTAGGTCTTCGACGCCGGGTCGTAGCTGACCGAGTCGACCGGCGTCGAGGCGAACAGGTACAGTGAGGCCAGCCCGAACGCCCCGCTGGCGAAGCCGGAGGAGGCCGTGCCCGCGCTGGCCTGATCGTCGCTGCCGAGCTCGGCGGGGGATTTGCCGTACAGCAGCATCGCGACGATCTCGTTCTGCGTCATCGGAGGCGTGCTCTCGAACGTGACCACGGGCTTGTCGGTGCTCCCGACGATCAGGATGTTCACGACGACGTCGTTCTTCTTGTAGATCAGCTTGCCGTCGATCGGGATCGACTCCGCTCCCGCCGCGGGCTTCAGAGTGATGTGATCGACGCGCGCGTTCTGCCGGAAGACCTGGAGGTTGAACGGCTGGATCTCGATCGTCCCGTCGAGGCCCGCCCCGGTGGCCTTGAGGTCGAGCGCGATCGGGACCTGATCCTTGATCAGGTTGGTGATCAAGCGCAGCGGCTTCTCCGTGCGGACCTTGACCGTGAAGGCGACCGCCGTCGACGTCGACTTGACCGCCTCCGGCCGCTTGGCCTCGACGGCGGCGTCGCGCGAGGGCTCGCCCGTCTTGATGCGCTTGTCGGCGACCGGCGAGGGGACCGGACCGAGCTTCAGGTACGGCAGCTCGAGCGCGACGTCCTGCAGGTCGACGCCGGTCTCGTCCTTGGCGCGCCGGGAGGGGGAGAACAGGTCGACCAAGGTCAGCGCGCCCTTGACCGCGATGAACAGCCTCTGCTTGGGGGACGACAGCGAGGTCTTCGCCTCGTAATCGATCTTCTGGGACTCGCCGCGCGAGTCCCCGGCCGTGCGCGCGGAGAAGGACGCCTTGCCCTTCATCGAGTCGAGCGGGGCCGGGATCGCGAGCTCGGTGTGCGCCAGGCCCGCGACGAGGTCCTCGAAGCGGTCGATCGAGAAGCCCGTGTCGAACTCGTGCTTGGCCGTGAGGCTCGCCGGAAGGCTTCCGGTCCGCCCCGCGAGCTCCAGCTTCAGGCGCATGAAGAAGCCGTACCACGTCTTCTCGGGGCCGAGCTCCACGCCGAGGCGCGCGGTGAAATGGTCGGTCTGCGTCCGCAGGCGCTTGAAGTCGGCGTGGAAGTCGAGCCCGCCGCGCAGGGGCTTCACGCGCGGGGCCTTCGGCCCGAAGTCCTTCGGCGTGATCGCGATCGCGCACTTCAGGTCGGCGCTCGAGACGCCCTTCTTGCCGATCGGCGCGTCGAAGCGGCAGTCCTCGAGCGCCGCGCGCTTCAAGGGTCCCCGAGGGTCCTCGAGCGCGACGGCCGCGGTCGCGCTCGCGCGCGAATCGGAGAAGAGGCCGTCGAGGCGGACCTTGGCCGTGCGCCCCGCGTCCGTCGCGTCGGCGCGGGCCGCCAGCGAGAGCTCTCCGGGCCGCGGCTCCCGGATGACGGCCTTGACGTCCGCCTTCAGGCCCGCGTCGCCCGCGACCGTCGCGCGCGCGTCGAGCTTGGACACCCGGCCTTTGCGGAACAGGTCGGTGTCGAGGGAGGCGTTCGCCCGGTAATGCGAGACGACCGACGGCGCCGAGCCCTGCACGACGGCGTAGACGTCCGCGGTCAGCGGGGCGTCCTTTTGGTCCCAGAAGGCGGCGTTCAAGCGGACCGTCGTCGTGCCGGTCGAGGAGACGAGCTCGACGCGGGGGAGGGCGACGTCGATCAGGCCCACGGTCATGGCCCGCAGGGGGCGCGGCACCAGCGCGAGCGGGACCGAGGCCGGCTTCTTCTTTTTCTTGGCGGCGGCGGGCTCCTGCGCCGACGGGCGCTCGTCGATCCGCAGCAGCGGGCCGGTCCTGACGACCAGCGTCTCCAGCCGCGTGACGGAGACCGGCGGCGAGAATCCCAAGCGAAGCCGCGCGTCGAGCTTGAGCCGCGTGAAGCAGCCCTTCAGCGCGCCGCGCTTCTCGTCCAGGCAGAAGTCGTCGGCGGAGAAGATCACGCGCTTGTTCAGGAGGCCGTCGCTGTCGACCTCGAGGGCCAGGTCCGCCCACTTCGGGGAGTAGCTCTTCCCGAACGCGTGCACGGCCGCGGCCGCCGTGCGGGAGTTCAAGAACCATTGCGGCCAAGCCAGGAAAACGAAGAGGAGAACGAGCAGGACGGCGATCAGCCGCAGGAGGACCTTCCCGGCGATCCTCAGCGCCCGCTTCATCAGAACTCCTTCCCGAAGCTCAGGAAGAGCTGCCAGCCCGGCCGCTGCGGCGGCGTGGGGCTGCCGCGGACCCAGGTCAGCCCGCGGCCCAGGGAGCCGCGGATGGAGCCGAGCGGCGAGGCCCAGCGCAGGCCGACGCCGGGGGAATAGTAGACGTCGGGGTCGAGCTCGAACTCGCGCGTGCCCGCCATCGCGGCGTCGATGAAGACGAAGGGCTGGATGTTCGCCGGCAGGACGTCCCCGGCGCGCAGCTCGATCCCCTCGTACGCGGCCGTGAGGAAGCCGGCGCCGTCGTCGGGCAGGCGCTTGCGCTGGAAGCCGCGCATGTCCGCGTCGCCGCCGAGGAAGAAGCGGTCGGTCGGCGGCAGCTGCGTGAACGCGTTCTCGCGCGGGCCGCCCACGAGCGTCGTGCCGTAGCGCCCGCGCGTGGCGAGCACGCCGAGCGGCGGCTCGTAGTCGCCGAGGTTCCAGAGCGCCTCTCCCGTCGCCTCGAGGCGCTGCGAGTTCACGTCGGACTCCAGGCCTTTGAAGCGGTGCGAGGTGTCGAGCGTCGCCGTCCAGCCGCGGCGCGGGTCGCGCTGGTAGTACTCGTACAGGTGCGTCATCACCTGCGCGTGGGTCACGAACTCGAACCAATTGGACTGCGAAGGCCCCAGGCCGCGCAGGGTGCTGAAGCGGTCGTAGGCGGGCCCGCCGCGCACCTCCACGCGCAGGTCCTTGCCGTCGCGCGACCAGCCCGGCTGGAGGCTGACCTGGCCGTGCGCGGCGTCGAAGTTCACCTCGTCCTCGCGGCGCACGAAGATGTCGGGCATCAGGAAGAGGCGCGTGCCCGAGCCCAGGTAGTCGTGCATCGACAGGTCGAGCGACTGCTCGATCCTGCTCGCGTAGACGTCGGCCTCCGCCTCGCTCGCGCGCGCGCCGAGGCGCGACTGCTGAAGGCGGAGCTTGCCGATCAGGAGCCCCTCGGTGTCGGCGCCGACGCCCACGGTCACGAGGAACGGCGGGCCCTCGACGACGCGCTGGACGATCTTGGCCCCCGCCGTCGAGCAGTCCGTGTCGTAGTACGCGCTCAGGAAGAGCTGGTCCTGCTTGATGCGGTCGCCGGTCAGGGACAGCAGGCGGATGTCGTACGGCGAGACGCCGGGCTCGTAGGCCTCGTAGCGCCGGAAGACCTCGGGATCGACCTTCGGCACGCGGGCCGGCGCGACGCCGGAGATGATCCCGCTCTCTCCGGGCTCGGCGTCGACGTGGACCTCGCCGGTGCGCGCGTCGGCCGTGACCACCACGGCGGGGCAGGCGTAGCCGCGCCCGCGCAGCTCGAACTCGACCCCTTTCTTGGTCTTGTCCAGCAGCGACGGCGTGAGCAGCTCGCCGACGACCTTGCGGCGCTTGCCGAGGTCGTACGCGCCGGCCAGGCCGGCGCCGGTCAGCTTGCGCACGACCGTCGCGGTGCCGACGTCGACGACGAGCGTGTCTCCGTCGGTCTCGAACCTCGGGAAGTGATGCCCGCGCGCCTGGAGGAAGGCGGTCATGAAGCCGCGCGCCTGCGGCAGGGAGACGTTCTTCCAGCCGTCGGAGCCGGGATCGCCGCACAAAAGCCGCTTCTCGACCTCGGTGAGCTTTGGTTTGGGCCGGGCGCCGGAGAAGCGCACGCGCGGGCAGAGGTCGCGGGATTTTCTCGCGGACGCCGGAACCGCGGGAGCGGCGAGGAGAACGGCGGCGGCGGCCAGCGCGCGGAGCTTCAAGGGAGTCCAACATAGCGGAATCCGCGCGGACGAGACATTCCCGGACCGTGATTTTTTTTCGACGAAAGAGTTACGCGGAACCGGGGACCGCCGGACTTATACTGGAAGCGACCCCTCCGCGAGAGGTGAGTCATGAAGATCCCAGCGAAGTTCCGCGAATACCTCGGCCTGTTGAAGGACTCCGGCATGCGCATGTCGGAGGACCAGGTCCCCATGATGGGCGCCGCGCTCGCGTACTACATGATGTTCTCGATCGCGCCGCTGCTCGTCATCGCCATCGGCGCCGCGGGCATCGTCTTCGGGAAGAAGGCGGCGTCGGAGGTGTTCCAGAGCATCCAGGGCCTTCTCGGGGCCAAAGGCGCGGCCGCGATCAACTCGATGGTGACCTCGGCCGCGGCGAAGCCGAACTCGGGGGTGATCGCGACGGTCATCGGCTTCGTCACTCTCGCCGCCGGCGCCTCGGGCGTGTTCTCGCAGCTGCAGCAGTCGCTCGACATCATCTGGCGGGTCGCGGCGAAACCGGGGGCGACGTGGCGCGTCATGGTCCGCCAGCGCCTGTTCTCGCTGGGCATGATCGCCGTCATCGGCCTGCTGCTGCTGGTCTCCCTCGTCGTCAGCGCCGCGATCAGCGCGGCCGGGACGCTCGGGGCCGGCCTGCCCGGCGCGAAGATCGTCTGGAGCGCGGTCAACTTCATCGTCTCTCTCGCGATCATCTCGGGCTTGTTCGCGGCCGTCCTCAAGATCCTGCCGGACGTGCGGCTGCGCTGGCGGGACGTCGCGGTGGGCGCCGTGTTCACCGGCGTGCTGTTCGTGATCGGCAAGGCCCTGATCGGCGCCTACATCGGACGCAGCGGCGTCTCCTCCAGCTACGGCGCCGCCGGCTCGCTCATCATCGTCCTGTTGTGGGTGTTCTACTCCTCGCAGATCCTGTTCTTCGGGGCGGAGTTCACCCGCGCCTGGGTCACGCGCGGCGGCCGCTCGCCGGCGCCGAAGGAAGGCGCGACCCTGATCCCGAGCGCCTTTCCGGCGGTGGGGTCCAACGGGACGCTGGTCGAGAAGGCGCCGGGCCATCGGAGGGACCACTCCAAGGCGGGGCACGCCCGGCACCGGGTCGGGGCCTAGGACCTTCTGGGACTAAGGACCCTTTTCCGCGGGCGCCTCGGCCGGGCATACTGAGGCATGCCCCGAAACACCGCTCTCGCCCTGATCGCCCTCGTTCTCGCCATCCCCGCGGCCGCCCAACAGGCCGCGAGCACCCCCGTCCGGGACGCCCTGCAGGCGGGCGCCGCGAACCCCGCTTGCGCGATGAGCGCCGTCACCGGGGACGCCTGCGCGTCGGGCGACGTCTCCGCCGTCGCCTCGTCGACGGCGGCGGCCAAGACCGATCCGAGCGCCCCCGCCATCGCTCACCGCGCGGAGACCGTCGTCCCCGACCCCGCGGCCAAGAAGAAGAAGGGTTCCTTCATGGGGAAGGCCGAGAAGGGGATCGGAGACTACTTCAGCGACGACATGGTGAAGGAAGGCACGGCCTTCGGCGCCGCGGCCGGGATGCTCCTGCTCGCCTGGTCGCCGGTCGGCATCATCGGCGGCGCGCTGATCGGCGCGGCCGTCGGCGCGATCATCTGCGGCGGCTTGATCTCGAAGCTCTGGCACCACTTCCACAAGAGCTGACGGACCTAGAAGTGGCGGCGGCCTCGTTGCTAAGATGTCTCCGCCGATGAGCCGTCTTCTCGCCGTCCTGAGCCTCCTGCTGCTGTCCTTCCCGTCCTCGGTCCTCGCCTGCGCCTGCGGCTGCGGGGTCTTCGAGGTGCAGACCGGCGGCATGCTGCCGAACAAGCCCGGCGGCGTCGCGTTCCTCGAGTACGACGAGACGAACCAGAACAAGAACTGGGCCGGAGCGCGACGCGCCTCCGACGACGCCAACGGCGACAAGCGCATCCGCACCGATTACGTCACCGCGGGCGTGCAGTACATGCTCAGCCGCCGCTGGGGCTGGCGCGTCGAGCTGCCGTACTGGAATCGGCGCTTCGTGAAGGCCAGCGACGCCGACGGCACGATCGGCACGTTCGATCACGGCTCGGTCGGGGACATCCGCGTGCGCGGCGTGTACACGGGCCTCTCGGAGGACATGTCGACGGGACTCACCTTCGGGTTGAAGCTGCCGACGGGGGACTTCGAGAATCCGAACTTCGACCGCGACACCGAGATCGGCACCGGCAGCACGGACCTCCTGCTCGGGGCCTATAAGATGGGCGTGCTCGTTCCGCGGGTCGGCTGGTTCGCGAGCGCGCAGTACGACCAGCCCGTGCTGACCGCGGCCGGCTACCGCCCCGGAGCGGAGGTCGGCGCCGCGGCCGGCGTCTACTACGACGCCTTCCGTCCCGGCGGCGTGCTGCTCGCTCCGCTCGCGCAGGCGATCGCGTCGAACCGCTGGAGCGATTCCGGCACGGCGTCCACGTCGCAGGCCAGCGGCTACCGGCGCCTTCTGCTCGGGCCCGGCTTCGAGGCCGCCTCGGGACGCTGGCGCGCCGACGTCAGCGCGGGCTTTCCGGTCTGGCAGTTCACGAACGGCAACCAGCTGGTCGCGAGCGAGTTCTACCGGGCGGCCGTGAGCTGGACCTTCTGAGCCGTCAGAGCTGAGGCTTGTCGCCCAGCAGGCGGTCCGTCGCCGCCTCGACGTCGAGGCCCGTCGCCGCGTCGAAGCCGTTCCAGCGCCCGCGGATGTTCCCCTGCTTGTCGATGAGGAAAGCGGCGGGAAGCGCGACGCCTCGGTAGGCGTGGAACAAAGCCGCGTCGGCGTCGATCACGACGGGGTAGTCGATGCCGAGCTTCTTCGCGTACGCGGCGACGAGCTCCGGCTCCTCGCTCATGTCGACGCCGATCACGGCGAACCCCTGGCCTCGCAGGCGCTCCTGCATCGCGACGTAGCGCGGGATGGATTGCTTGCAGGGCTCGCACCAGGTGGCCCAGAAATCCAGCAGGACGGTCTTGCCGCGGTAGTCCTTGAGGCGGACCGGGCTTCCGTTCAGGTCGCGGAGCTCGAAGAGCGGAGCTGGGGCCGGAGAGGCCGGCATGTCCTTCGGGACGTCGGTGCGGCCGGGGGCGCCGCACGCCGAGAGCGAAGCGATCGTCGAGAGCGAAGCGATCGTCGAGAGCGAAGCGATCAAGGCGAGCGTCGACAGGCGTCGGGTTTTCATGGTCAATATCCTGAGAAGAACGGCGCGACCTCTTTGGAGCCGCCGGGGTAAGGCTCGGCGAGGAAGGCCTTCGCGGCGGCAACGGCGGATCTTTCCGTGATCTTGGCGTAGACGGCTTGGGCCTGGCCCCGGCGGCCGCGGGCGTCGTCGAGGTTCGCGCGGCGCAGCTGGATCCAGCCGTCCAGGCTCTTGGGCGCCGTCTTGTCGTCGAGCGCGGCGAGCCGGCTCGTCGCGGCGTCCGCGCGTCCGCGCAGGAGGTCGCACTCGGCGGCCCGGTAAAGCGCCCATGCGCGCGCGTTCGGGCGCAGAGGCGGATAGAGCGCGGCGATCCAGGCGCCGTCGGGATCGGCGAGGGCGGCCGCCTCGTCCAGGTCGCCGCGGCGCTCGGCCACGTACGCGCGCCGCAGGCGGTACACCGGGTTGTGAGGGTAGCGGCTCATCAGCTCGGCGAGCAGCTTCTCGGCGCCGCCCCAGTCGGCCTCGTCGTTCTTCGACAGGATCATCGACAGCACGGCGCGCGCCTCCATGCGCGCGATGCTCGTCGACTTCGCCACCGACCAGAGCTCGGCCAAGCCCTGCTCGCGGTCGCCGGGCTCGCCCGTGAGCAGGCGCGCGAAAGGCTTGGCCGCCGCCGGCATGCGCGCCGCGAAGTAGTGATACATGCCCAGGCCGAGCCGGGCGTCGTCGAGCGCCGGGTCGAGCTCGAGCGAGCGCTTCAAATGGCGCAGGGAGGACGCCGCGGCCGGCACCGCGCGGAAGAAGCTGCGCCGCGCCGCGAGGCCGCGAGCCCGGAAGCCGAGGGCGGCGCCTTGGTAGTACTCGGACCAGGCCGGCTCCGTCTTCTCCAAAGTCTTCGCCTCGTCGATCGAGCGCGAGAGCTCCTTGTCCACGTCCGCCCAGGCGCGGTCGTCGCGCATGCCCTCGGCGGTCCAGCGCTGGTACTCGACGACGGCCGTGAACAGCGGCCCGGCGGGATGTCCCGGGTGCCGCGCCTCGAGCGCCGCGGCCGCGGGAGCCGCTCTCGCGAAGTCGTGGTCGTAGAACAGGTCCACGATCGCCGCCGCCTCCGCCTTGATGGCGTCCTCGGACGAGACCGGGGACGCGGCGGGCGCCGGGCCGGCGAGCAGGAGCGCGGCGAGAGTCGAGAGGGCCGTCCAAGCCCGAATCCTCATGCCGGATTCTACTCCATCGGAGCGCTCCCCGCGTGTCCGGCGGATCACGATATTGTGACCGCTCGAGGAGCGATTTCCTTTTCCACGGCCGGATGCGCTACAATTGCGCCACTATGGCCATCGAACAGACCCTGATCCTGATCAAGCCGGACGGCGCGCACCGCAAGCTGACCGGCCTCACCATCGACCGCCTCGACGCCACCGGCCTCGAGATGGTCGGCGCCAAGATGCTCTGCGTCTCCGACAAGCTCGCCCGCGAGCACTACTCTTCGCTGTCCGACAAACCCTTCTTCGAGGATCTCATCAAGTACATCCGCGGCGGCTACCACGGGATCAAGGACTCCCGCATCCTCGCCCTCGTCTATCGCGGCGAGAACGCGATCAAGGCCGTCCGCGCCGTCGCGGGCGCCACGAACCCCGAGCAGGCCGCTCCCGGCACGATCCGCGGCTCCTTCGGGCGCATGAACAGCGTGACCAAGCAGTTCGAGAACGTGATCCACGCCTCCTCGGACCCGACGGACGCGGCGAAGGAAGTCGCGCTGTGGTTCAAGAAAGAAGAGCTCGTTCCTTAATCCCATGGCGCTCGCGGTCCTCCTCGCCTTCGCGCTGACGGCGGCCGCCGCTCCCGCCCCGGCCCCCGCGCCGACGGCGGCGCCCGCGGCCGTGAAGAAGTCGACGCTGCCGGGGACGTACCTGGAGTTCAAGTCGGTGGACGGCTGGCCGCTGCACGCGGTGTGGGAAAAGGCGGCGGAGGGCAAGCCCACGATCGTCCTGCTGGCCGGCACCGGCCAGCGCAAGGAGGAGTGGCGCTCCTTCGCGCGGGCGCTGGTCAAGGCGGGCTACGGCTGCGCCGCGCTGGACATGCGCGGCCACGGCGAGAGCCGGACGACCCCGTCGGGCGAGGTCATCACCTACAAGAAGCTGCGCGCCGGCAACGCGATGAAGGGCGCGGCCAACGACTACGAGGACATGACGCGCGACGTCGAGGCCCTCGTGGCCTCGCTGACGACGCAGGGCGTCCCCGAGGAGTCCATCGGCCTGATGGGCGCCGAGGTCGGCGGCAGCGTGGCGGTCAAGTACGCCGCGGTGCACCCGAAGGTCCCGTTCGTGATCATGCTCTCGCCGGGGCTGGCCTGGCAGGAGATCCCGCTCGTCAACGCGGTGCGGGCGTTCAAGGGCCGCGCGACGCCGTTCCTGATGGTCCACTCCGAGGCGGACAAGCGCTCCGCGAAGGAGACGCCGCTGCTGTACGCGTTCGCCAAGAACTCCGTCGGCGACAACAACACGACGCTGATCGTGGTCCCCGAGGAGCGCGGCACGCGCATGCTGCGCAAGAACAAGGACCTGACGGGCAAGATCCTGGCGTGGCTCGCCGACCCGCATCCCGCGGCCGTCGCGGTCTCCACCGAGACCGCGCCGGGCTCCGTCTCGACGGGCGCCGCGACGGGCGCCGCCCCGGCCGCGGGCGAGGACACGGAGGAGCTCGAGAACGAGAAGCTGCCCGAGACCGCGCCGGCCGCTCCCCGGAAGAGCGACGACGGGCTGTAGCGTGGCCCTCCTCTCCCCGAAGCACTACGCGCGCCTGCCGACCGAGCAGCCCAACCCGCGCACGCGCGACATCGACCTGCGCTCCACGCGCGACATCGTCCGGCTGATCGCGGCCGAGGACATGCGCGTGCCGCAGGCCGTCGCCAAGGTCTCCTCCGACGTGGCCAGGGGCGTGGACGCTCTCGCGGCCAGCCTGGCCCGGGGGGGCTCGGTCCTGGTGCTCGGCGCGGGCACGAGCGGCCGCCTCGCCGTGCTCGAGGCCGCGGAATGCCCGCCGACGTTCAACACGACGCGGCGGCAGGTGCGCGCCGAGATCGCGGGCGGCCGGCGCTCGGTGTTCCGCGCCAAGGAAGGAGCCGAGGACGAGCCCGCTCTCGGCCGCGAGGCGGCGTCCAAGGTCCGGCGCGGCGACGCGGTCGTGGGCGTGGCGGCCAGCGGGGTGACGCCGTTCGTGCGCGCGGCGCTCGACGAGGCCAAGCGCCGCGGCGCGGCGACCTTGCTCGTGACCTCCAACGGTCGGCCGCACGGCGTGCGCGCCGACATCGTGATCGCCCCGATGGTCGGGCCCGAGGTCGTGACGGGCTCGACGCGCCTCAAGGCGGGCACGGCGGCCAAGCTCGTCCTCAACGCGCTGACCACCGGCGCGATGATCAAGATCGGCAAGGTCTACGACCATTGGATGGTCGACCTCAAGCCGACCTCGCGCAAGCTGCGCCTGCGCGGCGAGCGCATCGTGGCCGACCTGGGCCGCGTGCCGCCGGCCCGCGCGGCGGCGCTGTTTCGCGCCTCGGGGGGGAGCGTGAAGACGGCGGTCCTCATGGCGCGCCGGAAGATGAGCGCCGAGGAGGCGCGCGCCGCTCTCGAGGCCTCCGGCGGGGCCCTGCGCCGCGCGCTGGAGAGGCGTTGAACGGCAAGCTCCAGCTCGAGACGATCTCGAGCCTGGTCCTCAAGGACAACCCGCTCGGCGACCCGCGCCGGCGCGAGATCCCGGTTTACATCCCTCCTTCCTACGGCTCCAAGCGCGGTCGCCGCTATCCGGTCCTCTACTATTTGCCCGGCTTCACCGGCACGGGCCGCGGCGCGGTCAACTACAACCCGTGGAAGGAGAACGTCGTCGAGCGCTTCGACCGGCTCATCGCCTCGGGCGCGGCGCGCGAGGCGATCCTCGTGATCCCGGACTGCTTCACGGCCTACGGCGGCTCGCAGTACCTGAACTCGAGCGCGACCGGGCGCTACGAGGACTTCGTCGTCGACGAGGTGCTCGGCTTCATCGACGACAAGTTCGCGACGACGCGCTCGGCCGAGGGGCGCGCGGCGCTCGGGTCCTCTTCCGGCGGCTTCGGCGCGCTGACCTTGGCGATGCGCCG
Organism: Elusimicrobiota bacterium; assembly: GCA_035606075.1. Taxonomy (GTDB): domain Bacteria; phylum Elusimicrobiota; class Elusimicrobia; order UBA1565; family UBA9628; genus GWA2-66-18. The sequence goes on from DATNGC010000206.1 coordinate 13,865, forward strand.
GCCGGGCTCGTTCGGGCACGTGGCCGCGCATTCGGCGGACGCGGGCTTCGACGCGGGCTACGGGATCGACCTGCTCAAGCTGTGCGTCGGCCTCGAGAAGCACGGCCGCTCGCCGGCGAAGTTCCTGGCGGAGTTCCGCGCGGCGCGCGACAAGTCCGGTTTCGACCACGCGGTCATCAACGCGCTCGCGATGGCGGCGTGCTACTCGCCCAATCCGAAGTCGGCGCTTGGCTTCGATCTCCCGGTCGACCTGCGCACGGGCGCGCTGATCCCGGCGGTCTGGAAGCGCTGGCTCGCGCTCGACCCGGTGAATGCCTGCGCCCGCCACGGCCAGGCGCTCCGCGGCCTCAAGACCCTGTGGTTCGACGCCGGACGGCGCGACGAGTTCTACCTCCAGCTCGGCGCGCGGCGGCTCGCGGACGCGCTGAAAAAGCTCAAGATCAAGCACGTCCACGAGGAGCACGAGAAGGGCCACTTCGACCTCGGCTCGCGCTTCGACGTGTCGCTCTCCCTCCTGACCAAGCGCTGCGCGCGCGTCGACTGAACGCGCCGGACTTGACAATCCGCGCGATCCGGCTATACTCAAAGAGGTCACGGTCGGGGCGAGAATAAACCCCCTCGCGTGGCTTCCTTTTTGCGGTTTTGACGACGAGCTCGATGAGAATAAAACAATCCAGTGGTTTCGAGGCCCCGCGCGGACTCTCCAGTCCGTGCTCGCGCCTGGAGTCTCCGGCCTAACGCGCTTCTTTCGCGCGCGCGCCGGGGCCCCGGGCCGAAAAGGCCCGGGGCCCTTCGTTTTGGGGGAGGTCCAAAGGCGGACGCTCGACCAGCGCCGCTGCCTGCCGCCGCCGGCGGCTTGCGGGACTAGGCCACCGCCCTCCCCTTCGATTTGTTCGTCGACGTGGACGTGAGAGGAGGAGGACGCATGACGAGGAAGCATCGGCGCCAGAAGGCGGTCAGCGCGTACGACGTCGCGCTGGCCGCGTGCGAAGCGCTGGTCCCCACGCCCGTCCGGCCCAAGCCGGACGTGCGCCGCGCGATGGTGCTGGCGAAGTTCGCCGTCGCGATGACGAAGTAAGCGCCCTCCGCGCGCCCGCGCGGGGGGCGCCCTGTTCTCCCGCGATCGAGGAGGTTTATGAAAATACATCTCCGAGCCGGACTTCTCGCCGCCGCCCTGGTCCTGCCGTCCGCGTCGCCGGCGGCGGAGAAAGCCGCTCCCGCGGCGCCTTGGGTCAAGGCGAAGGACGACGCGCGCCGCTGGATCGACGCGGTGCTCGCGAGCGCCGCCAAGTCCGGCCAGTCCGCGGACTTGCGCTCCGAGCTCGAGACCGCCTGGGCTCGGGCGGCCGGAGCCGAGGCCGCCGAGCGGCGCTTGAACGACAAGCGCCTCGTCGCCGCGCCGAAACAGGCCGCGCAGTCGCAGAGGCTTCTCGAGCTCGATCTCCTCTATCTTTACGGCCGCGTTCTTCCGCGGCTGCTCGACGAGAGCGCCATGAACGACGCGCCCGGCCGCGGCCGCGCCGGCGGCGAATGGGCGAACGTCATCGACGAGGAGTCCTACCGCGAGCAGTCGGCCGCGCTGCGCAAGACGCTGTCCGTGCCGGCGGAGCTGGCGCCGGAGAATCTCGCCCTGTAGGCTCAGGAGGCGAGACGCTTGATCTCGGCCAGGGCCCGCGCCTTCTCGGCGTCCGGCAGCCAGCTCGACAGGAAGGAATTGCTCGCGAGCCGGGCCACCTCCGCCTTGGTCAGCTTGAGGGCGCGCGCGGTCCGGCGGTAGTTCTCGTCGGCGTAGCCGCCGAAGTAGGCGGGATCGTCGGAGTTCACCGACGCGCGCAGGCCGGCGCGCAGCATCTTCCGCAGGGGATGGTCCTCCAAGCGGTCCACGACGCGCAGCTTCACGTTGGACAGCGGACACACGGTGAGCGGCACGTTCTCCTCCGCCAGCCGCGCGACCAAGCGTGCGTCCTCCAGGCAGCGCACGCCGTGGTCGACGCGCTCGGCCTTCAGCAAGTCGAGCGCCTCGGACACGTACGCGGGCGGGCCCTCCTCGCCGGCGTGGGCGGCGGCGCGCAGGCCGGCCGCGCGGGCCTTGGCGTAGGCGCGCGCGAACTTCGAGGGGGGATTGCCCTTCTCGGAGGAGTCCAGGCCGACGCCGTGGATCTTTCCCAGAGGCAGGGCCTCTTTCAGCACGGCGAGAGCCTCGTCCTCGCTGAGATGACGCAGGAAAGAAAGGATCAGCCGCGACGTGAGGCCGAGCTGTTTCTCGGCTCGGGCCAGGGCCGAAGTCAGGCCATCGAGAACGACCTTGTACGGGATCCCGCGAGAGGTGTGTGTTTGAGGGTCGAAGAAGATCTCAGCGTGGCGCACGCCCATCGGCGCGACGCGGGTCAGGTACGCCCAGGCGAGATCGTGAAAGTCCTGCTCGGTGCGCAGGACGGCCGCGCCCTCGTAGTAGATGTCGAGGAAGCTCTGCAGGTCGGCGAACTCGTAGGCGGCGCGGACCGCGGCTACGCTCGCGAAGCGCAGCTTGAGCTTGTTGCGCTCGGCGAGCGCGAACATCAGCTCCGGCTCGAGCGTGCCCTCGATGTGGAGGTGGAGCTCCGCCTTCGGGACCGCGGCGATGAAGTCGTCCAGCGAGCGCGCCATATCCGACAGTGTAGCCGGGAAACGCGTCCTTGTCAGCGGGTTCGCGGAACGGCCACGGGAGCGGAGACCGAGAGGAGCTGGACTTCCAGGGTCAGCGCGTCGAGCTCCTCGGCGGTCGCCATCAAAGTGCGGCCCGACCCGGAGTCCTGCAGCAGGTACAGCCGCGTCCCGCGCGAGGGGCTGTCGAACGCGCCGAGCAGGTAGACCTCGTGGTGCAGGATCATGAAGTCGTGGCCGCGCAGAGTCCGGAGTTCCTCGGAGTTCCGGTAGCGGGGGTGGAACATGCGCAGAGAGAGCAGGATCTCGCGGCCGGGGGCGAATAGCCCGCTCCAGCCCGCGTCGCCGCGCGGGCCGGGCTGGGGGGCGAGCTCCATCCCCAAAGACCGCGCCCACTCGGCCAGCGACCGCGTTCCCATGCCGGCCGTCACGTCGACGCGGCCGAAATCCAGCCCGAGCTCGCGGGAAAGCTCGGAGATCTCGGCCGCGCCCGCCGGGCGGTCGAGCCTCGGGGCCCGGTTGAGCGCCGCGCGCGACGCGGCCACGAAGTCCTCGATCCTCGTCGGCCGAGCGAAGCCGACCGAGGCCGCGATCGCGTTGAACAAGGCGTTCTGGACGCAATACGAGGAGTCCTTTTCCTGGATCGCGGTCGGGCGCCAGGCGTGGCCGAGGATCGCGCCCTCGCTCGCGGCCTCGCGCGCCTCGGCGATCAGCGCCGCGTCGTTCGACCGGCGGAAGGCGCGGCCGTAGGCCGCCAGAACGGCGCGCTCGGCGAAGCGCATGTAGGCGAAGGCTTGCGCGCGATAGGACGCGTAGCCCGGGTTCTCGGCGTACCAGCTCGCGGCCGCGCGCGTGTGGAAGAACTCCGTCACCGCGGAGATCGCGTCTTGATAGCGGCCGGCCTCGAGCGCGGAGTGCGCGAAGGTGAGCGTCTCGCGCAGGGAGTGTTCCTCCGTCGTGACGCGCTCGTCGGGCCGCGCGTTCAGGAGGCGCCGCCGGTGGCGCGCGGCGGCCGCGGCGTTGAAGACGGCCGCGACCGGCTTGAGCAGGGACGAGGCCGGCGTCCACGCGGCCGGGGCCCGCGGCGCGCGCACGGGGCTGAGCGCGTCGAAATCGGGAGCGGACGGAGCGCCGTCGAACAGCCGGCCCGCGTCCGCCGCGGGGAGCGCCAAGGCGCGGGGAGACGCCGTCGCCTCAGGAGCGCCGTCGCGGGCCGGTCCCGCGGCGGCGGCCGGGATCGCGGCGACCGCGGGCATCGCGGCTTGCGGAACGGCGGCGAGCTCCGCGGCGGCCTGGAGCCGGGGCGCCGCGGCGGGGGCCGCGGAGATGGACGGAGCGAGGGCCGGCGCCGGGGGCAGGGCCGCTGTCAGGGACGGAGCGACGCTCGCCGCGGCCGCCGCGCCGGCGGAGAAGGACGGCGCGACGGGCGCGGGCGCCGAGGGGACGAGCTCGACGCGGGCGAACGCGGCCCAGCTCGTCGCCGGAGCGAGGGCCAGGAGAAGAGCCGCGAGGGCGCTGAGCCGCCTCATGCACATAAGGATAGCGGCGGCCGGAAGCCGCCGGGAGGGTCGGCCGGTCCCGGCTTCCTGGGACCTTCGTCCCTGCGTCGGAGGAGCCTCGTGCCCTGGCATCGCGGCCCCCGGCAAGCTACGATTGTCTTCATGGCGCACACGACGATCCCCGGCGCCCGGGCGGAGACGCTCGAGGTGGCCGGACTCAAGACCCATTTGCTTCGCGCGGGCTCCGGCGAGCCCGTGGTCCTTCTGCACGGTCTCGGGGCTTCCTCATACTCGTGGCGCTTCGCCTTCGAGGATTTGTCGACCCGCTACGAGGTCTTCGCGCCCGACCTGCCCGGCTTCGGCCGCACGGACAAGCCGCGCGATTTCGATTACTCGATCGCGGGCCTCCACCGCTGGGTGCTGGCCTTGATGGACAAGCTCGGCCTGGAGAAGGCGCGCTTCGCGGGCAACTCGATGGGCGGCGTGATCACGCTCTGGATCGCCATGGACGCGGGCCATCGCGTGGAGCGCATGGCCCTGCTCGGCACTCCCGCCTACCCCGAGAACCGGCCCAAGCTGCTGTGGCCCTTGAGCTGGCCCGTGATCGGCCGGGTCTACGAGCGGGCTCTCGGCGAGACGACCCTGCGCTACATGGCGCGCACCACCTTCGTCGACCAGAGCAAGGTGACGGAGGAGCTCATCGCCGAGTACCTCGCGCCGCTCAAGACCGCGGCGGGACGCCGCGCCGTGGCCGAGTTCATCCGCCGCGCGATCCCGCCCGACTTCCAGGCGCGGATCGCGAGCTACAAGAACCTGAACCACCCCTCCCTCGTGCTGACGGGCGACGCGGACAAGATGGTGGACCGCCGCGGTTCCGAGCGGCTGTCGCGCGACCTGCCGCGGGCGCGCCTCGTCTACCTCGAGCGGTGCGGCCACGCGCCCCAAGAGGACGCGCCCGACCGCGTGATCCCGCTGCTGCGGGACTTTTTCGCCGAATGAGCGACAAGATCGTCTACTCGAGCGACCCGGACTGGGGCAAGCCCGGCACGCCGCGCCAGCCGGAGCCGGTGCGGCTGTCCTTCCAGCGCGGCGCGAAGGGCTCGGGCGTGACGCGCGTGGAGCGCCTCGTCATGCACCCGACGCTCAAGGACCAGATGCTCTCGAGGATGAAGAAGCATCTCGGCTGCGGCGGCACGCTCAAGGACGGGACCTTCGAGTTCCAGGGCGACCACCGCGACAAGCTCGAGAAGCTCCTGCTCGCCGACGGCTACAAGATCAAGCGCGTCGGCGGCTAGCGCGAGTCTGGGTCTTTGGGCCTACTTCGGCTAGGACCTAACGACCCAGGCCGTTTCCGGCTTTCCGGCTATTCTGTGAGCATGACGCGGTCCCCGGCGCCCCTGGCTCTGCTCGCGATCCTCGCGGCCGCGGCTTCGTTCGGCCAGGATTTCCCGGCGATCGACGACGTCTCGGGCCAGCTCTCCGGCATCCGCCGGCAGACGCTGCAGCTGCAGGCGATCCCGCAGGTTCCCGTGTATCGCGCGATGGGCTCCGGCAGCGGCGCGGCGGCGGCGGAGTCGGCGATCGACGCCGCCGGGACCCCGGACGTGACCGCCTACGGCGTGCGCGGCATCGACATCTCACACTACCAGCACAGGGTCGACTGGTCCGTCGTGAAGAACGACGGCCTGTCCTTCGTCTATATGAAGGCCACCGAGGGCGCCGAGGGAGTCGACGAGGAGTTCGCGGCGAACTGGGCGGGCGCGAAGACCGCGGGCCTGCGCCGCGGCGCGTACCACTTCTACAACTTCTGCAAGGGCGGCGCCGCGCAGGCCGCGCTGTTCGTCAAGACGGTCCCGGCCGACTCCGGCGCCCTGCCGCCGACGGTCGACCTCGAGGATTCGGGGGACTGCAAGGCGATGCCCGCCAAGGCCGCGTTCCGCAAGAGCTTCGCCGCTTTCGTGACGGCGGTGCAGGCGGCGTACGGGACCCTCCCCGTGATCTACGTGAACTCCAATATCTACGCGAAGTACTTCGAAGGCGAGAACGACGCGTACAAGGTCTGGGTGGCGGACGTCAAGCACGCGTCTCCGGACGTGCCGGGCTGGACGATATGGCAGTACGGCTGGCACGGGACGGTGGCCGGGATCGCGGGCGAGGTGGATCTGGACGTGTTCAACGGCACGCCCGAGATGCTCGCGGCGCTCGACTCCGACGATCCCGTGCTGGTCGCCGGCCTCGGGCCGCGCTGACGCCTTCCTTTTTAATAAAATGGCCTCCCTCAAAAGGAGGCCGTTCTCATGCCCGCCTACGCCGCGCCGCGCCTGCGCACCGACGAAGGGATGTGGACCTTCGACAACCTCCCGCTCACGCAGCTCAAGGAGCATTACGGCTTCGTCCCGACGCAGAAGTGGATCGATCACCTGCGGCTCTCGTCCGTGCGCTTCAACGACGGCGGCTCCGGCGCCTTCGTCTCGAAGAACGGCCTCGTCCTGACGAACCACCACGTCGCGCTGGGACAGCTCCAGAAGATGTCCACGCCGAGGAAGGACTACGTCAAGGACGGCTTCTTCGCCAAGACGCGCGCGGCCGAGATCAAGTGCCCGGACCTCGAGGTGAACGTGCTCGCCTCGCTGGAGGACGTGACGGGGCGCGTGCGCGGCGCGGAGGTCCCCGACGCGTCCGACAAGGAGAAGAACGAGCAGCGCAAGGCGGAGATCGCGCGCATCACGAAGGAATCCACGGACGAGACCGGCCTGCGCTCCGACGTCGTCGAGCTGTACCAGGGCGGCGAGTACTGGCTGTACCGGTACAAGAAGTACACCGACATGCGCCTCGTCATGGCGCCGGAGATCCAGGCCGCGTTCTACGGCGGCGACCTGGACAACTTCACCTATCCGCGCTGGGCGCTCGACTTCGCGTTCTTCCGCGTCTATGAGAACGGCAAGCCCGTCCGGCCCGAGCGCTTCTTGAAGTGGTCCAAAAACGGCGCGGCCGAAGGGGAGCTCGTCTTCGTGACCGGCCACCCGGGCCGCACCGACCGGCTCATGACGGTCGCCCAGCTCGAGTACGAACGCGACCTGGGACTGCCGCTGTACCTCGAGGTCGCGCGCAAGAAGAAGAAGGACTACTACGACTACTCGGCGCTGGGCGCCGAGCAGGCGCGGCGCTCCAAGGACCGCATCTTCGGCATCGAGAACGCGATCAAGGCGGTCAGCGGCGAGCACGAGGGCCTGCTCGACCTGGACCTGCTGGGCCAGCTGCGCGCGAACGAGCAGTCCCTGCGCGCGCTCGTCTCCAAGGACTCCCCGGCCGCGGGCTCGTGGGACAAGATCGCCGCCGCGCAGGCGAAGTTCGCCGAGCGGCGCCTGGCGGCGACGTACCGGCGCTTCGACGCGACGAAGGTCGCGGGGCTGGCGGCCACGATCGTGCGCTACGTCGCCGAGACCGCCAAGCCCAACGAGAAGCGCTGGGAGGAGTACCGGGACTCGAACCTGGAGTCCCTGCGCTTCCGCCTCTTCTCCCCGGCTCCGATGTATCCCGACATGGAGGAGTTCCTATTGGCGCGCACTTTGCGCGACGCGCGCGAGAAGCTCGGGCCCAACGACGAGTACGTCGCCGCGGCGCTCGGCGGCTTGGAGCCGGAGAAAGCGGCCAAGCAACTGATCGCAGGGACCAAATTATTCGATCCGGCGGAGCGCAAGAAGCTCGTCGAGGGCGGGGTCCAGGCCGTCGAAGCCTCCAAGGACTCGCTGATCGTCTGGGCCCGCGCGCTCGACCCGGTGTACCGCGCCCAGCGCAAATGGTACGAGGACGAGATCGAGAGCGTGCTGCTCGCCGAGGGCAACCGCATCGCCAGGGCGCGCTTCGCCGCGTACGGCAAGTCCACGTACCCCGACGCGACGTTCACGCTGCGCCTCTCGTACGGCAAGGTGGCGGGCTACGAGTCCGGGACCACGCTCGTCGCGCCGTTCACGACGTTCTACGGCCTCTACGACCGCGCGCTGGGCCACGGCGAGAAGCCGCCGTTCGACCTCGCGCCCAAGCTCAAGGCCGCGCGCAAGAAGCTGGACCTCGCGACGAAGGTCAACTTCGTGACGACGAACGACATCATCGGAGGCAACTCCGGCTCGCCGGTCGTCAACGCGAAGGGCGAGTACGTGGGCCTGATCTTCGACGGCAACATCCCGTCGCTCGTCGGCCGCTACGCCTACGACGAGACGCGCAACCGCGCGGTCGCCGTGCACTCCTCGGGCATCCTCGAGGCGATGCGGACGATCTACGGAATGCGCGCGCTCGCGTCCGAGCTGACGGCCCGGTGACGTCGAGAGCGAGGCTCAAGGCGGCTTGCGCCGCGCTGCTCCTCCCGCTCGCCGGTCCGGCGAGCGGGTTCCCGGACGCCGGGCCGCGCGCCGCGAGGACCGTCCATTTCCGCTGGCGGGCTCCCGCCGGCGACCTCTTCTACAACGAGGCGAGGGTGCTTGAATCGGTACCCTCGACCTACGTCGCGGCCGCCGGCTGGAACCGCGGATATTTCGGGATGCAGGAGCACTCCGCGAAGGATATGGTGATCTTCTCGGTGTGGGATTCTTCCGGAGCCCACGACTCCGACTCGGCCGCGCCCGACGAGCGCGTCGAGGTCGTGTACGGGAATCCGAAGGCCGCGATCAGGCGGTTCGCCGGTGAGGGCACCGGCGCGCAATGCAAGTACCCGTACGCATGGCGCGCCGGAGAGACGTACCGTTTCCTGGTCCAGGCCGAAGTGAACGGAGCGAAGACCTCCTACACGGCCTGGTTCTATCTGAACGAGGCCAAGCGCTGGGAGAAGCTGGCGGTCTTTCGCGCCGCGACCGGGGGCGGAGCGCTCGAGGGGTATTATTCGTTCGTGGAGGATTTCCGGCGCGACGGCCGCAGTCCGCGCGAGCGCCGCCGGGCGCGGTTCGGCCGGGGCTGGGTGCGATCCCTCGCCGGGGTCTGGAAGCCGATCGTCCGGGCGCGGTTCACGGTGGACGAGACGCCGCCGCGGAACATGGATGCGTCCGCGGACGGGGCGTCGTTCGAGCTGGCGACCGGCGGCGACGTGAGAAACACGACGAGGCCGGACGAAATCGTGTCCGTTCCGAAACCGGCGCAGGGCCCTCCGCGGGACCTGCCGGACGCAGCCGTTCGATAAGAAGACCGCCCGCGCCGAGGGATCGGCGCGGGCGGGAGTTCATCCGGCGAGAAGCGGCTCAGCGGACGACGATGGGATAGGACGCGGACCCGTCGGGGAGCGAGATCGTTCGCGGCAGGCGGCCGAAGCGGGGATCGTTTGAGTCCTTCTCCTGCTTCGTGAGCTCGATGCGCCACGCGATCGGGCGCAGGCTCGCGGGGACGAGCTCGATCTTCTTGACGAGCTTGGGCTTGGCCGCGAGGAGTTCCTGGACCAGG
>DATNGC010000207.1:0-62155 GCA_035606075.1 Elusimicrobiota bacterium
GGAATCGGGCACGTGCGCGGCGATGGGCGACGGCCGCGAGGCGTGCCTGCCGTCCTGGGCGCCGCATCCGCCGAGACGAGAAGCCCGCTCGCGCGCCGAGGAGCCGGCGCCGCAAGCCGAGACGGCGATCCATCCGGTCCCGGATTCCGAGCCGGACGCGGCGCCCGCCGCGGCGCCCACGATCGCGCCCGCGCCGGCTCCCGCCCCGGTCGCCGCCGCCCCTGCGCCCGCGCCCCTCCCGATTCCAGCGCCGGCGCCCGTCGCCGCCGCCGCGACCGTCTCGGCTCCGGTGATCGCGGCCTCCGCGCCCCTCGCGCCCTTGCCGGCGCCCGCCGCGCCGGCGCCCGAGCCGGCGCCGGCGTCCGACAGCTGGCCCTGGCCGATCGTCCTCTCGGTCCTCGCGGGAGCGGCCGCGCTCTACGGCATCCAGAGGATCCGCTCCTCGCCCTCGACCGCGCCGCTTCCCGTTCCGCCGACGGTCCCTTCCCCGCTGACGAGCTCGCCGACGATCGTCGACTTGGCCGTGGGGCAGAAGACGCCGCTGGAGCCGCCGGCTCCGAGCGCCGCGACGGCGCCGCTGCCGCGCTCCGCGGCCGGTCCCAACGGCGGAGCGCTCGTCGGCGGCAGCTACGAGATCAAGCGCGAGCTCGGCAAGGGCGGCATGGGCGTGGTCTTCGAGGCGATGGACCTCTCTCTCGACCGGCGCGTCGCGCTCAAGAAGATGCGCCCCGAGATCGCCCACAACGCGCGGGCGCGCGAGCGCTTCCTCGCCGAGGCCAAGACCGTGGCCAAGCTCCAGCACGCCAACATCGTCGGCATCCACGCGATCATCGAGGAGGCCGGCGACCTTTACCTCGTCTTCGAGTACGTCGACGGGTCCACGCTCGACGACATCCTCGACCGCCAGAAGCGGCTGACGCCGGCGGCGACGGTCAAGATCCTGGCGGGCGTCGCCGAAGCGGTCGACTACGCGCACGCCCATCGCGTCATCCACCGCGACCTCAAGCCCGCCAACATCATGATCGACCGCGAGGGGCGCGCCAAGGTCATGGACTTCGGCATCGCGCACCAGGCCAAGATCACCGTCAGCCAGCTCACGCAGGTCGAGGCGTTCGGCACGATGGCCTACATGCCGCCCGAGCAGGAGCTCGGCCAGGCGGTGCGCGAGTCCGACGTCTACGCCTTCGCCGCCGTGACCTACGAGACGCTGACCGGCGGCCTCCCGTTCCCGGGACCGAACTTCCATCTGCAGAAGGTGTCGATGACGTACCGGAGGCCCAGCGAAGCCGACCCGCCCCTGCCGCGGCCGCTGGACGCGATCTTCGAGCGCGCGCTCCAGCCCGAGCCCAAGCGCCGCTACCCCACCACCGGTGAGTTCGTGCGCACGCTCCAGGGCGCGATCGCCGCCTCTTAGCTGCGGCAGGGCTCGGAAGTTCACCGAAAGTTTGGCGAACCTCCAACGGTCCCGTGCCGGGCCGCCTCCTGACTCCCGGCTGCGCGGCGCCGGTCGCCAGCTGGGACAAGAAGACCGCGAAGTCGCCCTCGGCCTGGCTCGGCGCCTGCTCTAGCGACGCCGAACGTCTGTGCGCCGGCAAGCGCTCGGTCAATCTCTGCATGATGGAGCACAAGAAAGAGTGGTCGGCCGCGTGCCGGGAGGCCCAACACACCGCGCCGGAAAAAAGGGGCTCTTGAATCAGTCCAGCCTGAGACTTATCCACTGACTAAGCCCGGGCTCAGTTTGTAGATAACTCGTCAGCGGACGAGAGAAGCCAGGATCGGGGTGTAGCCCGGGAAGAGATTGCTCTCGGGCAGGGCGCCGCGGGTCTTGTACGTGGCCAGCGGCAGGAACACGGGACCGGCGCAGAAAAGCTGCGCCGCGTGGTCGTTCAGGGCGCGCGACTCGAACAGGCGCCCGTGCGCGGCGTCGTGCATGAGCAGGGCCAGCGCCAATTGCTGGCGCGCCACGAGGATCATGCCCGCGGCGTAAACCCACCAATGAGGGAATCGAGCGGCGAGCACGAGGACGCCCGCGACGACGGCCCAATCGCCCCCGAAGGCCAGGCAGGACCTGGGCCCTGAGGGCACGCTGAGCTCCCGCAATTCCTCGACGGAGAGGACGTCGGACGGCTGCTGTTTCGACGCGCGCGTCATCGCCGAGAATATAGCGAAATTCGCGTCTTCGCGCCGAAGGTCCCAGCGGGGCCGTCCAAGATTCCCGTTTTCGGAGGGACCAATGCCTGGGCCCCGTTGGGCCCTAGGACCCGCCACTCGGCCGGAGGGCGCGCTTATAATGGACTCATGAAGACATTGCGTTCCGCCCTCGCGGCCGGGATCACGCTCTCGCTGATCCTGCTGTCGCCGGGCGGGGCGGCTTGGGCGCAGGTGGCCGAGATCGCGGGCCGCGGCGTCCCCACGGCGGTCCCCGGCGCCGCGGCTTCCGCGGCGGGCTCGATCGCCAACGCGGCCGGCGCGGCTCCTCTCGCGCCCGCGCTGACCCTGACGACCCTCTCTCCCGCGTTCTCCGCTCCGTCGGCCTTCGCTCCCAGCGCTGCGGCTCCGATGGCCGCTCCTGCCTCGGCCGCTCAAGCCGCGCTGCCAGCCGCCGCTCATAACCTCATCCCCGTCGCCGCCTCTGCGCCGTCCGCTGGGATCTCCGCCGTCGCCGCGGCGAAAGCCGTCGGCGCTCCGGCGAACGCCGTTCTTCCCTCGCGGGCCGCCGCCGCGAACGCCCCCGCCGCCTCCGCCCTCGAGGGACTGCGCCGCGAGCTCCCCGATTTCTCCAAGCTGTCCGTGGGCGACTCAAAGGGCGCCGCCGCCGCCGACTTCCTGTCGCGCGTCGGCGAGCTGTCCCACCGCGCTCCCGCGCTGAGCGCCGTCCCCGCCGCCGCCGGCGGCATGACTCGCAGCGGGCTTTCCAAGTCCGCGAAGGCCGGCCAGCCCTCCGAGGAGCTGGACGGCGCCGGCCATCCGGTCAAGCGCGAGGGGGCGATCGACGGCCTCGGCAACCCGGCGCGCGTCGGCGGCGAGCACGGCCCGGACGACCATCGCACGACCGAGGACGACGGACGCGGCGGCAGCGGGCTGTTCGGCGCGCTCGGCGTCTCCGGGCTGGCCGCGGCGAGCGGCGTGGCCTTCGTCCAGCCGTTCCTGACCATCCCGCTCGTCCTGATCTCCTTGGTCCTGCACGAGATCGGCCACGCGAAAGCCGCCAAGGCGCTCGGCGATCCGACGGCCTTCAACCAGGGCCGCGCCAGCTTCAATCCGCTGACGTGGGCCAAGCACGTCGATCCCGTCATGACGATCGTCGTGCCGATCGTCACCTACCTCTCGAGCGGCTTCATCTTCGGCGGCGCCAAGCCCGTGCCGGTCGACGCCTCCTACTTCAAGCATCCGCTGCGCGACATGGCCAAAGTCGCCTTCGCGGGTCCGGCCGTGAACCTGGCTCTCGCGGGTCTCGGGGCGCTGGCCTACGCGGGCGCTGTCGCGGCCGGGTTGGGCACGGTGGTTCTCGGCGCGCTGACGAGCTTCGTGTTCATAAACGCCCTGTTGGCCATCTTCAATCTGATGCCGATCCCGCCGCTCGACGGCGGCCACATCCTGATGGCGTTCCTGCCGGCCTCGGTGGCGCTGAAGATCCAATCGCTGTACGCGCGCCTCGGGATGCTCGGCATGCTGCCCATCGCGGTCATCGCCGTCGCCGGCGGCGGCTTCATCATGGCGGCCGCGGCGGCCCTGACCCATCTCCTGATCGGCGCGTCCTTCGCTCTCACGGGCGTCCAACTCGCGAGCGCGGCGATGCCCGCGATGGCGGCGCTGGGCATGGCTATCGGCTCCCTGCGCGGGCAGCCGGTCGCGAAGCTGACGGCCGAGGCGGCGCCGCCCTCCGGGCCGGCCGCGCCGGGCGCGGCCTCCGGCGGCTCGAACCGGCCCGTCGATCTCGTCGTCCTGTTCTCCAACGAGAAGTCCCTGACCAAGGACCTGCATCTCTCCTCCGTCGATTCGCGTTCCGCGAACTACGTGTCGGCCTACCAGGCCGTGCAGAGCTCGCTGCTGAGCCAGCTCGACTCCGTGGGGCTGAGCCCCGAGGCGCTGGCCGCCTACGAGGCGACGCCGGTGGCCTCCTACCGCCGCATCAACGCGGCGACGATCCGCGTGGACGCGTCGAGGGCGAGCGAGTTCGAGGCGGCCCTGCGCGCCGCCGGCCACAAGGTCTATCCGAACGAGCGCCGCCGGATCATCATCCCCGCCCCGGTCGTCCCGGAGGGGACCGATCCGGCGTCCCGCAACCCGGTCTCGATGTCCGAGAATCTGAGGATCACGGGCGCCGACGCGGTCCAGGCGATCGCGCAGAAGCGCTTCGGCAGCCCGGACATGAACCCGTGGCAGCGCGTGAAGAAGGCGCTGGGCCTCGAGCAGCCGGCCCAGCCGGCGATCGGCGTGGTGGACAGCGGAGCGGACGTGAGCCATCCTCTCCTCAAGCGGGTCAAGGACGTCAAGAACCAGACCTCGGGCGAGAACGTCGACGACATCGGGCACGGGTCGTGGGTCACGAGCATGGTCCTCAATTACGCTCCGTGGTCGAAGAACGTGACGCACTACAAGACCTTCCTGAACGGCGGGGCGACCCTCGACGACATCCTCAAGTCCCTCACGGCCGCGGCCAACGACGGCAACCTCGTGATCTCCAACTCCTGGGGCTCCGACGACGGCGATCCGGAGTCGCCGGACTCGGTGCTGGTCAAGAAGCTGGCCTCCGAGGGCCACGTGATGGTTTTCGCGGCCGGCAACGCGGGTCCGGGCGCGAACACGGTGGGTTCTCCCGCGATCGTGCAGTACAAGGACTCCGAGACGGGCGCGATCCGCGTGCTGGCGGTCGCGGCGACGGACCGCAACAAGAAAGTCGCTTCCTTCTCCTCTCGCGGGCCGGGCTCGCCGAAGACCGCGGGCAAGGACGGCTTCGCGCACCGGCCGGACTTGGCGTCGCTGGGCGCGAACACCGAGGGCGCGTGGCCGGCGTCCCTGGGCGACGCGGACCGCACGGACCCGGAGCTGGGCTCGGTCAAGGCGATCTCGGGCACGTCGATGTCCACTCCGTCGGTCGCGGGCGCGCTGGCGCTCCTTCTGATCGTCTTCGGGATCACGGCGAAGGGCGCGAAGCTCGACGCGGTGGTCAACGCGGTGATGGCCACCGTCGAAAAAACGGGCCAGGGCGCCGACAACGAGGGCGAGGGCTTCCTCAACGTGACGGCGGCCTACGAATCCCTCTACAAGCAGTTCAATCCGGGCCAGGTGCCGCCCACGGCGATCGCGCGCTATCAGCGCCTGAAGCTCGACGAGAGCACGATCTCCGACTACCTCGATCCGATGTCCGAGGCGAACCGGGTGGCGGGTTACCCGGAAGACTACATCGTCGAGCGGCAGATCGCCGACCTCGGCAAGATCCACGCCGGCAAGGCGGCGCTGGAGGCCGAGTATCCGGACATCGCGCACCTCTCTTCCGGGCTGATCGCGCGCGCTTGGGCGCGCCTGACGGGCCGGGCCCCGATTCCTGCTCACGTGGCGGAGTATCGCCGCCTGAGCGACAAGATCCGTGACAATGATGCACGCTCGAAGGCTTATATGGCCGCCGCTCAGCATTTGAGCGCGGGCGTGCGCGAGGAGATGCTGGAGCACTACTACGAGACGATGGCGCCGGAGTATGACGCCGATCGAGCCTCGTTGGACGTGCTCTTGAAGCAGCATCCGAACGCGGATTACGAGGCTTCCGGTCCTTTTCGCCGCTTGTTCCTGCGGCTGACGGGACGGGGCCCCAAGAGCTGAACCATGACTGCCGAATCCACTCCCATCCTGGACGCCGAGTCCAAGCCGATGTTCATCGTCGAGGACGACGATCATTTCCGCGAGACCTTCATCGACGTGATGTCGCTGAAGGGCGTGGAGGTCTCAGGCGCGCGCAACGGCGACGAGGCGATCAAGGCGCTGAAGCAGAACAAGCCCTGCATCATCATCATGGACATCAACCTGCCGGACGTCCATGGGTTCGACCTGTGCCGGAAGGTCAAGCGGCTGGAGAACCAGAAGGACACGCCGATCATCTTTGTGTCGGCCTCGACGAAGTACTCGGACCCTCGCGACCGCGCGGAGGGCATTCAGGCGGGGGCGTCGCAGTTCCTGCCGAAGCCGATCAGCGTCGAGCGGCTGTGGTCGGCGATCGAGTCGGTGCTGACGTCCGTTCGGCGCCCGAGCTAAGGACTTAAGTCGTACCAGAACAGAACGGCCGGTTGAGCGCGGATTTTCTGCGCTCCCGGCCGTCTGCTTTTTTGGCCCTTCGCAGGCTGGCGAAGTCCCGATTTTCCCACTACAATGCGGTCAGAGATGGCTGAGACGGGGAGCGTCCAATTTTATTTTTCATCGATGAATCGTGGCAGAAAGCTTCCGGGAATGAGGACCTCAAGGTCAGCATACTCTCTGCCATTCCGATCGAGAGCGCCCGGTTCAATCAATTCTCTACGGATATGCGTGGGCTCAAGGCTAAGCACTTGGGATGGGAGGCTAGCGACCTCGAATTGAAAGGCGGCCGCCTATTCTCCCGTTTTTATTTTCGCCTAGAGAAAAAGGGCGTTAGAAGCACTCAGTTAGATTTCGCGCGAGATGTGCTCTCCTACTGCGAACGAATCCGAATTCAGGCGTTCGCTTCCATCATCTTTGACAAGATGGAACTGGACCTTGCCTGCGCGAATGCCAATCAGCTTGATAGGCCATTTTTCTATCTATTCGAACGCATTAATCAGTTTATGGTAGAGCGCCACCCAGACAAAGTGGCGAAGATTGTTTTTGACGATCGCGGATTCCAAACAAACGAAAAAGTCTCTAAGAGCGTCAGCAATTTCTTTCACAAAAGCTCGCGTGGAAAGCAGTTTGAACACATTCTCAAAATCCCATTTTTTGGGATTTCGAACGACAATAACGGCATTCAATTAGCGGATATTTTCGGCCACGCAATTGGCCGTATGTTTACCGGCGACAAGGATATTCGTGAATTTTACGATCGGATCAAAAAGATGGAATTCATCAGCCAAGCGCCACTTCTCGATTTCGATGGGAAGGTGCTAAAAGACGAAAAGGGGCAGAATCTTGTTCAGAGGGGTTTCCGCGCAGTTCGCGAAAGGGGTGGGAACAGCGAAGGACCGAAATAAAAAATAAAAAGGAACTGGCAGTTTGGCACACCCAGTCGGGTAATGCAAAACTTATTGCGGGGCTAGAGAGCCCAGCACCAGTTCCACCATCAGTGTAACATGCCCATTTTTGTCTGTCAATCGGCCAGATATGGCGAAATTTGATCACAGATGTCGCATCTCTGCTCCCGCTAACCATTCGCTTCTGCCGCCCGCCGCCTCGTCTGGAGGGACAGTCGAAGCGGCGTCGGCAGAGCGTCTGCGTTAGCCGAACCCATTTTCGATGGATTCGCACCACGCATCAGTCGAAGACGAGATCAACAATGTGAGCATGGGGCGCCCCCACGTCGTTCTGTTGGGGGCTGGAGCCAGTCGTGCGGCCTTCCGTCACGGTGAGTATACGGGCAAGGTCTTGCCGCTAATGCTCGATTTCACAAAGCACGTTCCCATTGACGACCTTCTACCCCCGGAAAGCCTCAATGGAAATTTTGAATTGCTCTACTCCGAGCTCGCGAATGATCCCAGCAAAGCGGATATTCGCGCAGAATTGGAAGCGCGCATCTTCCGCTACTTCTCAGAGATGCGCCTGCCCCCGTGGCCCACCTTGTACGATCATCTGATCCTGTCTTTAAGACCGAAGGATGTGATAGCAACCTTCAACTGGGATCCGTTTCTGATACAGGCGATCAGTCGGAATCGGCCTCTCAAAGGGAAGGGACCCGCGTTCCTATTTTTGCACGGCAACGTCTTGTCCGCGTACTGCAGCAACGACGATGTTCACGGGATGCGCGGCGCTAACTGCTCGCGGTGTGGCAAGGCCTTCGAGGGCGTGCCTCTTCTCTACCCGATCGCGCAAAAGAACTACGAAGGCTCCCAATCGATCTCAAGGTCCTGGGCTTATCTGCGCAAGTGTCTTAAGGCCGCATGCATTTTCACGGTTTTTGGATATGGAGCACCCAATTCGGACTCGAGTGCGGTGAAACTTCTCAAAGATGCTTGGGGCGATGTGGAGGAGCGTTCCTTAGAACAGACTGAGCTGATAGACATTCGGGATCGCGATACGCTTGTGAAAACCTGGGAGCCCTTTATTCATACGCACCATTACGATGTTCATTCCGATTTTTATCAATCGTGGATTGCTAAGCACCCGCGCCGGACTGGTGAGGCTTATTGGAGTCAGTACATGGAGGTGAAATTTGTCTCCGAGAATCTGATTCCACGGGATGTGGGCTTCGAAGAGCTGTGGTCCTGGTACGAGCCGTTGCTTGCTGCGGAGGAGGAGCATGCTCGGCAAGTCGGCTAACCTTCCGCGGGCGTGGCTTCCCTAGCTAAATGAAGGCATCGCGTAATCCAATCGTTGCTTGCGCCTGCGGCTGCGGGAGGCGGTTTCGGAAGTTCTCGCGGTACGGTCAGGTCCGGAAATTTGTCGTTAGTGGTCATTCCCAAAGAGGAGTGCCAAAGTCGAATAAGTGGCGACGCTCAATGTCCAGAATTATGCGCAAGCGTGGACCGAACCTTTGGATCGCTTGTCTTTGCGGTTGCGGTAAGAAGCTGCGGCAATTAGACTCGAAGGGCCGCACGAGGGAGTTCATTCAGGGTCATCATCGGAGGGGAAAGCAGATTTCTGAGGCTCATCGGCGGGCACTTTCAAGAGCGATGACGGGGGACTTAAATCATCGGTGGAATCCTGATCGGCTTTCGGTGGGCCGCGTAGGGCAGGATTTCACCAAAGCGCAGCGTCGTCGTCTCTTGGGAGAGAGTTGCCGTCGGTGCGGATCCTCGGATCGTCTTGAGCTGGATCACATACTGCCGATAATGGCAGGTGGGACTAATGCTGATCAGAATGCGCAGACGCTCTGCTGGCGGTGCAATTCTCGCAAAAGGCAATCTGACATACGGCATTTCAGCGGGATAATTCCTGCTCCCAAGAAAGCACCCCACAAGAACTGGCTTGGTAACCGAAAGGCTCGACCCGATGGTTTAGTTCGTTGGGATAAGTCGTCGGATGGCTTCCGGATGTTTCGAAGGAAGGGAACTAGACTTCTTCTTGTTCAGATCAAGTGCCGCCGTTGTGGGAAGAAGCACCTAATGGAAGCCTGGAAGATGCGTGCTTACAACAGCCGCCCACGACCAAAGAATCACTTTTGCAGTGACGCGTGTCGTCTTAAGTATTTGAATGGACGACGGCTTTCGGATCGGGGGCCATCTAACCTTCGGCTTGACCGGACGGCCGCGTTGCGGAGGATTTTATAGCGGCCGCCGGTCAGCGGTGGCGTTAAACACGATGATGAAACCATGCAAGAGTGGCCAACTGAGAGCGGCAATGAACACTCTCACCGCCAGCGTCGCCCAAGCCAAGCTCGATAAGCTTATCGACCAAGTGGCCTCGACGCATGAGCCCATCCAGATAATCGGAAAGCGCTCGAGTGCCATTCTCATTTCCGAGGATGACTGGCGCGCGCTCCAGGAAACCCTCCATCTACTCTCGATCCCCGGCATGCGCGAGTCCATTCGCGCCGGCCTTAAGGCGCCCGTCGGCAAGCTGTCCAGCAACTGTCACGATTTCAAGTCGTGAGTCGTTCCGTTCTCTTCTTGACTCCTCCCGTCGACGCCTGCTATGATGGCGTTATAGTCGTTTTCCCGTTTTTGGAGAAACCCCCGATGGCCGAAATCCAGCTGACCGACGACACCTTCGACAAGGAAGTCCTCGAAAGCGCCCAGCCCGTGCTGGTCGACTTCTGGGCTCCGTGGTGCGGTCCGTGCCGGATGCTGGGTCCCATCGTCGAGGAGATCGCCAAGGAGTACCAGGGCAAGGTGAAGGTCGGCAAGCTCAACACCGACGACCACCCCAACGCCCCGGGCCGCTACCGGATCTCCGCCATCCCCACTTTGCTGTTCTTCAAGGGCGGCAAGCTCGTCGAGCAGCGCGTCGGCGTCCTCTCGAAGGCCGACATCAAGAAGCTCCTCGACGGCCTGCTCGTCGCCGCCTAAGAAGCCCGACGCCGCCGACGTCGCCGTTCGTGCCGCCGTTCCCTTCGACTTGAAACCCCGTCTCTACCTGGTCGACGCCCATGCGTATTTGCATCGGGCCTATCACGCACTCCCTCCGCTGACGAACTCCAAGGGGGAGCCGGTGGGCGCGCTTTACGGCTTCGCGCGAACCCTGATCCAGATCCTCAAGCGCGATAAGCCCGAGGGTCTCGCCGTCTGCTTCGACACCCCCGGCCCGACCTTCCGGGACAAGATGTTCGACCGGTATAAGGCCACCAGAAAGGAAATCGACGGCGACCTGATCACCCAGTTGGGCCAGGCCCGGCCGCTGGCCGAGTCCCTCGGCTTCAAGTGCATCGAGAAGCAGGGCTTCGAGGCCGACGACGTCATGGCCACCATGGCGAGGAAGGCCGTGAAGAACGGCTGGGACGCCGTGCTCGTCACCGGCGACAAGGACGCTTTGCAGCTCGTCAGCCCCGGCATCCGCGTCTTCAACGTTTCGAAGGATCAGTGGATGGACCCGCCCCAGGTCGAGGAGAAATTCGGCATCCCGCCGTCGGCCGTGCGCGACTATCTCGCCATCGTCGGCGACGCGTCCGACAACGTCCCCGGGCTGAAGGGCGTCGGTCCCGTCGGCGCGGTCAAGCTGATCAAGGCCTACGGCTCGCTCAAGGGCGCCATCGCCGCGGCCAAGAAAGGCGACAAGGACCTCACCCCCAAGCTCGTCCAGGCCCTGAAGGACGGCGAGGCCGTCGCCGACATGTCGCTCGCCCTCATCGCCCTCGACGAGAAAGTCCCCTTGCCCGACGAGCCCGAGGACTGCCGCGTGACCGAGCCCGATCCCACGCGCCTCCTTCACGGCCTCGAGAAGTTCGAGTTCAAGTCGCTGGCGAAGGAGCTCGTCCCCAAGGCCAACGGAGCCCAGGCGGCGGCCGCCGCCGTCACCGAGGTGCTCACCGCGCCCGCCCCGCGCGTCGCCGGGGGTATTCCCGCGCGAACCGCCGAGAAAGTGGAGCTCAAGACCCTTTCGAAGGAGCTCGCGAATGCGTCCGAGCTCGTGATCGCCGCCGTGCCCGACGCCGCGAGCGAGGGTGAGCTCTTGGTGGCCTCCCGCGTGCGCCTGTCGCTCGCGCTCGAGAATGGCAAGACCGCCGTGCTCGACGAGAGCGCCGCCCGCGAGAAGGCCGTCGCGTCCGCGCTTTCCGGCAAGGCCCTCAAGGTCGGCTGGGACCTCAAGGCCACGCGCTCCGCTCTCGACAGCGCCGGCCTCGAGCTCGCCGGTCCCGACTACGACGCCAAGCTCGCCGCCTACTGCCTCAACCCCGGCGACGCCAAGGACCCCAAGGCCGAGGACGCCGAGGGAGCCGTCCTGGCCCGCGCCGGCGCCGCGCTCAACCGCGAGGCCCAGCTCAAGCGCATGAAGGAGATCGGCGTCCTCGATCTGTTCCAGAAAGTCGAGATGCCCATGTCCGCTGTCCTGCGCGACATGGAGCGCGCCGGAGTCCTGCTCGACGAGAAATACCTCGAGGAGCTGTCCAAGGAGTTCACCAAGACCCTGGCCGGCCTCCAGAAGGAGATCGACAAGCTCGCCGGCGGCCCGCTCAACGTCGGCTCGCCCAAGCAGCTCGGCGAGGTCCTCTTCGACAAGCTCGGCCTGCCCGTGCAGGGCAAGACCGCCAAGGGCGGCCGCTCGACGGACGAGGAGACCCTGCAGGCGCTCTCCGCCGCGCACGAGCTGCCCGGCAAGATCCTGGAGTACCGCGAGATCTCCAAGCTCCAGTCCACCTACGTCGTGAGCCTGCTCACGCGCATGGACCCCAAGACCAAGCGCGTGCACACGACTTTCGACCAGACCGGCTCGGTCACCGGCCGCCTGTCGAGCCTGGATCCCAACCTCCAAAATATTCCCATTCGCTCCGAGGCTGGCCGTCGAATCCGGCGGGCATTCGTCGCGCCGAAGGGAAAACTCCTGGTGTCGGCGGACTATTCGCAGATCGACCTGCGCGTGCTGGCTCATGAGTCGGGCGACGAGGCGCTCTCCGCCTCTTTCAAGAATGGAGAAGACGTGCACCGGCGCACGGCTTCGGAAATCTTCCACGTCGGGGCGGACGAGATCACCGTCGACCAGCGTCGAGCCGCCAAGGCCATCAATTTCGGCATCGTGTACGGCCAGACGGCGTTCGGATTAGCGGGAGTGCTCGGGATCCCTCAGCACGAGGCCTCGGCCTACATCAAGGCTTACCTCGAGCGATACCCCGGCGTCTCGGCGTGGGTGCAGAAGAATCTCGAGCAGGCGAAGAAGGACGGCTGCGTGAGAACGCTGCTGGGCCGGGTCCGCTGGCTGCCGGATCTGGCGGCCAAGAACACGGCGGTGAGGCAATTCACCGAGCGCGCCGCGCGCAACACGCCCATCCAGGGCGGATCGGCGGACATCATCAAGCTCGCCATGATCGAGATCGCCAAGGACTTGGCCAAGAGCAAGCGCGACGCCGTCATGCTCCTGCAGGTGCACGACGAGCTTTTGTTCGAGGTGGCCAAGGACGAGGTCCCCGCGTTCGCCAAGTGGGCGCGCGGCGTGATGGAAGGCGCGGTCAAGCTGCGGATCCCGCTCGTCGTCGACGTCAAGGCCGGCCCCAACTGGCAGGACATGGAGAAGATCAAGTGACGCGGATTTTCCGGCACGACCCCATCGATTTCAGCGCCATGCCGCCCGCGATCAAGGGCCTGCTGATCGCCAACATCATCGGCTTCGCGATCGCCAAGCTCGCCGGGCCGGCCATGATCAACGACATGTTCGGCCTGGTGCCCCAGCACCTGATCTTCGAACGCTGGATCTGGCAGCCCGTCACGTATCTCTTCATCCACGGCAACATCTGGCACCTGATCTTCAACCTGTTCGCGCTGTGGATGTTCGGCATGCCCGTCGAGGCGCAGTGGGGAGAGAAGGAGTTCCTCAAGTACTACTTCCTGTGCGGCTTCGGCGCCGCGTTGACGAGCACCCTGCTCAACATCCACTCGACGATCCCCGTGATCGGGGCCTCGGGGCCGATCTACGGCTTGCTCGTCGCGTTCGCGATGCTGTATCCGGACGCGGTCGTGTACTTGTACTTCCTCATCCCCGTGAAGGCCGCGCACATGGCCATCCTGTTCGGAGCCCTCGAGTTCTTCGCGGGAGCCACGGGCGCCACGCCCGGCATCGCGCGGTTCGCGCACTTGGGCGGCATGGTGACGGGCTACTTCTATATCCGCTGGTGGTGGGTGTGGAAGCTCAACGCGAAGGGTTTTGCCAAGGGCCTCTTTCATCGCGACGTGGAAGAGGCGCCGGTGCGGCCTCAGGCGCGGCGCTCGTCGAAAGCGACGGCGGTCATGGAGGAGCGGCGGGAGGATCCCATGGCCGAGGTGGACCGGATCCTCGACAAGATCCTCGCGTCGGGACTGGAGTCGCTCACGGATGCCGAGCGCGAGCTCATGAAACGGTACTCGGATCGGAATAAACCTTCTTGAGGCCGAAGCGGTTCGTCGTGGGGCTGACGGGCGGGATTGGAACGGGGAAATCTTCCGCTCTCGCTGAGTTCGAGCGGGCCGGAGCGAGCACTTTGAGTCTCGATCAGATCGCTCATGAACAAGCGAAGCCGGGGCGGGAGGGCTATCGCGCGATCGTAAAAGCTTTCGGAAAGAACGTCGTACGAGCCGACGGACGCCTCGACCGTCGGGGCCTCGGTGAAATAGTCTTCAAATCGCCGGCGGCGCTGAGGAGGCTGGAGAAAGCCACTCATCCTTCGATCCTACGAGAGATGGAGAGGCTCGTGGGTTCGATGGAAGGGGTCGTCGTGGTGGACGTTCCGCTCTTGTTCGAGAAGAAGCTCCGGAAACATTTTGACGCGACGGTCCTGATCTCAAGCGATCTCGCGGCGCAACGGCGCCGCGTGACGAAAAGAGATGGTTTATCTCCGATGGAAGCACGGCGGCGCATGAAAGCGCAGCTTCCATTACGAGCCAAAAGGCGGCTCGCGGACTATGCCATCGATAACGATACGACCCTTTCACAATTACAAGTAAAGGTGCGCAGGCTCCACTCGGGCCTATCGCTTTTATTTGGAGGAACGCCGAATGGAAACTCAAACTAAAATGACCCAAGATCAGCCCAAGACCCCGAACGGGAACCATCTTCCGACGCCCGCCGCGCCGCCTTCGGCGCCGGCGGCGCCTCTGAAGCCTTTGGAGACGGCCGAGCTGGCCAAAAAGACGATCGCCCAGCTGACGGCCATCGCGCATGAGCTCAAGCTGGAGGGAGTCTCCGGCCTGCGCAAGCAGGAGCTGATCGCGAAGATCGTCGACGGCCAGCTCAAGGCCAACGGGATGATCTTCGACGAGGGCGTCCTGGAGATCCTGCCGGACGGCTTCGGCTTCCTGCGCTCGCCGGACTACAGCTATTTGGCCGGGCCCGACGATATTTACATGTCGCCGTCCCAGATCAAGAAGTTCGGCCTGCGCAAGGGCGACACCGTCGCCGGCTTCGTGCGGCCGCCCAAGGACGGGGAGCGCTTCTTCGCGCTCCTGCAGGTCAAGCGCATCAACGGCATCGACGCGGAGACGCTGAAGGACCGGCCGCTGTTCGACAACCTGACGCCGCTGCACCCCAACGCCAAGTACAACCTCGAGACGTCGCGCGAGGAGGTCACCACGCGGCTCATGGACATGATCTGCCCCATCGGCAAGGGCCAGCGCGGCCTCATCGTCGCGCCGCCCAAGACCGGCAAGACCGTGATCCTGTCCAAGCTCGCCAACGCCATCGCCAAGAACCACCCGCAGACCGTCATCCTCGTCCTGCTCATCGACGAGCGGCCCGAGGAGGTCACGGAGTGCCAGCGCACGATCAAGGGCGAGGTCATCGCGTCCACGTTCGACGAGCCGGCCGAGCGCCACGTGCAGGTGGCCGAGATGGTGCTCGAGAAGGCCAAGCGCCAGGTGGAGCTGGGCAAGGACGTCGTGATCCTGCTCGACTCGATCACGCGCCTGGCGCGCGCCTATAACACCTGCACGCCGTCGTCGGGGCGCGTGCTGTCGGGCGGACTCGAGGCCACCTCGCTGCAGCGGCCCAAGCGCTTCCTGGGCTCGGCGCGCAACGTCGAGGAGGGCGGCAGCCTCACCATCCTGGCCACCGCGCTCGTCGAGACCGGCTCGCGCATGGACGAGGTCATCTTCGAGGAGTTCAAGGGCACCGGCAACTCCGAGGTGTACCTGGACCGCAAGCTGGCCGACCGCCGCATGTTCCCGGCCATCGAGATCAACCGCACCGGCACGCGCAAGGAGGAGCTGCTGCTCTCCGAGGACGATCTCAACAAGATCTGGATCCTGCGCAAGGTCCTGGCGCCCCTGCAGTCCGTCGAGGCGATGGACCTGCTGCGCGACAAGATCCTCTCGACTAAGTCGAACAAGGAGTTCATGAAGGCGATGGAGCTGTCGAACATGGCCGGATGAGGATGCTTGCCGCGGCTCTCGCCGTCCTGCTGTTCGCCCCGGGCGCCCGCGCCCAGGCCGCGCCGCGCGCGCAGGACTTCGAGCGCTTCTCGGTGCTCACGCCGCCCGGGCCCGACGAGCCCAACCCCGAGGCGCTGGCGAAGTCGCGGCGCCTGCTCTACGGCGAGCACCGCGTGCAGAAGGGCGAGAACAGCGCCGCGGCGATCGCCAAGGAGTTCGGCACGACGCCGGGGGCGCTGCAGGCCACGAACAACAACGAGTTCGTCCTGATGTACCCCGGCATGCGCATGACGGTGCTCAACCGCGACGGCCAGCTCTACGAGGTGCGCAAAGCCTCCGAGACCCTGGACCAGATCGTGGTCAAGTTCCGCGGCGGCGGGCCCGAGGAGCGGCGCAAGTTCCGCGAGGTCCTCGTGCGCGCCAACAACCTGCCCGGCATCGCCCTGCTGGCGCCGTACGAGCTGGACAAGGGCGACCGCATCCTGATCCCGGGCGTGAAGATCAACTTCGACACGTACCGCTTCCCGTTCGAGTCGCAGGCGCGCCCGCGCATCTCCTCGCCGTTCGGCTACCGCTTCCATCCGATCCTGCAGCGGCAGCGCTTCCACGAGGGCACCGACATCCCCAAGCCCTACGGCACGCCGGTCTACCCCGCGCGCTCGGGCCGCGTGATCGAGGCGGGCTGGCATGAGGGCTACGGCCAGTTGATCGAGATCCGCCACCCCAACGGCGAGTCCACGCGTTACGGCCATCTGTCCAAGATCTACGTCCATATCGGCCAAATGGTCCAGCGCGGCAAGACGCTGATCGGCCGCGTGGGCTCGACGGGACTCTCCACCGGCCCGCACCTGCACTTCGAGGTGCGCGACAAGAACGGCAAGGCGGTCAACCCCATGGCCTCGATCGGCCACTCGGGCGCGGTCATGGCCGCGCGGAAGAAGAGATGAAGCTCTCGGTCCGGGAAGCCGGCGACCCGCGAGGTCTTCCCGTCGTCCTGCTCCACGCCTTCCCGATGTCGTCGGCGATGTGGGAGCCGCAGCTCGCGGCGCTCAAGGACTTTCGCGTGATCCTGCCCGACCTGCGTGGGTTCGGAGCCACCGCGCTGTCGACTCCATGGTTCATCGAGCACGCCGTGGACGATCTGTTTGAGACTCTTTCTTCTCTCTCGATCAAGAAGGCCGTGCTGGTCGGACTCTCGATGGGCGGCTACGTCGCGCTGCGCGCCGTCGAGAAAAATCCGTCCCGCGTGAAGGCCCTCGTCCTCTGCGACACCCGCGCCGAGGCCGACGCCAACGAGAACAAGGTCAAGCGCGCGGCCGCGGTGGACTTCGTCCGCACCCGCGGCGTCGCGGCGTTCCTCGACCCGTTCCTCGCCGATGCGCTCGCGCCGAAGACAAAGACCGACAAGCCCAAAGTCGTGGAATTTCTGAGAGGCGCGGCGCTCAAGTCCTCGCCTGAGGCCGTGATGGCGGCGCTGGCGGCTCTCGCCTCGCGGGGAGACATGACCGCGGCGCTGCCGATGATCAAGGCGCCGACGGCCGTGCTGCTCGGCTCCCAGGACAAGATCACCCCTCTGCCGCTGTCGGAGACCATGCGCTCGCGCATCCCCGGCGCGGAGCTGCACATCATCCCCGACGCCGGGCATTTCTCCAACGCGGAGAACCCCGAGGCGTTCAACGAGCGACTCGTCTCCTTCTTGAAGCGCCTCTAGGACGAGCGTGGCCACCGTCAAGAGCCGCTCCCAGGGCCGGCTGGAGGCCGGCGCTTTCCTGCTCGTCGCGGCCCTCACGCTCCTCGTCTTCTGGGCCTGCGTGCGCGACGGCTTCGTCAACTCCGACGATCCGCAGTTCGTGATCCGGCCGTTCCGCGGCCTGAGCCTCGCGGACATCCGCGGGATCTTCACGAGCTTTTACTTCAGCAACTACGTCCCGCTGTCCCTGCTCACTTTCTCCGTCGACTTCGCGCTGTGGGGGATGAATCCGGCGGGCTATCACCTCACGAACGCGCTGCTGCACGCGGCGAACGCGGGGCTCTTCTATCTCCTCTGCCGGGAGCTCCTGTCGTTCGGCGGCGAGACCCGCGACGACCGCTGGGCCGCGGCGGGGGCGGCCTTGTTCTGGGCTCTGCATCCGCTGCGCGTGCAGTCCGTCGCCTGGATCGCCGAGCGCCGCGACGTGCTGTGCGGGTTCTTCTTCCTGCTGTCCCTCTTGTTCTGGCTGCGCTCGCTCCGTCCCGGAAAGCTCCGCGGCGCGCGGGGGAAAGCGTGGTCGTTCGGGATGTTCCTCCTCTCCCTGCTCTCGAAGGCCGCGGCGATCCCGCTCGTGCTCGTGCTGGTCCTGCTCGACGTCTGGCCGCTCAGGCGCCCGCTGCGCTCGCTGAAGACGTGGACGGAGAAGCTCCCGTTCGCGGCGCTCGCGGCGCTGTTCGCGGTGCTCGCCGCCGCCGCCCAGGGCAAGGGCGGCGGGCTCGTCGTCGCTGGGAAAGTCGAGCCGCTGCAGAAGCTGAACCAGATCGGCATCGGCCTCGTGTTCTACCTCGGCAAGCTGCTCTGGCCTTCGAAGCTCGCGCTGTACGAATGGCATTGGGCGCCGGTGCGCTCGGCCGTCCTGCTCGGGTTCGCCGCGACTTGCGTGCTGGCGGTCCTCGCCTGGCGGTCGCGCGCGCTTCGAGCGCCGCTGCTGGCCGCCTGGCTCTATCAAGCGATCATGCTGGCTCCCGTCCTCGGGATCGTCACCATCGGCCACGAGCTCGTCGCCGACCGCTACTCCTATCTCTCCAGCCTCGGCTGGGCCGTGCTCTTCGGCGCCGGCCTTCGCGGCCTCGGGCGGTACAGCCGCGCCGCGGCCGCCGCCGTCGCCGCCGTGATCCTCGCCTTCCTCGCGGTCGCGACCAGCGTCCAGATCCCCGTCTGGCGGGATTCGGTGTCCTTCTGGAAGCAGGTCGCGCGCGTGGACCCGGCCTCGCTGGCCGCGCGGCCGAGCATGGCCGCGGCCCTGCTCGCGCAGGGACGGACGGGGGAGGCCATCCTCGAGCTCGAGGAGCACGTGGCGCTCAACCCGCGGGACGAGGAGATGCACAAGGCCCTGGCGGATCTGCTGGCTCGGACGGGGACCACGGAGAAGGACCATGCCCTGATCCACGAGCAGTTGGGCCTGGAATTCGCGGCCAAAGGGGAGTACGACAAGGCCGCCTGGCACTTCGAACGGGGCTTGCGGTACGATCCGGGCTCCGACCGCCTGAAGGCCGAGCTCGAACGGGCCCGTCTGGGAAAGGGCCCATAAAAGGCCTGATTTTTGCTATACTGGTCTTCGGCGTTTGAGCCCCCATCGAGGAAGTTTCCCAACACCATGAAGAAGAGCATCCACCCCGTTTACCGCCCGGTCGTCTTCCAGGACGTCCAGGCCAACAAGTCCTTCATCACGCGCTCCACGGTCCACGCCAAGGACACGATCACGTGGGAGGACGGCAAGACCTATCCCCTCTTTAAGGTCGACATCTCCGCGTTCTCGCACCCGTTCTACACCGGCGAGCAGCGCGTCGTCGACACGGCGGGCCGCATCGACCGCTTCAAGAAGCGCTTCGTCTCCACCGAGGGCAAGACCGTCGAGCGCAAGGTCGCCAAGACCAAGGTCAAGCAGCTCGCGCACGTCGGCGGCACGGCCAAGCGCGAGAAGACGCTGACGACGGCCCCGACGAAGGAAGAGAAGGCCGCCAAGAAGGCCGGTCCGAAGAAGGAAAAGGCTCCGGCCAAGAAAGAAGCTTAGCGCCGCACGGACGACTGGAGCCCCGGCGCGTCAACCGCCGGGGCTCCCGCTTTTTTAGGGAACCTTCGACACCTCCGCTATCATGGACGCCAAGATCGCCAAGCTGGACGTCGACTTCCGCGAGATCGAGAACAAGCTCGCGTCGGCCGGGCTGTCGGCGGCCGAGGTCAAGGACCTGTCGCTGAAGCACGCCGCGCAGGCGCCGGTCATCGCCAAGGTGCGCGAGCTCGCGCGTCTCGAGAAGGAAGCGTCGGACCTCTCCGCCTTGCTCGACGACGCCGACATGGGGCCCATGGCGCACGAGGAGCTTCCGGGAGTCAAGGCGCGCGCCGCCTCGCTCGAGCAGGACATCCTGCTCGACCTCATCCCGAAGGACCCCGCCGACGAGAAGAACTCCTATCTGGAAATCCGCGCGGGCGCGGGCGGCGACGAGGCCGGGCTGTTCGCCGCCGAGCTGCTGCGCATGTACACGCGCTTCGCCGAGAACAAGGGCTGGAAGGTGGAGGTGCAGGAGGCCTCGCCGTCGGGCAAGGGGCTCAAGTCCGCCGTCGTGTTCATCACCGGCAAGGACATCTTCTCCTGGCTGCGCCACGAGGGCGGCGTGCACCGCGTGCAGCGCGTGCCGGCCACCGAGGCGGCGGGCCGCATCCACACGTCGACCGTGACCGTCGCGGTGATGCCCGAGGTCGAGGAGGTCGAGGTCACGATCCGTCCCGAGGACCTCAAGCTCGACACGTACCGCGCCGGCGGCGCCGGCGGGCAGAACGTCAACAAGGTCGAGACGGCGGTGCGCATCACGCATCTCCCGACGGGCATCGTCGTCGAGTGCCAGGAGGAGCGCTCGCAGGGCCGCAACCGCGAGAAGGCGATGAAGCGCCTGTACGCGACGCTGGCCAACGCCGAGCGCGAAAGGGCCGCGGCTTCCTCCGCGTCCGCGCGCCGCACGCAGGTCGGCACCGGCGACCGCTCGGAAAAGATCCGCACCTACAACTTCCCGCAAAGCCGCGTGACCGACCATCGCTTGGAGCGCTCGTGGCACAACCTCGCCGAGATCATGGAGGGGGACCTGGGCGGCGTGCTCCAGGCCCTGCGCGAGGAGGCTCGCCGCCTCCGGATGGAGGAGGCGAAGTGACTTATCCACAGACTTGGCCCGGGCCAAGTTCGTGGATAACTCAATCGAGCCGTTGATATGAACGTCGGAGCGTGGCTGGCGAAGGGCGAGGCCTATCTGAGCGATCATGAAGTGCCCGAGGCGCAGGCCACGGTCGAGTTCATGATGGCGGAGATCCTCGGCGTCGGCCGGGCCGCGGTGCACCTGCGCTCGCATCAGGAGCTCACCGACAAGCAAAGCCGGCACATCGAGACGTGGCTCAAGGAGCGCGGCAAGCGCATCCCGCTCGCCTACATCACGGGCGACCAGCCCTTTCTCGGCCTCAAGATCGCCGTCACGCGCGATTCGCTCATCCCGCGTCCTGAAACCGAGGAGCTCGTGCTGGAGTCCGAGCGGCTGCTGAAGTCCGCGAGCCTGCAGGCGCCGAAGATCCTGGAGGTCGGCACCGGCACGGGCTGCATCGCCATCGCGCTCGCCCAGCTCCTGCCGCACGCCGCCGTCTTCGCGACCGACGTCAGCGACAAGGCGCTCGACCTCGCGCGCCGGAACGCGCTGACCCACCACGTCTCCAACCGCATCCGCTTCGTGCGCGAGGACCTGTTCTCCAACAAGGAAGGCCTGCGCGGCTGGGCCGACATCCTCGTCTCGAACCCGCCCTACATCCCGACGAAGGACCTGGACTCGCTCGAGCCCGAGGTCCAGCGCGAGCCGCGCCTGGCCCTCGACGGCGGCAAGGACGGCCTCGACGCGCTGCGCGCCATCATCGCCGCCGCGCCCAAGCTGCTCAAGCCCAACGGCTTCATCGCGCTCGAGATGGAGCATCGCCAGGGCCCGGCGGTCTCGAAGCTCCTGCACGCGGCGGGCTTCACCGGCGTGGCGATCAAGAAGGACGCCCAGAAGCTCGATCGCTTCGCGATCGGCCGGCTTCCCGCGTAGCCCCGCTCAGGCCGGCCTACAGGATGCGCTTGTAGGCGCAGAACATCAGGACGCCGGCCAAGAGGAACGCGACCGCCGCCAGCACGAAGTGCGCGACGGGCCCCGTCTCCTCGTCGCCCTCATCGAGCTCGGCGCCCTCCTCCTCGACGGAGAAATGGCGGCCTTTGCGCGGCCAGTAGCAGGCCAGCGCGGACAGGTCGCCCCGGCTCTGCAGGGCTTTCAGGAGATCCTCGGGAAGGTCCTCGGCCTCGTCGATCATCTCGCTCATCATCTGGGAGATCGGCCCGGGCGTTCCGCGCACGCGCACGATCATGCCGGCGCGCAGGATGCGCTCCTCGGACTCGCGGTCCTCGAAAGCGTTCTCTCGCTTGGTCCAGCCGTCCTCGTAGCCGACGTCGCCGATCCCCGGCCACACGAGCGCCTTGCCCGCCTCGCTGGCGACGAGGAAGACGCCGACGGCGCGGTCGGCGATCTCGAAGGACATCATGTCCTCGACCTGCGAGAGCGCGGCCTCCTGGCCGTCGTCGTTGGCGAGCTCGCCCACGGGCGCCGAGGACTTGACCTTCTCCTCGTACTGCACGCACTCGCTGTTCGTGGCGGGAGATTCCAGCGTCACGATCGCCTCGGTCTTGCCCTCGATGGCCTCCGGCCAGCCGCCGGAGTCCAAGGTCGACCCCGCGGGGCTGTACGGGGGGCGGCGGCCGGACAGGATGCCTCGGATGATCGCGACGACGCCCGCGAGAGCGGAGAGAAGGCCCGCGTAGAACGCCCAAGAATCCTCGAGATGATTCACGGGCACAGTATAGCCGGGCGGCGCGCCGCGTCAAGGGCGTCAGGAACGGAGGGGCGTCCGGGTATGACTCCTGTGGAATACAGGCAAAATGGTAGAGTCCCTCTCCCATGGACCGCTTAGTCATCGAGGGCGGACGCCGCTTGGAGGGGACGATCCCGGTCAGCGGCGCCAAGAACGCCGCGCTTCCCATCCTGATCGCGACCTTGCTCACGGACGAGCCCTGCGTGATCGAGAACTGCCCGACCGGGCTGCGCGACATCCGCACCACCGTGCGCCTGCTCGAGAGCCTGGGCAAGAAGGTGGCCGTCGAGGGCGCGACCGTGCGCGTCGAGTCGACCGGATCCCTGAAGACGCAGGCCCCGTACGACATCGTCAAGCAGATGCGCGCCTCCGTGCTGGCCGCCGGACCCCTGCTGGCGCGCTTCGGCCTCGTGCGCGTGCCCATCCCCGGCGGCTGCGCCATCGGCCTGCGCCCCATCGACATCCACCTGAAAGGGTTCGAGTCCATGGGCGCGCGCCGCATCGCCGACCAGGGCGACATCATCATGTCCGCGCCCAAGCTCAACGCCGTGACCCTCAAGCTCCGGTTTCCCAGCGTGGGCGCCACCCAGAACCTCATGATGGCCGCCGCGGCCACGCCCGGCCGCACCACGCTCAAGAACGCCGCGCGCGAGCCCGAGATCGAGGACTTGGGCGCGTTCCTGACCCAGCTCGGCGCGAAGGTCGCGGGCGCGGGGACCGCGACCGTCGTCATCGAGGGCAAGGCCAAGCTGCACGGCGCCAGGCACAAGGTCATCCCCGACCGCATCGAGGCCGGCACTTTCCTGATCGCCACGGCGGCGACGCGCGGCAAGGTCCGCGTGACCGGCGCCGAGGCCGCGCATCTCGAGGCCGTGCTCGCGGGCCTGCGCAAGGCCGGCGCGACGATCAAGACAGGCCGCGGCTGGATCGAGATCTCCATGGACCGCCGGCCCAAGGCCGTCGCCGTGAAGACCGCTCCGCATCCGGGATTTCCGACCGACCTGCAGGCGCCGTGGATGGCGCTGATGACTTTGGCCGCCGGCTTCACGAAGGTCTCGGAGACCGTCTTCGAGAACCGCTTCATGCACGCCGCCGAGCTCGGCCGCATGGGCGCCCAGATCGCCGTCTCCGGCTCCGCCGCCGTCGTCGCGGGCGTCGAGCAGCTCTCGGCCGCGCCCATCATGGCCTCCGACCTGCGCGCCGGCGCCGCCCTGCTCATCGCCGCCCTCGCCGCCAAGGGCCGCACCGTCATCTCTCGCGTCTACCACATCGACCGCGGCTACGAGGCGGTCGAGCGCAAGCTCGCGCGCGTCGGCGCGCGAGTCGAGCGCCTGAAATGACGTACGCCTCGGCCCTGGCCGCCCTCGAGGCGCGCCAGGAAGCGCGCATCGAATTGGGATTGGACCGCGTCCGCAAGCACCTTTCCCTGCTGGGCGATCCCCACGAACGGGTGCCGGTCTTCCACGTGGCCGGGACGAACGGCAAAGGCTCGACGTGCGCCATTCTTTCGTCCGTCCTTCGCGCGTCGGGCCGCCGCGTGGGCTTATATGTCTCTCCGCACCTGCTCGACGTGCGCGAGCGCATCTCCGTCGACGGCCGTCCGATCTCGAAGGACGACTTCGCTCGATTCATGTCGCGCGCGCTCAAGGCCGATCCGAAGAAGAGGCTCACCTACTTCGAGCTCCTGACTTCGGTCGCCTTTCAGCACTTCGCGGATAGAAAGTGCGGCGTCGCGGTGCTCGAGACGGGGTTGGGCGGGCGTCTCGACGCGACGAACGTCGTGACGAGTCCTTTGGCCGCGATCGTGACCTCGATCGATTATGACCATATGTCGTTTCTGGGTAAAACCCTTGCCGCCATCGCCGCTCAAAAAGCCGGAATTTTCAAGACGGGCTGCCCCGCCGTTTTTCCGGATCTCCCTGTGCTTCGTCGCTCGGTCAAGAGAGGCTCACCGATCGTCGTCCGGCGGCCGTGGAAAACCATTCGCACCGATTGGGCCAGCGGCGCTCAACTCCTCCTTTCGCCGCGAGGAGACCGCTTCCGTCTGAGCCTTCTGGGCTCGAAGCAGGGTTGGAATGCGGCTCTCGCGCACGCCGCCGTCGCGGCCTCGGGCCTCGAGGTGAGCGCGGCCGCGTGGAAGAAGGGATTGGCCTCCGTTGATTGGCCGGCTCGAATCCAGCCGATCCGTCTGGGACGCAAGACCCTCGTCATCGATGGCGCGCATAACCCCGAGGCCGCTCGTGCCTTGGCCGCCACCTTCAAGGCCTCCCCCTGGTCGAAGCGCCCCGCCCGCTGGATCCTCGGCATCCTCCGCGACAAGGACGAGGCCGGCGTGCTGAAGCCGCTCGCGCCTTTCCTGCGCGACGTCGCCGTCGTGCGGCCTCCGAGCCCGCGCGCGCTCGAGCCGCTCGAATTCGCCGCGTCCGTCCGCAGGCATGCGCCGCGCGCCCGCGTGACCGTCGAGCGCGATCCCGCCGGCGCGATCGCCGCCTGGCGCCGCGACGCGCGCGCGCCCGCCGTCGCGGTCTGCGCGGGCTCGCTGTACCTGGCCGGCGCCGCGCTCAAGGCCGCCGGGAGGCGCGCGTGAGCCGCCTCGCGGTCGGCGTCGACGTCGGCGGAACCTTCGCCAAGATCGCGCTCGTCACGCCCGCGGGCGACGTCGTCCGCTCCGCCGCCATCCCGACGGCGACGCGCCGCTCGCCGGCGGAGTTCGTCCGGCACGTCGCCGCGGCGCTCAAGGGCTGGAGGTACGACAGCCTGGGCCTGGGCCTCGCGGGCGGCCTCGACGCCGAGACGGGCACCCTGCTCTTCGCCCCCAACCTCAAGCGCTGGATCGGCTTCTCGTTCAAGCGCGAGTTCGAGCGCCGCCTCAAGGTCCGCGCCGTCGCCGACAACGACGCCAACGTCGCGGTCTGGGGCGGCTACGCGATCGGCCTGA
Organism: Elusimicrobiota bacterium; assembly: GCA_035606075.1. GTDB lineage: Bacteria > Elusimicrobiota > Elusimicrobia > UBA1565 > UBA9628 > GWA2-66-18. The sequence continues at coordinate 25,211 of DATNGC010000207.1, forward strand.
AGAAAAAGCCCCGCACCGTCGTCGGCGTGACTCTCGGGACCGGCGTCGGAGGCGGGCTCATCGTCGGCGGACGCCTGCACCGCGGCGCCACCGGCGGGGCGGGCGAGATCGGCCATCAGATTATTTCCATCAACGGCCTCCTGTGCCGCTGCGGCCGGCGCGGCTGTCTCGAGGCCTACGCGGGCACCTACGGTCTCCAGCGCCTCGCGCGGCGCCTGATGAAGCGCCCGCCGTCGCCGCTCACTCCGAAGGCCTTGGCCGACGCCGCGCGCGCCGGCGCGCCGGGCGCGCGCCAGGTGTGGCGCGAGGCCGGGACCCATCTCGGAACGGGCCTGGCCAACGCCGTCATGCTGCTGAATCCGGACGCGATCATCCTGCTCGGGGGCGTCGCGCGCGCCGGCGACCTGCTGCTCGAGCCCATCAGCCGCGTCTTCGCCGCCCAGCCGTTCCGCGAGCCGTTCGACACGGTGAAGCTCTCCATGCCCGAGGAGCGCGAGTGGGGCTGCGTCGGCGCCGCCCTCTTGTCCATGGAGCGCCGTTGAAGGCGGCCGTCCTCCTCCTGCTGCTCGCGACGATCGCTTCGCACTCGGCGCCCGCCGTCGCGGCCGACGACTACGAGCTGCCTCCGCCGCCTCCCGGCTCGCACGTCGACTACTCGGCCGACAAGGCGGAGTTCGACGCGGAGCACTCCACCTTGCACCTCTCCGGCGGCGTCGTCGTCCAGCAGACGACGAGCACGGTGAACGCCGGCGTCGTGAAGACGACGACGATGACGGTCAAGGGCGAGGACCTCTGGATCGACACCAAGGACCGCACCGGCCGCTCCGACGGCCCCCTGCTCGTCGAGGACGGCACCTCGGCGGTGTACGGCGACTCGGGCGAGTTCGACTTCCCGCGCCAGCGCGGCCGGCTCTTCCACTCCTCGGCGGGCGTCGCCTCATGGCGCATCCACGCCAAGGAGGCCGACCTCGGCGCCGGCAAGCGCCTGGAGTACCGCGACGCCGACTTCACGTCGTGCGATCATGTCCCGCCGCACTATCACTTCCATGCCTCGAAGGTGAAGGTCGTGCCCAAGAAGAGCCTGCTGGCGACCAACGTCTTTTTCTACTTGGGCGACGTGCCCGTGTTCTACACGCCGGTCCTCTACGAGCAGCTCACGCCGATCCACGCGTTCGGGTGGAAGTCCCAGCCCGGCTACGACAAGCGCAACGGCGCCTTCGTGAAGAACACGATGACGACGCAGTACTCGACGTCGACCTACAGCAAGCTCTTCGCGGACTACTACTCGCGGCAGGGCTTCGGCTACGGCGGCGAGCTCGAGCATCACGACGGCGAGAACTCGCGCGGCGGCCTCTACGCCTACAGCATCCGCGAAACCTCGACGGGGGCCCAGCGCTGGGGTCTCAACGGCCAAGGGTTCCAGGCCCTGCCGTCGTCAAGCTCGTTCCAAGGCCGCTTCCAGCTGCAGAAGGACCCCAACTTCAACAACGACTACAACCGCTCGAGCCTTTACCGCGTGACGCCCGACTTGACCAACAACGCGGCCTTCGTCCATCGCTTCTCCAACGGCACGGCGCGCCTGTCCTACTCGCGTCTCGACACGGCCAACGGCACGACCTTCCTGCGCAGCACGGAGGACGCCCCGCGCCTGGACTACGCGAGCACGCCGCTGCGCATCCTGAACCTGCCTTGGCTCAACACGTTCACCGGCTTCGCGGACAACAACCTGGACGCGTCCCGCCCGTACATTCAAAAGTCGGTCAACGCCGGCTGGGAGGGGACGCGGACGTTCGTGCTCGCCCGCGGCGTCAGCTTGGCCCCGAAGCTCGGCTACAACGAGACCTACTACAACAAGTTCACCGAGCTCACCGTCGACCGGGGCAGCACGACGGTCTACGACGGCGCCTACGGACGCTGGACGGCCTCCGGCGACCTGCGCTGGAACTCGCCGGTCGGCCGCGTGGACGCCGCGGAGACGTACACGCAGCGCCTGAAGGCGGACTCCTTCACGCAGGACACGGTCAACGTGGACAAGGGCGTCGAGCAGAACCTCGCGACGCTGTCCGACATCGTCATCCCGTTCCCGCGGGCCTGGGCGCAGTTCACCACGGGCTACGACTTCCGCACGTTCCGCGACCACACGGTGGGCTTCCGGGACCGCGTCCAGCCGTTCGTGGCGCAGACGAACTGGCGCGCCGCCGAGAAGCTCGACCTCTCGCTGCGCGACGACTACCAGCTGGAGCGCGGCAACCGCTCGATCATCGCCGACGCGCGCTACGGCGAGGCGCAGGGCCCGTCCATCGGCGGGGGCCTGACGTACAACGTCTTCGACCCGCAGAACTACTACGCCAACGAGGAGTTCGCGGTGGGCCCGTCGAGCCCGACGTGGAGGGTGGCTTTCATCCTGCGGGAGCTGGTGGCCACCCCGGGCGGGGTCTCCCGCGCGCACGGCCTGCGGCTCTTCGAGAAGGAGATCGAGTGGACGCAGCGCTGGCACGACTTCTACACGAAGCTCGGCTATCGCGCGCGGCCCGGAGGCGTCGGCGAGGCGACGGTGCGCGTCGACTTCAAGTTCGGCACGACCAACCCGAACCAGGCGCCGCACCGCGATTGGGAGGCCGAATGGTTCCCCGAGCGCGCGCGATTCTCCGACGACCAGCGGCCGTAGAGCCCGGTCAGTACGCGGTCCAGACGCTGCCCTTCGTGTCGGTGTGCGTGCAGTTGACCGCCAGGCTCCCGACGTTCGAGTCGCCGGCGACGTTGTTGTAGGACCAGCCGCCCGCGTCCGTGATGGCGCTGCCGACGACGAGGACGCCGTCGGTCTCCGCCCCGGAGTCCTGATGGTAGTTCGGCGTCTTGGCCAGCGGAAGGGCGGACAGATACTTGCCGCCGACGGTCAGGCCGGTGATCGACGACGGGTACGCGCCCTCCATGTCGCCGTAGTAGATGCTCAGCGCGGAGCGGATGGAGCCGAGGTTGCCTTTCGAGGCGCCCTCGGTGGACTTGCGGATCAGATCGGCGAACTTCGGCACCGCGATGGCCGCCAGGATGCCGATGATGGCGACGACGATCATCAGCTCGATCAGCGTGAACCCGCGCCTTTGATTCTTCATGACCTCACGATAGCAGGCGCGCCGGGCGGCGGCCACCAAACATGCGGGAACATGGGGCGAAACGAACGGGAAACGAGAAATGATAAGATGGCCTCCGCGATGAAAAAAGATCTCTGGCTCGTGACGGGCGGCGCCGGCTTCATCGGCTCCCATCTGGCGGAAGGGCTCGTGAAGCGGGGAGAGCGGGTGCGCGTGATCGACAACCTGTCGACCGGCCGCCTCGACAAGCTCGGCGCGGTCCGCGACCGCGTGGAGTTCTTCAAGGGCGACATCACGCGTCCCGCGGACTGCGCAAAGGCCTGCAAAGGCGTCGCGTATGTGCTGCACGAGGCGGCGATCCGCTCGGTGCCCAAGTCCATGGACCGGCCTTTGCCGTCCAACGAGGCCAACGTCACGGGCACGCTGAACATGCTCGTCGCGGCCCGCGACGCCGGGGTCAAGCGCTTGGTCTACGCCTCGTCGAGCTCGGCCTACGGCGGCTGCAAGGTCTACCCGCAGCGCGAGGACATGCGCCCCCAGCCGCTGTCGCCCTACGCGGTCAGCAAGCTCGCCGCCGAGCACTACGCGATCGTCTGGGCGAGGTCGTTCGGCCTCTCCACGATCTCGCTGCGCTACTTCAACGTGTTCGGCCCGCGCCAGGACCCGGAGTCGCTGTACTCGGCCGTGATCCCCAAGTTCATGGAGCAGGCCCTGCAGGGCGTGCCCTTGGACGTCCACTGGGACGGCAGGCAGTCGCGCGACTTCACGCACGTGGCCAACGTGGTCTCGGCCAACATCCTGGCGGCCAAGGCGCCGGCCAAGTTCTCGGGCGAGGTCTACAACGTCGCCAACAACCAGACCTACTCCCTGCTCGACATGATCCGCGTGATCGAGAAGATCTGCGGGCGCCGGCTCGAGCGGCGCCACCACCCGATGCGCGCCGGCGACGTGCGCAAGACCTGGGCCGACAACCGCAAGATCCGCCGCGACCTCGGCTACAAGCCGCTCGTCGGGTTCGAGGAAGGCCTGCGGCAGACGTGGGATTGGTTTATGAAGGGAAATCATGCGAAGCGGAGCGGAGCATGAAGGTCCTCGTCACCGGCGGGCTCGGCTTCATCGGCTCGAATTTCATCCGCACGGCCCTGAAGGCCAAGCCTTCTTGGAAGATCGTCAACCTCGACGCGCGCACGTACGCGGGCAACCCGGCCAATCTCGCCGACGTCAAGAGCCGCTATCGGTGGATCAAGGCCGACATCCGCGATCCCAAAGCGGTCGATCGGGCGATGAGGGGCTGCGAGCTCGTCGTCCACTTCGCGGCGGAGACTCACGTCGATCGATCCATTCTGGACGCCTCCGCGTTTTTGACGACGAACATCATCGGCACGCAGGTGCTGCTCGACGCGGCCCTGCGGCGCAAAGTCCGGCGATTCCTGCACGTCTCCACCGACGAGGTCTACGGCTCGGTGCCGAAGGGCCTCTCGCGCGAGGGGGACAACCTCGAGCCCAACAGCCCCTACGCGGCCTCGAAGGCGGCGTCGGACATGCTCGTGCGCTCCTACTTCGTGACGCACAAGGCCCCGGTCGTGACCACGCGGGCGTCGAACAACTACGGGCCGTATCAGTATCCCGAGAAGGCCCTGCCCCTCATGATCACGAACTTCATGGAGGACAAGCCCTTTCCGATGTACGGCGACGGCCGGCAGGTGCGCGACTGGCTGCACGTCGTCGATCACGCGCGGGCGATCCTCACGGTCCTGGACAAGGGCGCGCTCGGCGAGGTGTACAACATCGGCGGCTCCTACACGTGCGAGAACCGCGAGCTGATCGCGAAGGTGCTCACGCTCATGGGCAAGGACTCCTCGCTCGTCGCGCGCGTCGAGGACCGCAAGGGCCACGACCGGCGCTACGCGCTGGACTGCTCGAAGCTCAAGAGCCTGGGCTTCAAGCACTCCTACGATTTCGAGAAGGGCCTGCGCACGACGATCGAGTGGTATCTCGCGAATGAGAAGTGGTGGCGGCCGCTGAAGGTCCACGGCGGCTACCGCTCGTACTACAAGGCCGCCTACAAGGGAAAATGAGCAAGAAGGAGAACGTGGTTCGAAACGGTCATCGTCCCGCCGCCCCCGTCTCTTGGGGCCACACGGGCGGCGGCTGGATCGAGGCGGTCGTCGGCTCGATGTTCTCCGGCAAGACTCAGGAGCTGATCCGCCGCCTGCGCCTCGCGTCGATCGCGAGACAGAAGGTCCAGGTCTTCAACTCCGCGCTCGACGTGCGCTACGCGAAGAATCACATCGTCTCGCATGATCTCCACAAGACTCCCTCGATCGCGGTTCAGAGGGCGCGGGACATCCTGACCAAGATCTCCCCGGACACGCAGGTCGTCGGCGTGGATGAAGTCCAGTTTTTCGACGAGGAGATCGTCGAGGTGTGCGAGAAGCTCGCCGACGACGGCCGCCGCGTCATCGTGGCCGGCCTCGACCAGGACTTCCGCGGCGTTCCCTTCCCCGTGACGAGCCGTCTCATGGGCGTGGCCGAGTTCGTGACCAAGAACCTCGCCATCTGCATGGTCTGCGGCAACCCCGCCAACCGCTCCCAGCGCCTCTCGACCGGCAAAAAAGTCATCGACGTCGGCGCCGCCGACAAGTACGAAGCCCGCTGCCGCCGCTGCTTCAAGCGCTGAACGCCGGGGTCAGGCTTTGACTTTTTGACTTATTGCGCCGCAGTAGGCGATGCACGCCCGAGGGCGAGCACCCAATCCACTCGGCGATTGAAGTCTGGGAGTGGCCGCTCTGGAAGGCCCTTTCGGCGAAAATGAATCGTTTCCAGACGATGGAGCGATTGCGGCTCTCGGACCGCAGCTCCACGGCATCGTCGGGAAACATGCTGGCGGCGAGCGCGTCCAGCGGTATAACCTCGACTTCCTCCTCGCGACTCATGTCCAGGGACGAGTCCGCTTCGGGCCAAGGACTGAAACCTTCGTTTGTCTGGGCAGCCCACCTCTCGTAGCGGTCGGCATCGAGTCCGGCGGACCCAAAAGCTTCGAGAAAATGGTTCACGTCGGTGAGTGCGGTCCCGGTGCGCCCCAGATAGGCGCGGTGGCTTGACCAGGGCCACGCGCTCGGATCCATAACCAGCCCGGCTCTGACCGGGTTCTGATGGATATAGCGGACCAACGCGATCAGATAGGCGTCATCCAGGCAAAGGACCGACTTATATCGTGCTTGGAAGAGATGGCCGGTCCTTTCATGACGCGCATTGAACTTCACGACATAAGAAGTGAGCAGTCGATGCATCACGGCGGACAGGGGCATGGCGCCGACTTTGATGGCGAAATGGAAATGGTTGTCCATGAGGCAATAGGCGAGAACCGAGAACCGCGCGTCGTTCTTCACGGACAGAACGGTCTGCAGGAAGTTCTGACGGTCGTTGTCGTCGACGAAGACGGTTCGTCCGTCGACGCCGCGGGCCATCACGTGATAGATGGCGCCGGGATAATGTATTCTTGCGGAACGCGGCACGCTATTCATACGAGACGACCCCCCAAAAAGTTCCACGATCGCGTAAGTCAAAATGTCAAAGCCTGACCCCCTTTAAGGAGAATCACCATGGCTGACCGTCCCTATAAGACTTCGAACCCCGTCGCCGTGATCGAGACGACGCTCGGCAAGATCGTCGTGGAGCTGTTCCCGAAGGAGGCGCCCGACACGGTCGCCAACTTCGTGAAGCTCATCGAGAAGGGCTACTACGACGGCGTGATCTTCCACCGCGTGATCCCCAAGTTCATGGTGCAGACGGGCGACCCGACGGGCACCGGCCGCGGCGGCCCGGGCTGGACGATCATGGACGAGTTTCATCCGAAGCTGCGCCACAACAAGGCCGGAGTCCTCTCCATGGCGAACGCGGGCCCCGACACGGGCGGCTCGCAGTTCTTCATCACGCTCGCCGCGACGCCGCACCTGGACGACCGGCACGCGATCTTCGGCGCGGTCATCGAGGGGCAGGACGTCGTCGAGAAGATCGGCAACGCGCCGCGCGACCGCATGGACCGCCCCAACGCGCAGATCGCGATGACGCGCGTGACGCTGGCGCAGAAGCTCGCGAAGTAGACTCCTTCCAGCGATGAAGGACGTCTCGGCTCGCTTCGGGCAGCTGCGCGACCGCCTGCGGCACTTCCATTCCCTGAACACGGCCGCGGGCCTGCTCGAGTGGGACATGGAGGTGCTCATGCCCCGCGCCGCGGCCGAGGCGCGCGCGCTGCAGTTCAGCGCGGTGACGAAGGCGGCGCACGAGGTGATCGTCGCCGAGGTGACGGGCCGCCTGCTCGAGGAGCTGGCTCCGGCCGCCGCCGCCGCTCCCGCCGACGACGCGATGGCCGCGGCCTGGCGCTGGACCGAGCGCGAGCACCGCCGGCGGCGGAAGCAGCCCGCCTCTTTCGTCGAGGAGCTCGCCGCGCACACGGCACGGGCCCAGGAGATCTGGGCCGAGGCGCGCGCGAAAAAGGACTACGCGCTTTTCCGCCCCGAGCTCGAGAGGATGGTCGAGCTCAAGCGCCGGCAGGCGTCTTTCGTCGGCGAATTCGCGGACCCGTACGACGCCTGGCTCGAGGAGTTCGAGCCGGGGATGACGACATCTTCCATCGAGAGGCTGTTCGGCGAGCTGAAGCCCGGCCTCGTCGAGCTCGTCGCGAAGGTCTCGGCTCGCGCCGGCTCCGCGCGGCTCCCGGAGCTCAAGGGTTCCTTCCCGATCGACCGCCAGCGCGTTTTCGGCGAGGAGGTCGCGCGCGCAATGGGCTTCGACTTCGAGCGCGGGCGGCTCGACGTGTCCGCTCATCCCTTTTCCGCGGCGATCTCGCGCGACGACGTGCGCCTGACCACCCGCTATCGCGAGGACATGCCGTTCAGCGCGTTGTTCGGCACGATGCACGAGGCGGGCCACGGTCTTTACGAGCAGAACGTGTCCGACGAGCTGAAGCATACGCCCCTCTGCCACGGCGCGACGATGGCGGTGCACGAGTCGCAGTCGCGTCTGTGGGAGAACCTCGTCGGCCGCAGCCGCGGCTTTTGGAACCGCTTCACGCCGCGGTTCCAAAAGCTGTTCCCGGCGGCGAAGGGCTTCAGCGCCGAGGACCTCTATCGCGCGTCGAACCGGGTCGAGCGCTCGTTTATCCGCGTGGAGGCCGATGAATTGACGTATAGCCTGCACGTCATGCTGCGCTTCGATCTCGAGCGCGCTCTCGTCTCCGGCAAGCTGAAGGCGAGCGACCTGCCCGAGGCTTGGGCGGCGAAATCGAAAGAGTATCTCGGCATCGTCCCGCCCGACGCGGCGAGCGGCGTGCTTCAGGACGTGCACTGGTCCGCCGGGCTGCTCGGCTATTTCCCGACTTATGCCGTCGGCAACATGATCTCCGTTCAGTTGTTCGAAGCGGCGCCAAAGACCGATGATTACTCGGTCCTTCTCGGGTGGCTGCGCGATAACGTGCATCGGCATGGACGGAAGTTCGGAGCCGAGGAGATTGTGCGCCGCGCGACGGGCAAGCCGATCTCGCCGGAGCCGTATCTTCGCTATCTGGCGGCCAAATTCGGCGAGATTTACGGTCTCTAACTGATCCTCATCGAACGGTCGGGCGTACTCCGGAGCAAGCTCGAACTCGCTCCGGAGCGAGTTCAGCGGGCGGCTTTCAGGAAGGAGTCGCGCGCCTGCAGCGCGGAGAGGATGCTCGCGTAGTTCCACGTGAGATCCTTGGCGGAGATCATCACGCCGGACTGCCGGTCCATCTGCTCGGATAACGATCCGTCGGGATTGGCATGGGCGCGGATCTCGGCCATGTAGGAATCCCCCGACGTCTTGAGGCCGTCGATGAGCTTGCCGTAGAGCGGGTCTCCCGTCTTAAGCGTCAGCCCGCCGCGCAGAGCCGCTTTGTCCGCTTCGTCGGACAGCAGGTCGCGGAAGAAGGATAGATCTTCGGGTTCGACGGGGATCGTCCCCTGCTTCAGGTACGCGCTTCCGGCCATGTAGTCGAGCTGCGCGAAGGCGGCCGTGAGCAGCGCCCACGGATTGCCGCCGAAGTAATTGTCCTCGGGATAGCGGCCGATGGCCACTCCCGGCTCCCCGGGACGCCCATTGATCGCGTACTCGGCCTTGAACTTTTCCTTGAGCGCCTGCGCGGTCGCGAGCACGCGCTTGTCCGTGACCGAGAACGCCTGCGCGTCGGCCGGAGACATGATCTGGGAGTCGATCGGCCGCCGGTGGACGGCGGCGAGGATCACCGCGGAGTCGAGCCCGCTGTTCTTGCCCTGGAGCCCGCCGTCCTGGTCGAGCGCCGAGACGAGATAGCCTTTCCCGGGGTCCCAGTGACGGCCCAGCTCCGCGCCGAGCTGAGCCGCCTGCGCGCGGTACCACTGCGGCGCGCCGTCGTCCTGGAGCTGCGACGCGAGCCAGGCCCCTTCCAGCAGGGAGGCGCGCTGGGCGCTCTCGCTGTCGAAGTGGTGGGCCTTCACTTCCTCCCAGACGTCGAAGCTGGTCTGGCCCCAATGGTGGGAGACGTATTCCAAATCGCCTTTCGCGCCTCCGGCGAAATCGCCGTACAGCCGGCGCGCGAGGTCCTTGTTCCCGTCCTTCAGCGCCGCGCTGGCGAAGTAAATGAGCGTGCTGGCTTCCTCCGCGGGCGCGTCGTCCTGCGGACGGCCCCACGGGCCGTTGAAGGGCGTGCCGTCCATGTTGAACTTCGGCTCGCCGAGCCCCGTCAGCGTCGAGGCGGCCTGCGTCTTGCGCACGAACGACGCGTAATCGGCGAGCATTTTCAGATACACGGCCTTTTGCCCGGGTTCGGACTCCTGGGCGTACAGCGTCACGACTTCCTGCATCGTGAGGGCCGCGTCGCGCCGCCAATGGAAGAAGTAATCCGGATCATGATGGGACGGGGACGCGGCCACCGCTCCAGGCGCCGCGCCGGGCGGGGAGATGTTGGCCTCCATTTTTTGGAGCGCGATGCTCTTCTCGAGCGCGAGCCAGCCGTCGAGGCCGGAATCGGCCGGAACCGCGACAGCGTCGCGGGAGACGCGGGAGCCGTCGAACAGCGCGCCGAGCCCGGCGGGCGTCGGCGCGGGGGCGACCGGAACGGCCGGGGCCGCGGCGAGCGGCGAAGCCGCGAGGACGGACGCGGTCAGCAGGAGCGGAAGCACGGCGCAGGGGGGTCTGCGGGTCAAGGCTTTTTGATTATATCGAATAGGCCCATCGCGCACCTGGGCCCAAAGACCCATAAGTCAAAAAGTCAAAGCCTGACCCTCCAAAGACGGGCTGGACAGCGGCGCGGGATGCGGCTATCCTCGGGCCGTGCGCCTCTTCGCGAAGCTCTTCGTCCTGCTCGCACTTTGCGCGGCGGTCCCGCTGGGCTTCACGGCGGGCGCCGTCCTGTGGCGGACGCAGGCGCTGCGCGGCGAGCTCACGGCCGCCAGCGCGCGCACCGGGGAGGCGGGCGGCGACGCGGGCGAGAAGGCGCTGTTCGCCGAGTCGCGGCGCGTGCACCTCCACGTCGTCGAGGTCCGCGCGGCGGAGCTCCAGGACTTCTTCGAGGAGGGGCGCCGGCTCGTCCAGATGCAGAGCCTCATCGCGCGCCGCGCGCTCAAGGACGCCCCCGATCCGCACGGCGCCCCGCTGTGGTCCGACGCGCGGATGGCGCAGGTCATGGCCGATCCGAAGCAGTCCTCGGGAACCGTCCGCGTCGCTCCGTACGCCGTTTATCGTCTCGCTCCCGGCGCGAGCTTCGATGCCGAGCGCGGGGAGCTCGAGAGGCTGGCGCGCCTCGGCGACTTCTACGCGTTCTCCCTGCGCGAGACGCCCTGGCTCAAGAGCCTCTACATCGGCGCGTCCGACGGCTTCCTGATCGGCTACCCGGGGACGACGCCCTTCCCGGCGGGCTACGACCCGCGCGCCGGCGAGTGGTACAAGAAGGCCGTCAAGCGCGGCTATCTCACGTGGAGCAACATCTACCTCGACAAGGACCGCAAGCCGGTGATCACCGCGGCGGAACCGGTCTTCCTCGACGGGCGCTTCGTCGGCGTCTCCGCGGCCGACATCGCGCTGGAAAGCCTGCTCGACCGCCTTTTCGACCTCGCCGGACTCCCCGCGACGGACGCGATGCTCGTCAACTTCCAAGGCGGCGTGCGCATCGCGGCCTCCATCTCCGAGGACGGACGCCGAGCGTGGAAGTCGTGGGGGCCCGACGACGCGCCCAACGTCGCCGGCTATCTCGGCGGAAAGCTCGAGCCCGCGTTCCGGCGCTCGCTGCAGGAGCGCTCCGGCACCCTCGTGGCGGGCGACGACCTGCTGTCCTACGCCCAGGTCGCGATCAAGACCCGCGCCGGCGGCAAGGACTGGTACTACCTCGTGCGCACGCCGGTCTCTCGCGTGATCGGTCCGGCGCGCCGGGCCAGAGGCGTCCTGGAGGGCCTGCAGGCCGCCCTGACGGAGGTGATCTCCGGCGAGACGCGGGCGCTGCAGGGGCGGCTTCTGCTGGCGGCGCTGCTGGCGCTGGCCGCCGCGCTCGCCGGCGCGTGGCTCGGCGCCGGCGTCGTGGCGAAGCCTCTGACCGCCCTGGCGGCCGCCGCGCGCCGCGTGGGGCGCGGCGACCTCGACGCGCGCGTGAAGGCCGAGGGACGCGACGAGATCGCGGAGGTCTCGCGCGCCTTCAACGAGATGACATCGGGCCTTAAACAAGGCCTGTTCGTCAAGAACGCCTTCAAGCGCTACCTGTCGTCGACCGTCGTCGAGCAGATCATCAAGGACCCCTCGGCGCTGAGCGTCGGCGGCGAGGAGCGCGAGCTGACGGTCTTCTTCTCGGACATGTCCGGCTTCACGTCGATCTCGGAGAACATGCCGCCGCGCAAGCTCGTCGGCTTCATCAACGAGTACCTGGGCGCCATGACGGACTCGATCTTCCTTCAGGACGGCACGCTCGACAAGTACGTCGGCGACGCGGTGATGGCGTTCTGGGGCGCGCCGGTCGCGCAGGAGGACCACGCCCGCCGCGCCTGCTGGGCGGCGCTCGACAACCGCTCGCGGCTCAAGGAGATGTGCAAGGGCTGGGCCGAGCGCGGCCTGCCGCAGTTCGACATCCGCATCGGCGTCAACACGGGACGGATGATCGTCGGCAACATGGGCTCGGCCGAGCACATGGGCTACACCGTGATCGGCGACGCGGTCAACACCGGCGCGCGCCTGGAGGCGGCCAACAAGCTCTACGGCACCCATATCTTGATCAACGAGACCACGCGTGAGCAGGCCGGCGGCGCCGTCGAGACGCGCGAGATCGACTTGCTCGAGCTGCGCGGCAAGAAGAACGCGATCCGCATCTTCGAGCTGCTGGGCCTGCCGGGACAGATCGACGAGAGGCGCCTGCGCGGCTATCGCCTCTACGAGGAAGCGCTGGCGGTCTACCGGAAGCGGGATTGGGACGAGGCCGAGAAGCTCTTCCGCGCCGCGCTCGGCGTGCTCGGCGAGGACAAGCCGTCGAGCGTCCTGCTCCAGCGCGTCCTCGTCTTCCGCCGCCACCCGCCGCCCGGCGACTGGGACGGCGTCTTCCGCCTCAAGCGCTTCGACGACTGAACGTCGGGGTCAGGCTTTGACTTATTGACTTATTGCCGCGGCTTGGAGCGAATGAATAAGTCAATAAGTCAAAGCCTGACCCCGTTGTTGGTTTATGGGACGATGCGGGCAGTCTTGATGGCGTCCAGGTTCGGGAACTGGGCCTTGAGGTAGGCGTTGCCCTCGGCCTGGATGCGGCCTTGGTCCGGGCCGTTGCCCTGGGGCGCGCCCTCGCCGTAGCCGCGGTAGAGCTTGTCGAGGACGTCGTCGCCTTCGACGACCTTGCCGATGGGCGGGAAGCCCTGGTTGTCGAGGAACGAATTGTCCCGGAAGTTGATGAAGAACTGCGTCGTGCGCGTGTTGGGGCCGGCCGTCGCGAAGGTCACGACGCCGCGTTGGTTGGAGTGGCCGGCGGGCGGATCGTCGGGGATGGTGGCGTCGTGCCACTTCGCGGAGACCGCCGGGTCGCCGTGGATGCCGATCTGGGCCATGAAGCCGTCGACGACGCGGAAGAACTCGCAGCCGTCGAAGAAGCCGATCTTGACCAAGTTGTAGAAGCGGTCGGCGCCGTTGGGCGCCCAGTCGCGGTGGATCTCGAGCACCATGTCGCCCTTGGTCGTCGACAGCTTGACCTTGTAGGCGTCGGGCGCCTTGGCGGTCGCCGTCTGCGGCGACAGCAGGGCGGCGTTGCCGGCGGCGGCGGGCATCGGTGCCTCGGCGGGCGCGGCGGCCGGAGCCGGGGCGGCGGCGGGCGCGGGTGCGGGGGCGGCGGAGGTCGCGGGCGCGGACTTCTTGTCGCAGGCGACCGCGCTCAGAAGAAGGCAGGCGACGGCGGCGGTGGAGAGGATTTTCATGGCGCAAGTCTAACAGATTCGTCGCCGCCCGAAAACTCATTTTCGTCATTTCCTGGATAGGTCCTTAACATTCGGTGAACTCCGGCGGGCGGGTCTTTACAAAGGCCGTCCGCGGGGGCAAACTGTCGAGATGCGGACGTTCTCGCTCGAGGATCGCTTCGCTCTCGATGACCGCGCGGCCGTCTTCGCCTTCCGCGGCGTCGTATTCCTGGCCATGGTGCTGATGCTCGTCCACAGCCCCCGCCTCGAGGAATCCTTCCGCTTGCTCCCTTTCGCGCTGGCCGCGTTCTATCTCTTCACGAGCTTCGTCCTCTGGCGCTCGCGGAGCCCGCGCCTGCAGACCGCCGCCGCGCAGGCTCTTGCCTACCTGTGGGACGTCGGCGTCGTGTCGAGCCTGATCTACTGCAGCGAGGGCCTCGACAACGAGCTGTACCTGATGTACTTCCTGATCATGTTCATGTCGGGCCTGATGACCCAGGTCCGGCAGAGCTTCCTGATCGGCACCGTCTCGAGCCTCGTCTACGCCGCGCTGTGGATGCACGGCCGCGTCGAGGACGTTCCCTTGACGAACCTCCTGCTGCGCTTCGCGTTCTTCTACGTGGTCGCGTTCTTCACGGCCGTGATGGCCGAGCGCGTCCGCGCCGGGGAGAGGAAGGTCCGCGGGCTGGAGCTGCGGCTCACCCTGGGGCGCATCGCCAACGGGGGCTGGGGCGTCCAGCTCGACGAGGACGCCGCGGCCCTGGATCCGGAGCTGGTCAAGACCGTGCGCACGCTCAACGCCGTCATCGACAACCTCGAGCGAGCGCTGAAGCGCACCGTCGACCAGAACGAGAAGCTGCGGGAGTCCGCCGACGAGGCTCTGCTGCATCTCGCGCGCCAGAAGGAGACCTTGGGCGCCGTCGAGGCGGAGCGCAAGGACAAGGCGACGCCGCCGTGACCGAACGCCGGACGTTCTACCACCCGGCCAGCGGCGCGGCCATCCTCGGGCTCGACTGGCTGTTCTTCGGCCTCGAGTGGGAGTTCGGGCCGGTCTCGATGGTCTTGGCCTGCCTCGCCGCGTTCGCGGCGACGTTCTTCGTCGTCGAGCGCATCCAGCGCCGCTGGCACGGCGACGCGCCCGGCACGGCGCGCGCGAAGGCCCTGTTCGGCGCCGCCGCCGCGGGAGCTCCGTTCGCGGTCGCCGGCACGGTCGTCGGCGGCCTGATCCTGGTCCTCTCCGGGCTCAAGCCGGGGCTCGGCCTGCTGCGCCGGCTGAGGCCCTGACGTCTACGGGAGCGTGAACGTCGCGATCGTGCTGGCCGTCGCGCTCGTGGACTTCGGCCCTTGGCGCGAGAAGGTGATCGTCAGCACGTATTTTCCGGGCTTCGTCGCGCCGGAGATCGGGAGCTCGTAGCTCGGCGCCGTGTCGAAGGTCTGCGACGCCTTGAAGTTCGCGAACGACTTCAGCAGGTCGTCGACGGGCATGCCGGGAGTCAGCACCGGGATGAGCATCCCGTCGACCGAGATGGAGATCTTCTCGCCCTTGTAGTAATCCGCGCGGCCGTCGGCCAGCACGACCTTCGCGGCCGAGGCCGAGGTCACGGTGAGCTCGTCGGACGAGACGGCGGCGGGCTTCTTGGCGCCGGGCGTGAGGGTGAAGACCGTGGAGGCGGTCCCGAGGAACGGGTTGGAGTCCTTCGAGGCCGTCGCGTACTCGTAAGCCATCCCGGACGCGTCGATCGAGGCGAGCCCGAACTGGTCCAGGCAGACCTTGAGCTCCTCCTTCTCCCACGGCTGCAGCGCGCGGGCGCCGATGCTGACGGTCACGTTGCGCGAGTACATCTTGCCGGTCGGGCGGCAGTAGTTCCGCATCGTGCCGGATTCGTCCGGGAAGTTCGCGCATTCCCGGCCTTGCGAGAAAAGCTTTTCCGTCTTGACGGAGGGCGTCTGAGCGGTGAACTCCCAGGTCTCGCAGTCGGCGTCGGCGGGGTCGCCGAGCTGGACCTGCCAGCCGTCGCCGTCGCGGCGGTCGCCGTCGTGCCAGTCGCGGTCGCGCCGGTCCCCGTCGCGGCCGTCGGGGCGGCGGTTCCAGTCCTGCGCGCGGGCCGGCGAGATCCCCGCCGTCAGCGACGCCGCGCACAGCAGGCCCAGCCACAACCCGGCTCCGAGAGTTCTTTTCATGCTCACATGATAACGCGGATGCCCCGGGCGCGCGCGGGCCATCGGGCCTAGCGCGGCGGCGAAAAAGGACCGTCTCGGCGAGGGCCCTTCTCCGCCTTGACGGCCGGGCTCCCCCGCCTTACACTGGGTGGGCGCGCATGAGCACGGAAACCCTCGTCGTCGCCGTCCTCGTCGTCGTCGCGGCGGCGATCGTCGGGGCCGTCGTCCTGTCCTTCAAGCAGAGGGGCGTCGCCTCCGGCTTCCGCGACGCCGCGCGCGCGCAGGCGCTCAAGTCGCGCGCGAGCCTGGCGCTGATCGAGGGCAAGAATCCCAAGCTGACCCTGAGCGTGCGCGCGGCGGGGCGCGGCCAGTTCGAGGTGCGCCGCGAGGGGACCGCCGACCGCCTGGTCGAGAGCCTGAGCCTGGCCCGGCCGGTCCGCACGGCCGACCCGGCGTTCGGCGACCGCTTCCACATCGACAGCGACGACGAGGCGTTCGCCTCCGCCTATTTCGCGGACGCGGGCAAGCGGTCGGCCGTCGAAGCCCTGTTCGCGGCGGGGTGCACCTCGCTGGAATGGGACGACGGGCACGCGACGGCCGTCTGGGCGGGCTTCACGCCCAAGGACGAGAACGCCGACTTCGTGGGCGCGGCGGCGTCCGCCCTGCAGGCCCTGACGCTGAACGTCCCGGCGACGGGCCCGGCGCCGCTCGACGGAGGCGGCTTGTCCGAGAAGAAATTCAACGGCTGGTTCGCGATGGCGATCACCGCCGGCTTCGTCGTCCTTTACGCGACGCTCATGTTCGGCTCCTCCTTTGCCTGGCGGCCCGTCGACGGGTGGGCGCTGCTCATGGACTCGCTGCGCGTCAGCCTCCCTCTCGGCGCGGTGGTTTTCCTGGGCTGCGCGTCGGTCCTGCGCGGCAAGTCGTGGTTCCTGCAGGCGGCGGGAAAGCTCCTTCTGGGGTCTGCGATCCTCTTCCCGACGATCGGCTATCTCGGGTTCGAGTTCGTCAACGGCGCGCTCGACGCGGCCCCCGCGGCGAGCTACGTGCTTCCCGTCACCGGCACGCACCGGACCAGCGGCAAGCACACGAGCTATTACATCCACGTCGCCTCATGGCGTCCCGGGGTCTACGATCCGCGTTTCGAGGTCGGCTGGTCCGCGTACCGGTCCGCCGTGCCGGGGCGGACCCGGGCCCATTTGACGACGCGGCCGGGGCGGCTGGGGCACGAGTGGATCGTGTCCCTCGCGTTCTCGGATTCCTGAGCATGAGCCCGGCGAACTCCGTCTTCACGTTCCTGTTCACCGACATCGAGGGCAGCACGCGCCGCTGGGAGTCCCATCCGGACGAGATGCGGACGGCGCTGGCGCGGCACGACGCGCTCGTGCGCGCGTCCGTCGCGCGCTGCGGCGGCCGCGTCTTCAAGGCCATCGGCGACGCGTTCTGCGCGGTGTTCCCGTCGCCGCGGCTGGCGGTCGACGGCGCGCTCGCGATCCAGCGCGCGCTCGCCGCCGAGACGTGGGGCGCGCCGGGTCCCCTGCGCGTGCGCGCGGCCATCCACGCCGGGACCGCCGAGGAGCGCGACGACGACTACTTCGGCCCGGCGCTCAATCGCGTCGCGCGCCTGCTGTCGGCGGGCCACGGCGGGCAGACCTTGCTGTCGCGCGCGGCCGCCGACGCCGTCGCGGACGCCCTGCCCACGGGCGCCTCCTTGCGCGACCTCGGAGAACGAAGGCTGAAAGATCTGGAGAAGACGGAGCGCATCTTCTCGCTCGCGGTCCGGGACTTGCCGTCGGATTTTCCGCCGCTGCGCACGCTCGACTCGCGACCCAACAATCTGCCGGCGCAGGCCACGTCGCTCGTCGGCCGCGAGGCGGAGCTCGCGAAGCTGCGCGAGCTCCTGCGCCGCGACGGCGCGCGGCTGGTCACGCTGACGGGGCCGGGCGGCACCGGCAAGACGAGATTGTCCCTGCAGGCCGCGGCGGACCTCGCCGACGAGTTCGCTCACGGCGTCTGGTTCGCGCCGCTCGCGTCGATCCGCGAGCCCGACCTGGTCCTCCCGGCGATCGTTTCGGCGCTGGGCGTCAACGACGCGTCGGGCGTCGAGCCGATGGAGCGCCTCAAGGCCTTCCTGCGCGAGCGCCGCCTCCTGCTCCTGCTCGACAACTTCGAGCAGGTGGTCGGGGCCGGTCCCGCGGTCGCGGAGCTCCTCGCGGCGGCGCCCGGGCTCAAGATCCTGGTCACGAGCCGCGAGCTGCTGCGCGTCTACGGCGAGCATGACTTCCCGGTTCCGCCTTTGACGCTGCCCTGCGCCGGCAAGTCCTGGCGCGAGTGCAGCGCCGCCGAGGCCGTCCGCCTGTTCGTCGAGAGGGCGCGGGCCGTGAGCCCGTCCTTCGCGCTGACCGACGCGAACGCGGAGGCCGTCGCCGGCCTCTGCGCCGAGCTCGACGGCCTTCCGCTGGCCATCGAGCTCGCCGCCGCGCGCATACGACTGTTCACTCCGCAGGCCATGCTGGCGGAGCTGTGCGTGGCCTGCGGCGGCGGCGGCAAGCTCGCGCTGCTCGAGGGCGGCGCCCGCGACCTGCCCGAGCGCCAGCGGACCCTGCGCGGCGCGATCGCGTGGAGCTACGACCTCCTCGACGAGGGGGAGCGCGCCGCCTTCCGCCGCCTCGGCGTGTTCAACGGCGGCTGGGACCGCGGCGGCGCGGCGGTGGTCCTCGACGGCAAGCGCAGCCTGGCGTCGCTGCAGTCTCTGCTCGACAAGAGCCTGCTGCGCGTGTGCGAGGAGGGCGGCGAGCCGCGCTTCGAGATGCTCGAGACGCTGCGCGAGTTCGCGCTCGAGCGCCTCGACGAGCACGGGGAAGGCGAGGACGCCCGGGCCCGGCACACGCGCCACTTTCTTTCTCTCGCGGAGACGTGCAGCTCGCGCCTCGAGGGTCCCGACCAGCAGCGCTGGTCCGAGCGGCTCGCGCGCGAATTCGACAACTTCCGCGCGGCGCTGGACCGCGCGCTCGCGGCGCGCGACGCCGACGCGGCGCTGCGCTTCGCGGCCAACCTCGGCCCGCTCTGGAGCCAGCGGGGCCGCTACTGCGAGGGCCGGTCCCAGCTCGAGGCCGCGCTGCGCCTAGGGGACGGCGCCCCGTCCGAGACCCGAGCCCGGGCGGTCCTCGCGCTCGGCCAGATGCACAACGGCCTCGGAGACCTGCCGCAGGCCCGCCTTCGTCTCGAGGAGGCGCTCGCGCTGTACCGCGAGCTCGGCGACCTCGGCGGCGCCGTCGACGCGCTGACGACGCTGACCTGGGTGCGCATGTACCAGGGCGACCTCGACGGCGCCGAGGCCCTGACGAAGGAGTCGCTCGCCGAGAGCCGAAAGCTGGGACAGCCGCGGCGCCTCGCGCTGGCTCTCGAGCGAGCCTCTTACGTCGAGCTCGAGCGCGGAAGGCCGGAGAGCTCCCGGAAGCTGCTCGACGAGGCGCTCGCGCTGATGCGCCAGGCGCAGGACAAGCTGGGGCTCGCCATCCTCCTGAACGTGATGGGCGAGAACATCCGGCCTTCCGGCGACTTCGCGTCCGCGGCGCGCTTCTACGAGGAAAGCCTCGGCCTCTCGCGAGAGCTCGGCAACGCTTTCTGGAGGGCGGTCGCCGGCATGAACCTCGCGGTTTGCCTCCTGCGCCTGGGGGACTCCCGGCGCGCTCTGCCCCTGATGGCGGAGTCGCTATCGACGGCGCACGCGATCGGCAACAAACGAAACGTCCCGCCCGGGCTCATCTCCTTCGCCTCTTTCGCGCTCGCGGCCGGCCAGCCCGAGGCCGCCGCGGTCCTGCTCGCGGCCTCGGAGAAGCTTCTCGCGGAGCAGGGGACCGTCCTGGTCTACGCCGACCGCAGCGAGTATGAGGAGACCGCGCGCGACGTCCGCGCGGCGCTGGACCCGTCCGCCTTCGCCGCGGCGACCGCGTCGGGCCGCGAGCTCTCGCTCGACGCGGCGGTCGCGAAGGCGCTGGAGCTCGCGGACGGCCCGCGGTCCGGCGCCCGGCGATAAAACCGTCACGGGCGAGTCCGCTTCCCGGGGGCCATACTATCTCCAGAGGGGGGGATTATGATCCGAAAACTCTCGTCGGGAAAGTACCGGATTTGGTCCCGGCACGTCGATCCCCGCACGGGGCATC
The DNA here is from genome assembly GCA_035606075.1 of Elusimicrobiota bacterium. Taxonomy (GTDB): domain Bacteria; phylum Elusimicrobiota; class Elusimicrobia; order UBA1565; family UBA9628; genus GWA2-66-18. Next base: position 45,044 of record DATNGC010000207.1, read on the forward strand.
GTCGGAACCTGGGGACGTTCGCCACCAAAGCGCAGGCCTGGAAGCACGAGCGCGAGATCCAGTACTTCAAGCGCCACTGAATCTGGGCCGGTCAAGCCGGCATGCTGAAGGGTTAAGGCCGGCGCAGGACGTACGCGATGCCGCTGCCTCGCACGAGCCAGGTCTTCTCGATCTGCGCGCGCTTGTAGACGCGCCGGACCGAGCCGGGCTTGGCGGCTGGGTCGTTGACGACGACGTCGCCGTCCTCGGTGAAGCCCACGACGACGATCATGTGGCCGTCGGTGCGCGAGATCGGCGCGCCGTCGAGCTCGCCTTTTTCCCAGCGGTGCGAGATCTCGACGGGACGGCCCGCGGCGATCTCGGCCTCCAGGTCCTCGAGCCCCATCATCTTGCGCACGTAGGCCTCGAGCCCCGCGGTCTGGTGCGCGTAGGCCGTATTGAACGGCCAGTCGCCGTAGAGCTTGGAGGCGCGGTCGTACACGCCGGAGGCGACCTTCTCGGTGGGCAGATCGACCCCATAGTACTGCAGGATCATCGACAGCGAGGTCGGGCTGCAGACCTTGGCCGGGTCCTCCTTCGAGGAGCTCTGCGAGCGCTGGGGAACGTCGATCGTGCGTCCCCAGGCCGGCGACGCGCTCTTGGACAGCGGGTTCTTCTCGCCCTTGAGCCACGTCGTCACGGCCGCGAGGGTGACCTTCGTCCCCGGCGCGGGCGTGAAGCGGAAGCGGAAGGACCTCGCGGGCGCCGGCAGCTCCAGCGTGTCGACGTTCACGCCGTTCTCCGAGACGCTCTCGGGCTTGGGCCCCCACTTCCCCATGATTCGCCATTGCCCGTCACCGTTCACCTCGAGCTCGAAGACGGCGGGTCCGCTCGCGTTCCACGACATGACGGCGCGGTCGAAGGGAAGGGCGTCGTACGAAGGAGACGTCAAAGCGTCCGTCTCGCTGCCGCGCCAGACGACGAGGCGGGGACCCTGCTCCGTCCGGAAGCGGGCAGCGGCTATCAAAGCGCGGCTCTGGGCGCCGCCATTCGTGAGTTCAGTCCCCTGCGCAGCGATGGGAAGCGCCGTCATGACGGCGAGAGCTAGTTCTGCCACCATGGTTGAGCCTGCGAGGAGGCGGGAGCGGCTCTGTCGGGCCGCTCTGCGGATTCCGCGGAGGGGTCCGCGACTCCATTCGCTTTCGCGCGCTGCTTTCACGCGTCCAGTATAATCGTCACGGCGGGGAGCGTCAAGAAGAGGCGTTCGATCTAGAGCCAGCGGAACTTCCATGTCAGGTCGAAGCCGCGCTTGCGGGCCTCCTCGATGAACGGGACCGGCGGCACGCCCTCCTCGACGGTGAAAGCGCCGGGCTTGATGAGGCCGTTGGCCGCCATCTGAGCGACGATGGACGCCGGGAAGGCGGTCGTGCGCATCATGGCGGTCATCTTGTTCTCGCGGTCGTAGCGGTCGACGAGGTCGTGCACGACCTCGGCGGGCTTGCCGTCCTTGACGCCGCGCACGATGGTGTGGATCGCGACGACGTCCTCGTCGCCGGGGCGGTGGAAGTGGCGGCGGAACAGCTTGACGGCGAGCTCGCGCGGGGCGATCTTGACGCCCTTGCGCACCTCGAAAGGCTCCAGGTCGAAGAAGCCCATGGCGCGCATCGACTCCATGGCCGGGATGTGGCCCGGGTACCGCACGAACTTGTTGAACATGTTCTTGACCTTGCCTCTGTAAGATTCGGCAAGCGTCGAGAGCCCGCCGGCCGCGTGGCCGGCCTCGACCTTGCCGAACGGCGGCATGTCGATCACGTCGATCTCCGAGAGCGCGGGGCGGGTCACGAGCTTGCCGTCGACGAGGGCGACGGCGGTTCCCGCGTACTCGTTGATCAGGCCGTGCTCGGAGAAGGTCAGCATGTAGTTGAGCGGCGCGACGGGCTTCTGCGGCAGGCCGCCGTCGTAGATCATCACGTCGTCCGTGCGGTCGAGCATCGACATGGCGTGCACGGCCAGCGTCGAGATCATGCCCGGGCCGAGGCCGTTGTCGGGCAGGACGCAGACGCCGGCCTTGCGGGCCGCGGCGTCGAGCGCGAGCTCCTTGCGCACGATGTCGGTGCTGCCGCCGAGGTCCACGAAGTTCACCTTGGCCGAGATCGCGGCCTTGGCGAGCGGGAGATTGAAGAAGTAGGGGACGCAGGAGACGAGGGCGCCGCTGCCCTTCGCGGCCTTCGCGACCGCCTTGGGATCCGCGGCGTCGAGGTTCTTGAACTTGGCGCGGCCGCCGGAGACCTTGGCGAGGAACTTCTTGGCGGAGGCGAGGTTCTCGGCGGAGGCGTCGCAGAGCACGACCTCGCCGACGGCCGGGTTGCGCAGCATGTCGAAGGCGCAGGCGCGGCCTTGGAAGCCGGCGCCGAGGATCATGTATCTCATCATGACGCTATTCTAAAACAAAAAGCCCCGCTCCCGCGAAGCGGGGGCGGGGCTTTGATGTTTTATGCGTCTCTTACTGCGGCATCAGGTCCTGCTGGCAGTTGGTGCTGCTGCAGGTGACGGTCGGCGCGCCGCCGGCCGCGGTGTAGGTGACGGTGTACTGGCCGTACACGGCGGGCGTCGCGTTGCGCGTTAGGACCACGCTCCAGCCCGGGTTTGTGCCGACGGTGACGGTGCCGGGGGTTCCCAGGCTGAAGTACTTCATCGTCGGGATGGTGAGGTCCCAGCCCGCGGTGCCGGCGCAGAAGCCGGCGGCTCCGCAATAGCTGCCCGTCGCGGCGAGATAGCGCTCCTGGGCGCTGCGCAGGGAGTCGAGGGTGGCCAAGCCTTCCGAGGCTTTGCCCTTCTCGACGACCTTGAAGTACTGAGGCACGGCGATCGCGGCCAAGATGCCGATGATGAGCACGACGACCAGCAGCTCGATCAGCGTGAAGCCGCCCTTCGATTTGAGGCTTTTGCGGATTCCCTTGTTCATTTGTTTCTCCATGGTTTACTTCGGAATGAGGTCCTGCACGCAGGACGAGTTGTCGCACGTCATCTTCGGAGCGGCGTTCGGCTCGATGTCGTAGGTCATTTTGTACGCGCCGTAGACGGCGGGAGTCTGATTGCGGGTCAGGACCAGCGACCAGGACTGGTTCCCGGCGCTGCCGGCGGTGAACGCGGGCATCGCGTTGTAGTACTTCAGGGGCGGAGGGTCGTAATCGAAGCCGGAGCAGGCGGCGATGGCCGCGTTGCAGTAGACGCCGTACTTCGCCCAATACCGGTCTTGCGCGGACTTGAGCGCCATCATCAGGTTCACCGCTTCGGACGCCTTGTCATGCTCGATGGACTTGAAGTACTGGGGCACGGCCAGGGCGGAGAGGATGCCGATGATCATGACGCAGACCAGGACCTCGATCAAGGTGAAGCCCGCCGGATGGACCTTCCGTGCCGCCATGTCTTGAGTGTAACAGAAGCGTGAACGAGCGCCAATGCGGAATTGTGGGCGAAATGTGAATTCGTCCATAAAATTCATCTATAATGGGCCGTGCCACGACTGATGATCGTCGAGGACGACCCCGCGATCGTCAAGGCGGTCGAAAAGACCTTGACCATGTCGCCGGGGTTCTCCTTGGACTGGGTCTCGGACCCCGACAAGGCCGTCGCGGAGGCCGCGGCCTCCAAGCCCGATCTGATCCTCCTCGACGTCCGCCTGCCCGGCGGCGACGGGCGCGTCATACTGCAGGCTCTCAAGGAGAACGCCGCGACGCGCGCCGTTCCCGTCATCCTCCTGACCGGCCTGGCCAACGAAGGGGACAAGGTCCTCGGCCTCAACCTCGGCGCCGACGACTACGTGGTCAAGCCCTTCGGCGCGATGGAGCTCATGGCCCGCATCCAGGCCGTGATCCGGCGCGCGAGCCCCGCCGCCCGCGCGGCCAGCACCGCGCGCGCCGGGAAGCTGGCGCTGGACGCCTCGCAGCGCTCCGCCGTGCTCGACGGCGACAGCCTGCGCCTGCAGCCGCGCGAGTTCGAGGTCCTGTTCCTGCTGGCCGCGCACGCGGGCAAGGTCTTGTCGCGCGACTTCCTGATCGAGCACACGTCCGGCTACGGGCGCCCCGTGCCGACGCGAAGCCTCGACACGCACATCAAGAACCTGCGCAAGAAGCTCGGAGCGCACGGCCGGATGATCGTCACGGTCCCCAAGCTCGGGTATCGGCTTGATCCCTGAGACGGCTCGCCGGCGCGCCGTCTACTTCTCCTTCCAGGGCCTGTTCATGGCGGTCCTGCTGCTGCTGGTCGTCTTCCAGGGACCGAGCCGGCCCGCCGACGCGGCGCTGAGCGCGCTGGCGTTCCTGCTGATCGCCTCCCTGGTCCTGCTCCGGCTGGCGTCGGACGAGCTTCTCTCGCGCTGGTGGTTCCAGGCCGGGTTCTTCGTCGGCGACGCCGTCGCGGCGACCTTGACGCTGACGCTGCGCGTCACGGGATCGCATGACGGCCTCTTCCTGCTGTACCTGCTGCTCGTGTTCGGCTCGGCGCTCACGCGCAGCGCGCGCCAGCGCTTGATCGTGGCGCTCGCGGCGATCGCGCTGTACCTGCTGACCGGCTGGCGCGCGTCCCGGGGCTGGCCCAGCCAGCCCGAGTTCTGGCTGCGCGCGGTCTTCCTCGCGGTCTCGGCGGCCCTCATGGCCGTGCTCGCGCGCGACTCGCGGCAGGCGCAGGACGAGCAGCGCCGCCGCTACGAGGAGCGCCTGGTCCAGATCGGCAGGCTCGCGACCTTGGGCCGCGTGGCCGGGGAGGTCGCCCACCGCATCAAGGGCCCTCTCACCACCATCGCCGTCGACGCCGAAGTGCTCGCCTCCCGCCTCGGCGACGACAAGGCCGCGCTCAAGGAGCTCGCCGAGATCAGCGGCGAGGTCGAGCGCTGCAAGCGCATCTTGAAGGACCTCCTGGACCTCGGCCGCATCGAGGAGATGGACGTCATGCCGCTGGACCTGCGCGAGCCGGTGCGGGCGGCCCTCAAGGCGCTGGCCTCGCAGGCGCGCAGCAAGAAAGTGAAGACCTCCTCCTCCGGCCTGTCCGCGCCGATGCTCGCGCGCGGCGACGCGACGCTGCTGCGCGAGGCGGTGGCGGCCCTTCTGCAGAACGCCATCGAGGCCTCGCCGGAGGGCGGCGCGGTCCGCGTGTCGGGCTCCACGCAGGCGGGCTTCCACCGGGTCCTCGTCGCCGACGAGGGCGCCGGCATCTCGACCGAGGACCTCGAGCGGATCTTCGAGCCTTTCTTCACGACGAAGAAGGGCGAGGGCAGCGGCCTGGGCCTGTCGGCGGCCCTGCGCATCGCCGCCAAGCACGGAGGCAGCGTCGAGGCCGAGAGCGCCGGGTCGGGGCGCGGCGCCCGGTTCACGCTGCTGATCCCGGCGGCTTGATCGAATCTACTCCGCGACTCTACCTCGCCCCGGCTTAATTTCTTGGGGAGGGGGCGGTTGGTCTAATTTCCCGTCGAGAATTTTCTGGCATCAAGAAAAGATCAAAGTAGGCCTTGACGTACCGTCGAGTAAACAAAGGCCGCGGCGGAGGCGCCATTGACGTTTCTGGCGATGATCTCCCTGCGAATCCGTGCGGGGAAGCCGATGGCCGGCCGATAGTCGGGCGCCGACGGCCGGAAAGATCAGGATCGCGGCAGGGCCGGAGAGAGCTTCTCGGTCTCGGCGAGGATGCGGCTGGTCATTTCCGCGTCTCCTTTAGTCCGTGATCGCGATAAGGCCCTCTGGAAAATCTTTAGGGCTTCATTTCGACGGTTCATCGAGGAGTAGAGCGACCCCAAGCTGAAATAGGTCTCAAGCGAATCGGGATCGAGAGCGATGGCGGCCTCTAAATCCGCCGCGGCCGCTTGGGGCTTGCCCATCAGCGAGAGAAGGACTCCTCGCTCGTCGCGCCAGCGCGCTTCGGAGGGGTGCTCGGCGACGAGCTGATCCAGGATTTCGGATGCCTGCCCGTCATCACCCAGGTCCTGGCAGGCGATCGCCGCCCAACCGAGCTGCGCCGCGTTCAGCTTGAACCGCCGTGCGCGCGCGATGCGCCGCAATCCCGCTCGTCGGAGGAAGACGGGAACGGGGAGGCTCCGGGTTCTCAAGTATTCGGCCCAACGGCGCACGCGGTCGGCGACGTCAAACTCATCCAGCACGGAAAGCCCGGCGTTTATGCGTCGCGCTTGCTCGGCGTTCGGTTTGAGTTCCTGAGCGAGCCCGAGGGCGGACCGTTGCTCTTCCCATAGTTCCGTTTTAGCGTCCTCGTCCGCGAAGTCCAAGAGAAGATCGGCGCGGCTGCACCGTCCATCGAGCCCCTCGAGAATCCCCAACGACCTGCGGGGCGAGGCCATTCCGCGATACTGCAGCACCGCGAGACGCAGGACATCCGAATCGCGCCGAGATTGAGCGCCGCAATCCGTCGTCTGCTGCCGCGGGGGGGCGGACGTCTCGCAGCGATAGAGGCCGACGACGGGCTGTTCCGTGGTGAGCGGCCAAAACGGCTGTTGATATCCCCAACTCGGTCTGTGCGCGTCGAGGGTTTTCTCGATGACGAGCTTGCGCGTTCCGGCGCATGCGGCGCGGCACTCCTCGCGAAGCCCAGACGCCGGGTCGACCGCGTCGTCGGGTGACTCGCGCCTGTAGCAGTCGAGGCCGACGTAGAGCCAGCGATCGCGCGGCTTCGGGAAGGGGTCCGTCGAATCTCCTTTGATCAGAAATTGCTCGTTGAGATAATCAGGGAATTCCGTCTTGAGATTGCCCAGGGCGGCGCGCGTCGGCAGCCATATCTCCGAGTTCGGGGGGGCCACGGCGGAGGCTTGGCGCATGAAGCGATATTCCTGAATGTTCTCGCTTCCGGTCCGGAGCAGGGCGAGCCCTGGGGCCGCGGCCGCAACGAGCAAGCAGATCGTCCCCCAGGCGCTGAGCCGCATAAGGCGGCTCGATCCGGGGAGAACCACTCCAAATGGCAGTGCGGCGAGAAGATAATAAATCCAGTGCTCCGGGGATTGGTAGCGCAGCGCGTCCGTCCGGCAGGCGCATACCGCGAAGCTGAGAGGAACCATCAGGACGGCCGCGCACGCGAGCGGGAACACGAGATCGGCCCGACGGCGGAGCGCCATGTACGCTCCCGCCGTCATCAGCGGAAGGAGGATGACGGGCGTGAGGGTCGGGTCCCATAGGATGTTTTTGACGGTGGCCCACGGGGCGAGGACGTGAGCGAAGCTGAACTCATTGACTCCTCTGGCGAGGGAGTCGCCATTGAGGGAAAGCGCGTGCAGGGACACGAACATCACGCCGACGGCAAGGCAGGCGAGGAAATGCCGGCGATATGACGAATTCTCCCGCATCGCGCGGCGCAGTCCCGCCCAGAGTGCGAAGACAAGGGCGAGGGGAGCCAGGGGAACGGTTGTCACGTGCATGGATGAAGCCAGCGCGAGCAGCACGGCCGCGGACCACGACAACAGGGGATCGGCGGCTCGCACCGAGGCGATCAATACGCTCAATCCCGCGAGGGCGAGGCAGAGATGCAGGACCATCTGCGATTCCGTGCCGGAAATCCAGACTTGTGAGGGGCTGAGGCACAAAAACAGGGCCGCGAAGAGCGCCCCGAGCTCGGAGAAACGGAGCGCCTTCGCGAGCATGTACATTCCTAGAATGGCGGCGGTTCCGAGGACGCGATTAACGAGGAAGAGCCTCGCCTCATTCCGGCCGACGAGGGAGAGAAGGCCGTTCATGACGACGAAGAAGGTGTTTCCGTAGGGGTCGTGGCGCTCGGCTCTCCACGAGAACTCGACCAACCCTCGGATTTCTTCGATCCCGTGATTGTTCGCGTGAACCGGGGCGCCAGGCGCGAAGAGAATCCTCAGGGTTAGGCCAAGAAGAACGATCGCGGCGAGCGCGAACCAGACGCCGTTCGTGGCGGGAAGAAGGTGTTTTTTGACTTCGGCAATCGCTATCGCGAGAGGCCTGTTCCCGTGGCGAGAGTCGCTCGCGCTCCGCGGCATCCGCTAAGAGTAGCGACATCCTTCTTCAAACGCAAGGGGACTGAATTCAGGGGACTGAATTCAGTGTCGGCTCAAGGCAGCGTTATCCCGTTCATTCGGCCGTCCGGGGGAGACTGCCTGACCGGGCTCGCTGACCTGGTAGACCTCATCCAGCGCTGCGCCCGCACGGCATGGCGTGGAACCTGCCCGGGGCGCTGGGCGACGCCGCCTGTGGCCCCGCCCTATACGGCGACACCCTGGACCTTGAGACCACACCTCCTGGCCGAATTGAGCCGTGGGTGGAGACCAAGTCTGGCAGGCGCTCGTTCTTCTTGTATTGGATCATGAACCCGCTGGGCGACCGGACCGGCGACCAGAGCGGGACCATCGTCTACCTGGAGACGGACATGCCCGCTGAGGAGGCGCCTCTTCGTCGTAACCCAGTATCTCGAACCCAAGACGTTTGACAACGTTTACGGCGAGCAGATGACTGACCCGCACCTGAAGGTGATCGCTTCGGCCGCGACCAACGACAGATATTCCGTGGACGGGACGGACCTGCCCGAGTTCTACTTCGACGACCGGTCGATCGCCAAGCTGGAGAAGAGGTTGAAGCCTGAGCAGGCCGAAGTGTCCGTGGCCAAGGCCGAGATCGCGGCGGCGCTGGCCCGGCCGGAGCCCGCCGCGCGCGACAGGACGAAGGACTGCGCGACGCTGACTAAGATTCTTGCGTCTAAGGACGAGATCGCGGCCAAGCACGGCGCGGAAAAGGCGGACCAGGTGATGGTCGCGGCCAAAAAACGGTTCGAGGAATACCAGTGCGGCCGCTGATGCCAAGAAATAGAGGAATTATCGTCACTTCATTGACATAAGGCAGAACCTGATCTACACTTCTCCGAACCCCATGACCCGAACCCGCGTGCTGGTCGTTGAAGACGACGAGGATTTCCAGGACCTCTACAAGAAGTTCTTCGACCATCACGCGGAGGAGTTCACTTGGTCCTTGGCCAAGACCGGGGACGCGGCGATCTCCGCCCTGAAGGACAGCGAGTTTGACGTGGCCCTGCTCGATTGGCATCTGAACCGGGGCACGAAGAACGGGTTCCAGGTCCTCCAGGCGATCCAGTCGGAGCCGACAAACGGCATGGTCACGTTCATGGTCACAGCCAACGACCATGAGAGCGACATCCAGATCGCGATCGAGGCGGGCGCCGACGACTACGTCACGAAGCCGTTCAACATGGACCTTCTGGCCGCCCGCCTGCGGGGCCGGCTCAATCGTCAGCGGCAGCAGGCACCCGTCGAGCACAAAGTTCTCGAACTTGACGGACTCCGGCTCGTCGAGCAGACTGGGATCGTGATGCTCAACGGTCAGCGGCTCGACCTGTGGAAGACCGAGGTCTCCCTGCTCACGCTGTTCCTGACCCAACGTGACCGGGTACTCTCACAGGATCAACTCTGGCACTCCGTGCGCGGATACGAGTCGGGCACTGCGGGCAAGGCACTGACCATTCAGATCAGCAACCTTCGCAAGAAGCTGGGAGCCTGGGGCGAGCGGATCGAGACGCGGCGCGGCCTGGGCTACGTTCTGAACACGAACCTACCCGTCTCTTAGTCGCGGGGACGCCGTCCTACCCGGACCTTGTCAAGGCCTGCGACCATCTAGGCCCCGCCCCTATCCCGAGGCAGTTTCTCGACGAGAAACAGTGTCCGGGCCGGTCATGACCGACCGCTGTTTTACCTTACCTAAACCTTCGCCTGCTATGCCTATAGGGTGCCACAGGACCGCATAAAGAGGAAGCGCTGGACCTCGGTGGACCCGCTGGAAGGCGACCCGGACGAGGCTGCGCTGAAGAAGCCGTTCGAGCGCGCGCTGATCCGCAACCTGCGGATGCTCAACCGGCACCTGTGGGAGCTGCGCGGCGAGGTCTCGATGGTCTGCGAGCAGATCGTGATCGAGAGAGCGGCGAAGGCAAAGACACACGGATGATAAGGAGAACGATGAATAGGAGTTCGATTGACGGTCGGGTAGCAGCACTGCTGGTTGCTTTCCTGTTCGTTTCGCGAGGGGAGGTCTTGGCTGGAGCTGCCCAGGAACAGCAGCCCGGTGCTGACGCGCGTGGTAACTCGGAACATTTGGGCCAACCAAAGAAGCCCGAAGACGTTCAGAATCTGGTCGGGACGGTTCGCGCTCTGTCGGCGCCGGGGACCAAGGCCCAGAAAAAATCCGTGCGAGACATCGCCGCGAGGTCGCTCGGCAATCCCGATCCCGCGTCAAAAGAAGCACTAACGCCCGTCTATCTACGGCTGCTAGATGACAGTGATGAGACGATCAAAGGTGCGGCAGCCCGAGCATGCGCCAAACTCCACGCGACGGAAGCGGCACCGAAAATACTCGAAGTTCTTTCGAAGGCTCCGCGAGAGAAGTATTCGGCCACTAATCCGCAGTGGATGACTCCGGACCATATGGAGTTCGTGGATTCCTCCGCCGAAGCCCTCGTGGAGTTGGGCCACGACGCGGCCATCGATGAAATCCTTTCGCGCGACGAATTGATGGTCAACAGCAGCTTCAGCGGGCCTCTTGTGGCACGGTATGGCGCGAAAGCATTGCCGAAGGTTCTGGAGCTGGCGCGGAAGAAGGATCAACGCCGGAACGGCGCACTTTCCGCGATTGTGGCGCTGCGTGATGAGACCGCCGCGCCCGATTTGCTCCGCCTCACGAACGATGACGACAAGGAGATTGCAAGGTCAGCAATTCATGCGCTTGCCGATATGCCGATGAAATCTGTTGCCAACATAGTCCAAGCGAGGGAGCTTTTCAAGCAGAAGTTGTCGAGTGCGGACAGATTCATTCGAGGTTACGCCTACTCGGGGCTAATTCGAGTCGATCCCTCAGGCGGTTTGCCGACAGCGATGGAGTCATTGCGAAAGGACCCTGCTGTTAGGCTCGACATACTATACGCCCTGATACGAAACCCCCTGAAAGCAGTCGTTCCTTACTTGAAAGACTACATTGCGGAGGATGAGAAGTGGGAGCCCAACGACACTACCGGGAGAGCCGTCGCTGCGCAGGCGATTTTTAAGGCTACCGGGGAACGAGTGCCCTATAAGGGGGTTGAACGGGAACTGAGCCTTTACGAGAAGGGGCTGCGTCCCGATCCGTATGATCCTTACGGCAAAGATGGCGCGCACATGAAGCCAGCGCGCATTGAAAAATGAAGATCGCTCGACGCGCCTCAGTGCTGCCGATACTCGTGGCCGCGCTCGGGCTCGTCTCTCTAGAGACACCTTCTTGGAGTTACAGCTCCAGCGACCTCTCAGGCTTTCTTGGCTATGGCGGCGACGACCATCACAAGTTGACGCAAGCCGCTCTCCTCGACGTAGGCTCAGATTATCCGGATATAGCCCTGTTCAGCAGCCAAATTCAGAGCGGCGCGAGCACTGAAGGTTTATTCACCGTCCTGGGTGCCCACAAGGAAACAGACAACAGCATTAGCTATTGGTTCGGGAATGAGCAGAGATGGCGCGACGACGTTAAGCTCGTGCAATATCGTGCCTTCAATTTTTCCGACGCCTATACTCATGCGGGGTTTGTGATTCATTTGCGACAAGACATCACGGTCCCGGCCCACCAGAAAATTGTCGGCCACGGGCTACACACAACGTATACGGTTTCTCCCACCGATCCGACACAAATCACGGTCGGAAGCAATTCGGACCAGTTTGAAAAATTCGCATCAAACAACCACGTCGACAACGTTCCCGGAGACATTGCATTTGATCAGCCCTTCCTTGATCCCGCGACAGGTTGCAATGAGAAGTTCTGGCTTGGCCCCAATGAGGACGGGAACGTCCCCTTTAATGATTTGGGCGCCTATGGTCGTCAGCTTAATGTGCCCTGCGCTTCGCGGTTTCTGACGCCGACCTCGGCGGTTGGCCAAGATTGGTTCAACGACACAAGCTTTGCCAGCGTGCTTACGCCGTTGGCTCAGCGGATCAGCAATGCCCAGCTTTACACGGCCCGGCAGGACACGGTCGCGGAATTGCAGACCATTTCCCTGTCACTGCCTCCTCTCATGAGAATACCCCTGAAGATTTCCGATCCCAATGTAAATTCCAACACCGGCACAACCCTTACCTTCAAGGCCATTGAAAACAGAATGCCCGATCTTGCCGTCAGGCTCTATGTCAAGGAAACGAATCAGGCCATCGTCGACGACGGTGGGAAAACATGGGATGGTTCATGGAAAGACACCTTGGGCTCTGACGTGGAGCTGCCATACGGGAAGCTCTACAGCATTGTTTGGAAAGGGAGTGTTGCCGGAACGCAGCTTGCGGACGGCAGCTACAACCTTTGCGTGCAGCTCACGGACCACGATGGGAATATTTTCCCGAACCCTTTGCAGGGCGACAGCAGCAATGATACATGCGTGAACTTTACAATTGACAGCGTTGCACCGCAATTGACCGTCACCGACACCTACGGCCAGGTAGCTTCCGCCGGAATCCCCGGCCAGGCAAACACGACGGCCGATTCCGGCGGCAAGAACCTCACGATTAGCGTCAACGATCATTTCCCTGGAGACACCACAAAATTCGGCTCCGGTCCGGCGAAAGTCGTTATCGCCGGCGACAACGACATTTTGCTCGAGAATGACGCCGCCTTTCCGATCGGTTATCACCAATACTCGCTTGCCGACTTTCCCGGCGCTCCCGACCAACTCCCCGACGGCTATTACACAATCAAAGCCTTTGACGCCGCCGGCAACGAGACCGACGCCTCATTTCACGTGACCAGCAAGCTTCTCATCACCAACGCCTTTGACGTTGTGATTCCCAATGGCGGCGTCACTGACCTGACGACGATTTTCGCCACCGATCCCGCCGCCGCTTCGATCACCCTCACGGGACATCACCGGTCCGGCCTAATCTCATTTGTTCCGGGTGAGCGCCCAAGCGCCGAGTTCGACAATCTTGCCGACGGCGACTATTCGATTTCTTCATTCGCGTCCGCAGACGGCAGCGGAACTCCACTGGATACGTCGAATTTCACCGTCGAGACCAGCTCCCCGAGCGTTACTATTCTCGGAAATACCACCGTCTACGGCTCGGGGGGCTTTCAGCCCGGCCAGCCGTTCGGACCTTACATGGGAACCTACACTGGTGCTCCGATCTGGATGAGCAACGCGTTGCCGCCGTTCGCTGGAACGGTCAACGGCATCAACATCACCGTGAAAGATCGCTCCGGCATCGACTCGGTTGTCTTGAATTTGCCGGACGGCACTCAATACGCCACCCAGAGGCAGCCGTCGACCGGTCCCGACTGGCAGACGACCATCGACGCGACCGTCCTGCCCGACGCCATGGGATACTCGCTCACGGCCACATCTGTCGGAGGACTCGTCACGCAGATCCCGTTCAACGTCGACAGCGTGCCGCCGCAGTTGGCCCCGACGGTGCACCGGACGGGGGATTTCGACCTGTCGCTGGATGTTCAGGCCCAGGACAATCTGTCCGGCTTGGCCGGCTTCAAGATGATGGGCCTCAACCCCGATCCAGTGCCTCCTTCGTTCGCAAGCGACCCGACGCGGGGACAAATGAGCCATCTCTACGCGGGAAATTCCATGCCCTGGAATAACGGCACGCTCCCTCCGTACACCTCCTGCGGCGACCCGTCGAACCCGTTTCCGCTCTTACGCCAATGGAACGTTCCCGCCGGCGATCCCGATGACACGAGCATCTGCGATCCAATGCCGATTCAGCTCGGCCAGAACAGTTTCTATACGGCCGACATCGCAGGACTCGGCAGCCTGAACAATATCCGCTCGATGACCACAAGTAGGGCCTTTCACGTTGGAGGCGGAGCATTTCTCACGACGACCGTCAGCGGAGATGGCATAGTCACCGGTGGCAACGGCCTCATAGACAGTCGTTCGGCTTCCTCCGGCCCCTCCGGCGTCAAGATCAGCGACGTCGCTACCATCGAAAACCTCGGCGGCGTGATCCGTAAAGTGGGGCTGCACTACTTTAATTGCAATATAACGCCTTCGCAGTTCGCGCAGTATCAGACCGATTGCATCAACCCGACGGACCCGTCCGGAAACCCGGTCACGCCGCCGGCCGCCTGCACCGCCGGTCCGCTGCCGACGGTGTCCGTCTCCGTTCATTCGCCGGCCGCGAGTATGGTCTCCGTCCCGACGCCGAACGGCGGCCAGATCGCCTTGGATCCCGCTTCCGCTGCCAGCGGATCCGTCACGCTGAACACAGTGAACGAGATTCAGGATACGGATATTTCAGTCAGTCCACAGAGCACGGTCTTGATCTCGGCGGGGACCGCCAATCCCTACTGCTCGGTGGGCTATGTCGAGGTCACGTTCCAGCATACGGACACCGTAGTCGTTCCCGAGATCGCTCCTATTTTGCAGCCGCTGCCCGAAGGGCTGAACGTTTCGATGAGCATGTGCGGAGGATCGATCTCGCTCAACAACGTCCCGACCGGCTCCGGCGCCAAGGCCGGATGCCAGAAGATCAGCATCGATGAGCCCGCGGGCACGGTGATGCCCCCCGGCCTGCCGTACAACGGTGTCGACTTCACGGTCACAGGCAGCAGCCTCAGCGCAGGAAGCGTCACCTTGAGCTTCTCCGGCACGACCGTACTCCCGGCCCAATGGCCGCAGATGCGGTGCTACCAATTGGTCAACGGCAATTGGGTGGACGTCACCGCGAGCGTCGACACGACGCATGAGACCGTGACCGGCAACGCGAACTCCTTCGGGATCTTCGCGATCTTCATCCCCATTCCGGCGGCGAGCTCGACGAACAAGGCCGCCGTCGCTCTCGACCCGGAGGGGACGATGTGGAGAGCCGAGACGGCGGCAAGTCCGAGCATTTCCCGGTACGCCCCCAACGGCTCGCTTCAATTCGCGACGGCATTGCCAGGCGCGGAGCAAGGTGGCGACTGGCACCTCGGCTTCGACGCCAACGGTAATGCCTTTGCGCTCCTCGGCGCCACGACGAGTACCCTAGTCTATGAGGTCTCTCCCCAAGGAGCTATCCTCTCGAAGACGAGCTATCGCGACTTGGGCGGGCTGGCCGCGGCGGTGGATTCAGACGGGCAAAGTCTCTGGATCGCGGGTGCGTCCCGGGGCATGGCCTCGCTTTGGAAAGCCGATTCCTCTGGCCTGGTTCAGATCGGTCTCTTTCCCGGCGCGACGGCGCAGGCTGTGCTGGCCGACGGCGCCGGATTCTTATGGATGGCCGGAGCGACGAATGAAGCCGCGTTGTGGCGCTACGACGCTAACGGCAACACCGCGCGCTTCGATTGGGTCAACACACTGGGAGGCGCGGGCAGTTCCGCGCAGGCCCTGCTCGAGGACAGCGCGGGCAACGTCTGGATGGCCGGTTGGGCGCAGACGGCGACCGGCTCTGTGGCTGCCCTGTGGGAGTGGGACGGCGCGTCCATCTCCTTAGTCGCGACCTCGACCGGAGCGGCTTCCGACCAAGCGCAAGGAATCGATCTCGACGCAGCCGGCCGCTTTTGGGTGGCGGGGGCGCGAACTGATTCCGGGGGTGGAAAAGGCCTCGCGCTCTGGCAGTATCCGGCGGCAGGAGGTTCCAGCCTGATTTTGGCCAACCTCTACCCGACTTATACCACGCCGTCCGTCAACGTCGGCGTCGACGTGGCGATCGCAAGCCCCGATCTTTATCTTCTCGCGACCCAAAGCGACGGCTCCTTCAAGGCGCAAAGCCAGGTGTTGGGGCTCGGAAGCGTGTCTGGCATTTTGAACTATCCGGCGGGCTATTCCGGCGGCGACGTGTATTTTTTCACCGCCGATTCGCCGGGCTTCTCCAAAAATGTCCAGAATGCAGGAGCCCTCCCCGCGCCCAGCAGCGGGACCGTTTTCGCTTATGCCTTGAACGGCCTGCCCTCTCCGGCCACGTACTATCTCGTCGCGGCCTATGACTTGACCGGCTCGCTCGGCGCGGGAGGCAAGAGCCCAGGTCCCGGCAATCCCGTTAGCGCGGACTTGTCGGCGCCCATTTTCCTGCGCGGAGTCTCGGCCACCGCGCCCGCTCTCGAACTGGCCATGGACCAGCAGCCGCCCAATGTCGCGATACTCGCGCCCGTCGACGGTTCCACAATTCCGGCGATGTCCGGGCTCTCCGGCACGATTTCTGACAACACGGGTCTCGCCGATCTTTCTCTGGCTGTGTCGAACCGGGTGGATGGGACATGGTGGGACGCGGCTTCCGGCGATTTCGATTCCGCGGTTCCGCTTTGGTCGACCATCACGACGACCGGGTCCGCGAACAACGCCTCCTGGAGCGCGGCGCCGCCGCCCTTGCCCGGCGGGAATTTCGCGGTCTACGCGCGCGCCACGGATTTCTCGGGCAACGTCGCGTATTCCACCGCGAACGTGATCATCATGAGCAGCGTGACCGCGCTCGAGCCCGGCTATGCCGTGGCGCTGGCGCGCGATCCTTCGGGAAATCTCTGGACAGTGACGCAGGATTTCAACGGCGACCAGACCGAGTCCATGAGTTTGCGCGAGCACGATTCGGCGGGAGAATTCCTGAGCTCGACGACCTTGCCGACCGCCGTCGATTCCGGGACCTTCGGCATCGATTTCGACCGATCAGGCGACGCTTGGGTCGGTGGGACCGGCTCTTCCGGCCTCATGGTCTGGAAGATCGCTCCGACAGGCGATGCGTTGCTCGCCTCCGCGCTTTATCCCGCGGCCAATAACCCAATCGTCACGGGCGGCATCGCAGTCGACTCTTCCGGAAATGCCTGGATGGCGGGCGGGAAGCACACGTCCGTGGGGCCGTTCGGTTTCGGACTCTGGGAATTCGGGCCCGATGCGACGTTGGCGGCCGGTTTCCCCAAGCGATATCAGCGTCCCGGCGGAACCTATGACGGTGCGCTCGCGACCGGACTGGATTCGTCGGGCAACGTTTGGTCCGCTGGAATCAGTTCGGACCCCGCCACCGGCAATTTGGATCTCGCTCTCTGGAAATACGGCCCGGATGGAACTCTCGCGTCGGGTTTTCCGGTCTTTTGGCCCCACACCTTCGCGAACGTGCAGGGCGTGTCCGTGAGCCTCAAGGTCGACCACAGCAGCGCCGTCTGGGTCGCGACCTCCAAGGCTTATACG
>DATNGC010000208.1:0-4523 GCA_035606075.1 Elusimicrobiota bacterium
GTCCAAGCGGGCGTCGCGAGAAGCTTTCTTCCCTCCGTCGCCCGAAACGATGCGCCCCGCCAAGTCCCAGCGGTCGCCGAGAGCGCTCCTCATCCCCGCGTCCGAGCCCGTGCGCACCAATTCGTCGAGCGGCTCCGAGCCGTAGCGCGCGATGAAGGCGTCCACCATCGCGATCTCTTTGTGATACGCCCGGCCTTGAGTGCCGGGCCGCCCCAGACCGACGAGGATCTCGTTCGCCATCGTCACGGCGCGCTTTTGAGTCCACCCTTCCGCGAAGAAATGCTTCAGCTCCTCGTCGTGCCGCACGCGCAGGATGCCGTCGTCCATCAGATGGACCGCCTCATGCACTCCGAACTCCACGAAGTTGTCGATCCCGACCGGATGGGCGGCCACGAGGATCACGACCGGGACCTCGGTCTTGCCGTCCGTGACGATGCGCGCCGCGCCGGCCGCCTCCTCGGGGATGCCCAGGTCCCGCAGGATCGAGAGATCGCGCACGAGAAATAGATTTTCAGCCGAGATCGGCAGTTCCGGACGCGCGGCCTTGATTCGCGCCACGATCTCCTCGACCTGCGGGTGAAGGGGATGCGAGGCGGCCCTCAGCGCCGCCAGCCCCACGGAGACGTCGTGCGTCTGGATCAGCCCCGTCTCCGTGCCGGCGAGCGCGGGTACGGCCGGCGCGGCCGCGGCCGGAAGCGCGGGCGCGGCCTGCGGGACCGTCTTCGCGGCGGCGGGCAGCAGCGCCGGGGACAAGAGCGCCGGCGCGGACAGTGCGGGGGCGGCGCCGAAAGCGGAAGGAGCGAGCGTCGCGACCGGCGCGGCGGCAAAGCCTCCGGCCGCCAGCCCGATGGAAGGAAGGACCGCGCGCGCGACCTGCGCCGAGGCGGGCAAGGCCCCCCACAGCAGCAGCGCGAACAGCGGCAATCGCTTCATGAAAGGAAGTATATCCATGAGCAAGGCGGCCACCTTGGGCCAACAGGGCCCCAGAAGCCGGACCTTTTGGCGCACGCGGATGGACCCGGTCGGCCCATGAGTTTCGCTCTTCCAGAAACTATGATGTCAGCAATGAAACGAGCCCTCGCCGGCCTGCTGCTGGCGTCCGCCGTTCCGGTCCGCGCTCAGATCGTCATGAGCGTCCCCCGCATCAACGCCGCCCCGTCGCTCGCCGCCGCCGCGGCGGCTCCCATGCTGGCCGCTCCCGCCGCGCTTGCCGCTCCGGCTCTCTTCGCGGCGCCGAGCCTGGCCGCGCCCTCTCTGTCCGCGGCCCCCGCGTTGTCCGCCATGCCGGCCGCGCTCGCCCCGTCAGCCGCTTTCGCCCCGGCCGCCGTTCCGGCGGCAGCCGCCGCGTCCCTGCCGGCGGCCGCCGCGCTGGCTCCCGCGCCCGCCGCCGCGCCGCAAGACGGTCCCGAGCCCCGATCCCCCGAGTCGCTCACCGCCGCGGCCGCGGCGGTCTTCGACGGAGCCGGCCAAAAGACCGGCGTCGGCGGCCCCGTTTTCGCCGCTCCCGGCGCGGCGTCGCCGGACGGCCCCGGCTGGAGCCGCGGCTCCTTCGAGGGCGAGGGCGGCCTCCCGGTCGTCTTCAAGCGCCGTTCCGGCCCCGCCGGAAAGGCCCCGCGCGTCTACTTCGGCGGCCTGGCCCTCAACGAGAGCTACGACGCCCTTTTCGCCCGCGCCGGCGCGCCCGCGCGGTCCGAGTACTTCGCCTGGACCCGCGGCCACGCGCCCACCGGCTGGACCCCGACGTCCTCCGTGATAGACGCCGACGCGCGCGACCTCGCGCGCATGATCGTCGTCGCCGGCCGCGAGACCGGCTCGCCCAAGGTCGAGCTCGCCGTGCACTCCTTCGGCGCCGGCGTCTTCCAGCGCATGCTCCAGCTCCGCAAGGAGCCCGAGGTCCGCAAGGCCCTCAAGCTCCTCGCCGGCTCCCGCGTCGTCGTCATGAACGGCATGACCCACTACGACGACGTCGAGAAGCTCGGCGGCCCGTCCGTCGAGCAGATGGCCCAGGCCACGAAGATGACCGTCGAGTGGCTCGACTCCTGGGACGCCCTCGCCCGCCAGGTCGAGGCCAATCTCGCCAACCCATTCCTCGCCATGCAGGCCCAGCTGTGGCTGGCCGGCTACCGCTTCCAGCGCGAACAGCTGCTGAGCGCCGCGACGAAGGGAGCCGTGGACGCCATGAGGCACGACCTCGCGCTGAAGTGGGATCCGGACGTCGATCCCATCCGCCGCGGCTTCCAGAAGGCGCTCGACAAGGACGCCCGCGACGAGGGCTGGCAGGAGTCCCTGCTGCGCCGGTCCCGAGACGCCTTCGTCCTGGACTTCAAGACCGCGGACGCCGGCTTACTGCGCCGCATCGGGACGCGCGTCGAGTTCATCCACTCCCTGCAGGACCAGCTGCTCGACTGGCAGGCCGCCCAGCTCCTGTTCGGCCGCTTCGGCATCGCGACTCCGCCCCAGGCGCCCGCGGCCGGCGCCGTGCTGAGCGACGGCTCCGGACTCTTCACCGCGACGGTCGTCAACGCGGACCATTACTATCCCTTGAAGAAGAGCGCCGACCTGGCCCAGCGCCTCGATCCATGAGCGTCATCCGCTCCTACGCCTTCAAAGTCGACCTTCCCGCGAAGCCCGTGCTGGAGGAGAAGGACGTCGCCGACCTCTCGACGTTTTCGCTGCGCGCCTCGGGCGCTCTGGCCGCCGACGCCCTGCACATCGTCGCCAAGGAGACCTGGACCCCGCTCGCGGCCCCCGTGCCCGGCCGCCTCATCACCGGCACCTTGCCCGGCGATCACCACGCGCGCTTCCTGCTGCGCCTGCCGCGCGACTGGAACGGACGCCTCGTCGTCGCCGCCGCGTCCGGCATCACCGACGAGAACACCTACGACCTGTATTTCTCCGACTTCGCCCTGAGCAAGGGCTATGCCTTCGCCGCGACCGACAAGGGCGTGCGCCGCGCCGTCCTCGACGGGACCACGGTGCTCATGCCCATGATCCCGGAGGCCGGCGTCGCGCGCTGGGCCTCGCGCCTGGAGTCCCTCGCGTCGTTCTCGAAGGAGCTCGCGGCCGCCCGGCGCGGCCGCGCTCCGGAGAGGACCTACGCCGTCGGCCTCTCCAACGGCGGCTACGTCGCGCGCAAAGCGGCCGAGTCCAAGTCGGGCCTCTTCGACGGCGCCCTCGAGATCTCCGGCGTGCTGTGGCGCGCCGACCAGGGAAATCTCCTGCGCGAGCTTCCGGCCGCGCTTCGCGCGACGCGGCGCGAGCCCTGGGACCGCGCCGCTCTCGCCGCGCTCGGCTTCGGCGCCGAGGGCCCGTGGGCTCCCCTGCTCGCGTTCTACCGCGCGCTCTACTGGGAAGCGTCGCTCGGCATCTTCACGGCGGATCTCGACCCCGAGTACGCGGGCGCCCTCGAGGACTACGACCTCGACGCCCGCCCCGCCGCCGTCCGCGAGCGCGTCGCGGGCCTGCAGAACACCGGCGACTTGGCCGTCCCGCTCGTCTCGCTGGCGGGCGAGCGGGACTATCTGATCTCCTGCGCGGGCCACGCGCGCGCCTACGAGGCGCTCGTGCGCGCGCGCGGCAAGGGCGCCCTGCACCGCATGCGCTATCACGCGGACTCCTCGCACATCGACACGAACCGCGAGATGTTCCCGTTCGTCGAGCCGCTCATGCCGAGCGCCCACGCCGCCTTCGACGAGCTCGTCGCCTGGGTCGAAGCGCCCGCCCGAGTCCCCGCCTAGGGGGCTTTTCTCGCCTGCTGTCACTATTGTAGAATCTCCTCCGGAGATTCTCGTGAGCACCTCCGTCGCCCCCACGCAAGACCGGAGCGCCGTGCAAGGCGCGTCTCGAAGCGAAAAGCGGATGCACCCGCTTCTGGCCCTCCTTTTGCGCATCCCCCTCCACGGCCTCGGCCTTCTCGTCGCCGCGCTGCCGCGCTCCCTCGAGCTCTCCCTCGGCCGCCTCCTCGGCCGCGCCGCCTGCGCCGTCGACCCCAAGCGCCGCGGGATCGCCCACGACAACATCCGCCGCTGCCTGCCGGAACTCGGTCCCGCGGGCTGGGACGAGCTCGTCCGCGAGAACTACGAGCACTACGGCATCCTCTTTCTGGAGCTGCTCCACATCTTCACCCCGATCGCCGGCCACTGGCCCGCCTACGTCCGCGGGGTCACGCGGCTGACGGGCCTCGAGAACTGGAGGGCCGCCGACGCCAAGGGCCGCGGCGTGCTGTTCTGCTCGGCGCATCTCGCGAACTGGGAGTTCATGGCCGCCGCCGGCGCGCAGGCCGGCGTCCCGATCACCATCGTCACTCGCCATCTCAAGCCCGAGTGGCTCGACGAGTGGATGCGCAGGACGCGCCTCTCGGCCGGGGTCGCGGCGTTCTACCAGCCGCGCACCATGCCCGGCGTCCTGCGCGGCCTGCGCGACGCCAAGTCGGTCGGCTTCGTCATGGACCAGTACATGCCGCCGCCCATGGGCAAGAAGCTGAGGTTCTTCGGCGTCGAGGTCGACACGCTCACCGCCATCGC
>DATNGC010000209.1:0-8858 GCA_035606075.1 Elusimicrobiota bacterium
AAAACCCGCTTTCTCATCATAGAGTTCGAGCGCGCGTTGAACGTTTTTGCTGGCGCGTTGGACTCGATGAAGGTGGCGTCGGCAGGGTTATCCGTCAAATTGACGCGGCGCCCGCGCTTCACCGATCCGCGACATCGTTAGCGAGTGGGATGACGTCGCAGTCGTGCCAACAACAAACCTAACGGCTTTATCCCTTAGCTCGGCCGCCCTGCCTATCCGTGAGTGGCCACCGATGCGTGCCCAACCTAACCACGCTATCTCGCTGACACGTCGGGTGATGTAGATGGCTGCGCAGATGAAAGCGATCATGCCGGCGGCGAGGTATGCGTCGCGGTAACCCTCGATCGCATGAGCCGTAAGAGCCACAGTCGGCACGGCGTTGGCAGGAGAGCCGAGCGCACGGATCGCCTTAGTCGCCGTGACACCCGGCATTTGCGCATCCATCAGCACAAGATCGTGGCGCCACATCTGCACCGCAGCAACGGCTTCCTGTCCGTTGCAGGCAATATCGGCGTGATGGCCGAGGTCAGTCAGCATATCGACAATCATCCTACGGACGAGGTCTTGGTCTTCAACGACAAGTACGTCGAGGTTCCGAGCCGTCTCGTTTCTCGTTGTCTCCGCTTCGCTCTCATGTATCGGCGCTTTTGCGGATGACATGTCGCAGACCACGACGAACCAGAAGCGAGAACCTTTCCTTTCCTTTCCTTTGCTCGCTCTCATAGCCAACGGTGCCGCCCATCAGCTCGCACAATTCCAGTCGGTGCCGCCATAGGCGCGCGACGTCGTGTCGTCCACCTGACTGAAGCGCGTAAACAACTTCGCGCCAGCATCAGCCGGAATCCCGAGGCCGGAGTCCACAATCTCTATCGGCAGTTCGACCCGAACGCCGCCAAGGCTTCGATGAGAAGCTGAGACCCGCACGTAGGCCGCGCTCGGTGAATTTTATCGCATTGCCAAGCAAATTCAGCAGCACTTGGCGCAAGCGGCCGGGATCGCCAATGAGCAGGCTCGGAAGAGCCTGGTCGCGCATTGCCTCGATTGTCAGACCTTTCGTCTGCGCTGCGGGTCTCAGCAACGACACGGCGGACGCGATCAATTCTTTCGGGTCGAAATCGACCCGCCTGATGCTGGCCATCCATTGACGATATCCTCGATTTCTCCAAGCTCGAGGCGGGACGGGCGACACTCAATCCATGCGGCGCCTTACCTCGATGAGCACGCGCGCAATGGCGTGCATAAGCCTATCGGCTCCAGTCGCTAGGTCTTCGACAGTTTGGACCGTGGGATTCCTAGTTGCGTCAGCCAAGGCGTTCTCAAACGCCTTCATGTCTTTGCTGACGCGCTGGCAGAGGTCCGGTCCGATGGCCGCGGCAAAATTTTTCTGGGCGCACATGCTTCCTCCTTCGCTGGAGCGGAACGCGTCTATACGCGCGCTCGGCTAGGGCGAAGCTTTGTTCATTGGTCCCCCTGGGTTCGGGAGCAAATCGAGATAGAGGATGCGCAAGCCGGCCGCCGCGCGGAAGCGCGGCCGGACGACGACCACCTCGTGGCCGATCCGCGCCACTTCGATCGCTCAATTCCACCGGGCTCAGACCCGATTCCGGGGCGCAGGCGAAGGCCGAGATCAGCACCTTCAAGACGAGTTCCCCTGATGGTTTCGTCGAAAGGCGCGGGCTGCGGAGATCGATCCATCATTAACGCGTCCCGCCGCGCGCTGACAAGAGTTATTTTCGCCACGCTTTGCATTTTCCTTTCGAGCTTGTCTCGTCGTCGATTTGGCGCTGCTAGACTTCAATTTGACCATCACCGACTTCCAGGCGACCGCGGCGTGGGGACGACGCGCTCGATTCCGCGGGCGCACTCAAGCCAGCGGGATATCACGGTTCGAATCCCACAGCCGACTACGTACTGTCCTTCGTCCCGCAGGGCGACGGGACCGAGGTCGCGACCGACGCCGGGCAGCACACGACGGCGCTGGTGACGCTCCTGTACGTCGCGCTCTCCTCGGCGGACTTCGTCCTTTATCGAAAGGGAAATCGAAAGGTAGATCGAAAACTTTCTTGAGCCATGGCGTTGGGTCGGGTTAGATATTAGATGGGAGACGGTCGGACTGCACCTTCCCGAAAACGATGGAGGGGGCATTGGACGGAACAGCCGCGGCGTCCGACGAGTTCGAGGACCGTTTGGCACGCGCCCTCGGCGGGATTCCCAACATGACCCCGGCGCAAGGCCGGAAGGTCTCGCGTTTCATCCGCGACAACCGCTTGCGCAGTTGCCTCGAGCTTGGTTTCGCGCACGGGGTTGGCACCGCCTGGATCGCCTCGGCCGCGCTCGGCATCGGCGGCCAGACCACGGCTATTGACCTCGATGCGGCGCGAACCCGCGCGCCCCGGATCGAGGAAACGCTCGCCCGCGTCGGCCTTCCGCCGGGCGCGGTGGAGATCCATTTCGAGCCGACCTGCTACACGTGGCGGCTGATGAAGTTCCTGCGCGAGGGCCGTGCGTCCTCCTTCGACTTCGTCTATCTCGATGGGGCTCATTCGTGGTTCACGGATGGCTTCGCCTTCTTCCTCTGCGAACGCCTGCTGCGTCCGGGCGGGTGGCTGCTCTTCGACGACCTCGACTGGACCTTCGGAACGTCTTCGATCGCCGGCGAGGAGCGGGTCCTCCGCATGCCGCAGGAGGAGCGCTCGACCGCGCAGATGCGGCTCGTCTGGGATCTGCTCACGAAGACGGGATCGGGCTTCGACGTGCTGCTCGAGGACGGCAACTGGGGCTTCGCCCGCCGCGCCGCCGGTCGGACCCCGAGCGTCGTCGTCTACCGGAATCGCCCGCTGATGCGGGCGGCGCTGGGGGCGGCGCGGCGGGTCAAGCGCCGGCTGACGCGCTCGTCCGCCGCCCTTTCCGACGCGGCGCGGCCATGAGCGCGCGCGGCCACGCGGGGACCGGCCTAAGCGACGGCGCCGCCGCGGGCGGCGACGCCGTCCGTCCCGGCCTCGAGGGCCTCTGCGGCCTCGAGGGCATTGCCAGCCTCGACGAGCTCTTCGGGCGCTCGGTCGCCGCGCACGGCATGCGTCCGGCGCTCTGGGTCGAGGGCCGAACATGGACCTACGCCGAGCTGGCCGAGCGCGCCGGCGCCATCGCCTCCGCCGTCACCGGCCGGCAATGCGGGGTGTTCGCGGCGAGGAGCGTCGCGGCGTTCGCCGGCGTTTTGGGGGCGCTGCGCGCCGGCCGCGCCTACGTGCCGCTCAACCCGCGCCATCCGCCCGAGCGGCTGCGCGCCGCGCTCCTGGCGTCGGACGTCGGCACGATGGTCGTGGACGAGGCGTCGGAGGCCACGGCCGCCGCGACGCTCGAAGGCTGCGGGCGGCCGTTTCGCGTGCTCCTGCCGGACGCCCGGCGCACGCCCCTCTGGGTCGCGCGCGGCGGGCACGAGGCGGCGCTCGCCGCCGACCTCGCGCGGGCGCCGCCTCCGGCCCCGCGCCGCCTGGCTCGCCCGGGGAATCCCGCCTATCTTCTCTTCACCTCGGGCAGCACCGGCGCGCCCAAGGGCGTCGTCATCCGGCACGGCAACGTCCTGGCCTATCTCCGCACCGCGCTCGCCCGCTGGCGGCCCACCCCGCGGGACCGGTTCACCCAGCTCTTCGATCTCTCCTTCGATCTCTCCGTCCATGACATGTTCGTGTGCTGGGCCGCCGGCGCCTGCCTTTACTGCCCGCCGACGTCGACGCTCGCCTGGCCGGCCGAGTTCGTGCGCCAGCACGCGCTGACCTTCTGGTTCTCGGTGCCGTCCACGGCGGCAATGATGGACCGACTGCACATGCTGGAAGCCGATGCCTTTCCGAGCCTCAGGCTCAGCCTCTTCTGCGGCGAGGCGCTGCCGCCGGGCCTCGCCCGGAAGTGGAGCCTTGCCGCGCCGGATTCGGCGGTCGAGAACCTCTACGGACCCACCGAGGCGACGATCGCCATCACCGCCTACGCGCTGCGCGACGACGAGGGCGGCGCCTGGGCGTCGGTGCCGATCGGCCGGCCGTTTCCGGGCCACGAGGCGGTGGTGATCGACCGCGAGGGGCGGCCGCTTCCCGACGGCGCATCCGGCGAGCTCGCCCTGTGCGGCCCGCAGGTGGCGGAGGGCTATTGGCGGCTCGCCGACCGGACCGCGGAGCGTTTCGCGCCGCCGGCGGGCCGCTCCGACCGGCCCGGCGCGCGCTGGTACCGCACCGGCGACCGGGTGGTGAAGGATCCCGCGGTCGGGCTGGTCTTCCTCGGCCGGCTGGATCGGGAGACGAAGATCCTGGGGCACCGGATCGACCTGCAGGAGGTCGAGGCGGTGCTGCGCTGGGCCGCCGGGACGCAGACGGCGGCGGCGCTCGCCTGGCCGCCCGAAAGCGAGCGGCCCGAGAGGCGGATCGTCGCCTTCGTCGCCGGCGCCGTCCGTCCGGCCGCGGACATCGCCGAGCGGTGCCGCGAACGTCTGCCGCCGGCGGTCGCGCCGCGCGAGGTGCGCGTCCTCCTCGACTGGCCGGTGAACGCGAACGGCAAGGCCGACCATGGCGCGCTGGCGCGCCTGCTCGCCGCGCCCGCCCCCGAGACCGAAGGAGAAATCGCCGATGTTCAGGCTGTCGCGCAAGCCGCCGGAGCGTGAAGGGCCGGTCCTGGCCGAGGAGGCGCAGACGATCCGCGTGGCCCTCGTCGACGCCCTCGCCCGGCGCATCGGCAAGAGCGGACGCGCGACGCCGGTGGTCGACGGCGAGCTCGACCTTCTCGGCTGCGGGCTTCTCGATTCCCTCGACCTCGTCGAGGTGATCGCCGAGGTCGAGGCCTCCGCGCGCCGTCGCTTCGCCCCGGCCGGCCTCGATTTCGCGCGCGGGCTGACGGTGGAGGCGCTCCTGGCCGGTTTCGTGGGCGTCGGATGAGCGCCTTCGCCGCGCAGGACGCCCCGGTCGCGCCCGGCACTCCGGCGCCGCCGGGCGCCCCAGACGGCCCGGCCGCGTCGGCCGTCCCGGACCGCGAAGGGCGCGCCCGAATCTGCGCCTTCCCCGTCAAGATAGGCCCCTTCCGACTGGCCTCCTTCGAGGCGCCGGCGCTTTTTCTCGATCTCGTCGGCCGCGCGCCGGCGGCGGATCTCGGCGGGCTCCTCGACCGGGCCGGCGTCGATGCGCTGAGGCTCGCCGGCTGCGCCGTCCCGCCGGGCGCGCGCCGCCTCGCCTTCGCGCCGGGCGCGGTGCGCCTTGTCGTCGACCGCGAGACGCGCCGATACGCCGCGCGCGCGCCGGGCGCGAGCTTCCAGGACTACCTCGCCGGCCTGCGCGGCAAGGTGCGCACCGAAGCCGGTCGGCGCCTGCGGCGCTTCGAGGCGGCGAACGGCGGGCCGAACGTCTTGCGGACCTTTCGCGCGCCCGACGAGGCGCTCGAGTTCCATCGGCTCGCGCGCGCGATTTCGGACGCGAGCTATCAGGAGCGGATCCTGGGCGTCGGCATCGCCCCGGCGGACGAGCTCGCCCGGGCGGCGGCCGAAGACCGCTTTCGCGGCTGGCTGCTCGTCCTCAAGGGCACGCCGGTGGCCTACAGCTATGCGCTCGCCATGGGTGACGTCCTCGTCGGCGCGCGGATGGGATATGCGCCTGCCTTCGCCGCGCTCTCGCCGGGGACGGTGCTCATGCGTCTCCTGCTCGAGAGCTTCTGGACGGACCGCTTCGCGCGGCTCGACTTCGGCGCGGGGGCCTTCGCCTACAAGGCGGATTGGGCGACGGGAGGCTATCCGGCGGCGGAGATCGTCTGCCTGCGACCGAGCGTCCGCGGCGTCGCGCTCGTCCTGGCGCTGGCGGCCTCGAGCGCGCTTCGGGACTGGGGCCGCGCCGCGCTCTCCGCCTGGGGGATCGTCGGCCGGCGCCGCCGGCGGCTCGACGCGCTCTTGCGAGGGCGGTCCGCGGATTCGTGAGCCGTCGGTCTCGCGCGATCCGGTCGTTTGCTCCGGCGACGTTCGCTCAGTGAAAATCACCTCTCGACGGTCAAGAGCGAGCCGGTGACGATTCTGGCGGCTGGAAAGCCAGAGCAGGATGCCTGGCCGCATGACGTCATCGCCGTCCTGCTTCAAGGTGGAGACGTGCGCGGGGCGATGGCCATGTGCGGCTCGGTCGCTTCCGTCTAAGGATGTGGAGGATGGATATGGAGGCGTCACGACGCGCCGGCGCGGAGAGGGAGGACCCGCGGAAGGGCGGCCGGCGCCGCCGGCCTGTCCGGCCGCCCGGCCTAGCGCCGGGCGGCCGCCCGGAGAAGCCGACGGGCGATCCGCGCGAGGGCCGGATGGCGGGCCACGGCGCGCTTCCAGAAGCCGTGCTGACGGCGGAGCGCCACCTTCGTCCCGTTGAACGTGAGAAACCTCCGGAACTCCATGCCGCCCACATGCGCGGCGAGCCCGTCCCCCTCGAGGAGGTAATGGCCGGTGAGCGAGCGCCGCGAGCGGTCGGGCCGTTCGGTCGGCAGGCTGCCGTGGACCGTCAGCGACGACCAGAGGATCATGTCCCCCCGCTCCAGGATCGGGGCCACGCGCTCGAGCGGACCATGCTCGGCGAACTCGCGCATGAGCCGGCGGTAGCCCGCGCCGTTCGGGTCGGCCGCCTCGCCCTCGAGCTCGCCGGGCGCCGTCGTCTCGTGGCTCCGCCTGAGGACGTAGAACCGGCCCGCGCCGGGGTCGATGTCCTCGAGGGCGATCCAGACCCCGAGCATGGTCCCCCGCCGCTCGGAATCCATGTAGTGGGCGTCGCGATGCGCCCAGGTCTCCTGGTTGCCGTCGAAGAACATGGTGTGGACGAGCCGTCCCTCGCCGCCCAGGACGTCGCCCACGCAGCGCCGGACGGCCTCGTGGGTCAGCGCGCTGAGGCTCGCCGTCCGGAACCGGCCGAATCGCCGCGGCAGGTCCTGAACGTTCATGATGGGGTACTTCATGAATCCGCCCGCGGTGAGCCGATGGCGCTCCGGGCCCGACCGGTGGCGCATGAAGAAGAAGCGCGCCGCCGGCTTCACCTCGGCCTCGAAGGCGCGCGTGACGGCCTCGCACAGCGCCTCCGGCACTGCGTTCCGGACGACTGCGAAGCCCTCCCGCCGGACCTCGTCCTGCAGTCCGTCGCGCCGGTCCGTCTCGAAGGCGGTCATGGCGAAGCCGCGCAAGCGGCGCGCGCCGCGCCCGGACCCGACCGGCCTCGCGCGGGAGCGGCGAACGCGAGAGCCGTCATCGCCGCCAGCGCCAGGACCCAGGCGGGGCCGGCGCCGCGGAAGAGCGAGCTTTCCGTGAGGTTGTGGAAAACCGCCGCGGCGAGAAAGGCGATCATGGCGGCCGCGCCCCAGCTCTCGGCCCCCCGGAAAGGCGCTTCTGCGCCGCGCGCGAAGAGGCGAACGAACGGCCAGGCGAGCGTCGCCGCCCCGAGCGCGAGGCCGACGCAGCCGGTCGTCGCCATGAGGTCGAAATAGCCGCTGTGACCCTCGGCGACCTGGAGGACCACGCCGTAGCCCCGCTGGACGTCGATGCCTTCGGGCCCGACGTTCCAGAGCGAGCCGTAGCCGACGCCGGTCCAGGGGCTGTCGCGCGCGACGCCGAGGACGAAGGCCCAAATGTCGGTGCGGCCGGTGAAGGTCGGGTCGCCGAAGAGCGTCCTGAAGATCTCGCCGACCGGCAGGAAGGCGAAGGGCAGCGCGGCGAGCGCGCCGATCGCGGCCGCGAGCGGCGCGACGAGCGCGAAGTAGCGCCGGCCGAGGCGCAGCCCGTGCCGGACGAGGCCGGCGACGCCCACGGAGAGGAGGAGCACGATGAGCGAGGTCCTCGACTCGCAGAGCGCGAGGAAGCCGAGCGCGGCGAGGGCGACGGCCGCGCGGAAGAGACGTCGAACCGGCCCCCGCGCGCCGAAGGCCCCGGCGGTCCAGGCGATCGTCGCCGCGAGCGCGACCGCCCCGGCGTCGTTCTTGCTCGCGTGAATGCCGAGGATGTCGGGGCCGTGGACGGCCATCGACGGCACCAGGACGAAGAGCGCCCAGTCGGTGGCGACCGCGAGCCCGCTCGCCGTCATGACGAGGCCCAGGACTGCCTTGGGCGAGCGAAGCTCGACGACCCCGACGCAGACGATCCAGACGACGAGCGTGCTGAAGGCAACGCGGCGGAGTGCGATCTCCGGGACGATCGCCCAGGAGACGCTCGTCCAGCACCAGGCTTCGAGGAGCAGGAGGGGCCAAAGGCCCACGAGGGCCGTCTTGAGCCGCCGCCGGTTGCGAAGCGCCAGGGGAATCGCCGCCCCGGCCAGCAGCAGCGTCATGGCCTGGTTTATGACGTCGCCCTCGCCGGCGGCGGCGGGCACCTGGACGGCCGAGAGCGGCGGGTAGTGCAGGAGGTCGAAGATCCGGGCGAAGAAGACGAGAAGAAGCAGGCCGGCGTAGGCGCGCCAGCGCCGCGCGGCGGCCGCCCCGGCGGCCGCGGCCGCGGAGGGCCGCGGCGCGCGCGCGAGGCGGGCCGGCGGCGTCCACCGGCCGGGGACGGTCCCGGCGGGAGCGTCGGGGGTCATGCGGCGGCGTCCTCGACGGCGGCGGCCTCCGCCGGCGCCTGGAGGGCCGCGAGCCGGCCGCGGACGCGCCGCCAGCGCCAGAGCATGGCGGCGCCGGCCACGGCCTCGCCCGCGGCCATGCCGAGCACGCTCGTGCGCCAGCCGAAGGCGAAGATGGTCGCCAGAGTGGCCGGCAAGGTCACCGTCGTCGACGCCACCGTCGTCCAGGCCAGGAAGCGGAAGTCCTTTGCGGCCTGGAGGGCGGCCGAGAGCGCCGCGCGGAACTGGGCGAAGGTGGTCGCCGCGATCCAGCAGAGCGTGACG
>DATNGC010000210.1:0-16131 GCA_035606075.1 Elusimicrobiota bacterium
GGTTCTCGCGATCAGACAGGATATTCCCCACGACATAGGCCGCGGACGCCGAGAGCGAGCGCTTCTCCGCGAGCGATGAGGACGCCGGGGTCAAAGTCAGCGGAGAATATCTCCCGCCGCGCGCCAGCGCGCGATACGCGGAGACCAGCTCCCACAACGTGATGTCGGCCGTCCCCAGCGCCAGCGACGGGCCGTAGTAGTCGCCCTCGCGCAGAGAGCCGAAGCCGAACGCGGCCAGCCGCGAGACGAACGCGTCCTCGCCGACGAGCTGGAGGACTCGGATCGCGGGGATATTGATCGAAGAGGCGAGCGCGACCCGCGCCGGCACGGGTCCGTGGAACTCATGGTCGTAGTTCTCCGGCCGGTACAACCCGCGCCCGACGAAGATCTCGAGCGGACTGTCGTCGAGCAGGGACTCGGGAGTGATCAGCTTCTTCTCGAATGCCAGCCCATATAAAAATGGCTTGAGGCTCGAGCCCGCCTGGCGGCGCGCCGTCACCCCGTCCACGAAGCGCGCGCTGGAGTCGTCGCCCGTGTTGCCCACGTACGCGAGGACCTCTCCGGTCTCGTTGTCGACGACGAGCGCCGCCGCGTCGTTCACGTTCTGATCCGCGAGATCGGCCACGCGCTCGCGCAAAGTCCGCGCGACGAAGCGCTGAAGGCGCCCGTCGAGCGAGCTGCGCACGGACAGCGGTCCCGCCCCCTTCGTCGGCTTGAGAAGGAGCCGCGCGACCTGCGGCGCCGCGTCCGCCTCCGGCGTCACCGCCGGCGGATGCGAGAGCGCCGTGAGCGCCAACTTCTCCACGTCCGCCCCTTCGAAGGACAGCCCTTGCCGGCGCGCGACGACGATCGACCGCGCCGCGACTTTCTTCGGCGTCGCGTCCGGCTCGCGCAGGAGCGCGGTGAGCACCGCCGCCTCGCGCGCGTCGAGACCGTGCGGCGCCTTGCCGAACAGCCCGCGCGACAGCGCCGACACGCCCTTGAGCTCGCCGCGCGTCGTCGAGAGATTGAGGTACGCCTCCAGGATCTCCGGCTTGCTCCACGAGCTCTCGAGCGCCCGCGCGTAGCGCAGCTGCGCGAGCTTCTGCCGGAGCGTCCTTCCGCGTCTTCCTCCGAGCAGGTCCGGATCGAGCTGGGCCGCGAGCTGCATCGTGATCGTGCTCGCTCCGCGCTTGTGCCCGCGGAGGCTTTGGACCGCCGCCGCGGACAGCGCTCGGAAATCGATCCCGTGATGCGAATAGAAGCGCCGGTCTTCCACGGAGATCACCGCGTCCTGCAGCGCCGCCGAGATCCCGGCGAGCGGCGTCCAGTCGAGCACGCGGCGCCGCTTGTCGACGCGCAGCTCGTGCAGCGGCCGCCCGTCGCGGTCGAGGAGCATCGCGTCCGAGTTCCGGTGCCGCGCGCGGACCTCGTCGAACGACGGAGGCTTCGGCGCGGTGAACGCGGCGACGGCCCCGACACAAGCCGCGGCGGAAACGGCGAGGAGAAGCTTTCTCAAGGCCTCACCTCGACGTTCGCGTTGGGCAGCTCTCCGAACATCTCGGGCGAGTACATCGCCTCGACGCGCGTCGGCGGCAGGCCGAAGTCTCCCGCGTTGTTGAAGCGGACCGTGTACTCGACGGTAAAGTCCCCCTTCGGCACGTACTCGTAGTAGGACCGGAACGCGCCGAACGAGCGCTCTTGGAACGTCGGCCACACCCAGCCCGTGTCCTGCTCGCCCTGCGTCGCGAGCGCCGAGTCGCGCCCCAGGCCCGAGCCCAGAACCCCGGCTCCGCCGGGAACCGGGTCGTCGACGACGACCCACGTCATGTCGGCCTGCGCCGAGATCTTGAGATGAACCCGGGCCACGTCGCCGCGCGCCCACACGCCCGGAGTCTTCTGGCTCACGGGCGTCACCGTGCGTTCGATCTTGTAGCCCGACGACAGCGGCTCCTTCAAAGGAAGAGCCGCCAGGCTCTGCACCGTGGCCCACGGAGCTCCGCGGCCGTCGTGCCGGATGGTCAGCTCCTTCTTTCCCTCCGGCCAAGCCAGAGTCGCCGTGCCTCCCTGAGGCGAGGACGCCCAATCGATTATTTTCTTATCCTCGCCCAGGGTCATCTTGGTCTCGCCCGCGACCTCCCCCTTCTCGTACTGGCGCATGAACTTCTCCTGCATCAGCCGTCCCCACGCGTTCGCCGTCGTCAGGTCCCAGTGCCCGTGGTTCTGCCGTCCGAGGGCTCCTCGGAGCATCCGCGCCATGTCCGCCTTCCACGGCGCGTCGTCCATCGTGGTCAGCACCAGCTTGATCGCGTTCTCGTCCTCGGAGACCATCAGCCACCACAGCCAATCCGATTTGTCGGTCGAGAAGCCCATCGTCGTGCCCTGGAAGTTCAGGCGCGAGCGCAGGATCTGGTCCGCCTCGGCCACGAGCTTGGGCGCGTCGGGGTCGGTCGAGCGCTTCTGGATCGCGCGCCAGTCGAGCACCGCCGACGTCGGCCACAGCTGGGGCTGGGGCGGGATGGACTTCAACGACCCCGGCGGGAGCGGCCCCAGGCGCGACAGCGCCTCGGCCGCCGCGAGCTTGCGGTAAGTCACGTCCATCGTCTGGATCCTCGAGCCGCGCTCGATGCGGCCTTCGATGAAGCCCTGCAAAGCGTTCGCCATCCGATCTTTCGACTCGGCGGAGATCTCCCATTGAGCCTCGTCGGCGATGGACAGCACGTAGGCCGTTAGCGCGTCGGAGCCCTGCTCCATCCCCGGGAAATATTTCGCGAGGCCGTCCGAGTCGAGGTAGGACGGCAGAGCCTCCATGTTCGCGCGCCACAGGTCGGCGTCGCGCAGCGCGACGGCCTTCGACGTGCGCTGCTCGAGACAGGTGTAGGGATAGCGGCGCATGTAGTCGATCAGCCCGTCCATGCCGGCGGCCAGGCTCGGCGAAAGATTGATCCGCATTCCCCCGCGGCGCGGGAGCGAGCCCGCGGGCCGCAGTGCGTCGAACCTCAGCGTTCCCGACACCGCGGCGAGCGTCGCCTGGAGCACGCGCACGGGCACCGACGGCTCGATTTTTTGAGAGACCTTCACGCGATCGCTCTCGCCGCCGCTTTCCGTCACGCCCGCCTCGAAGGAGAGGCCCATCGCGTTCGCCGGCACGTCGACCGGCCAGGAGACCTCCTGCGCGCGGTTCGGCTCCAGATGGAAGGCTCGCGGCGCGAGCGCGGCCATGGAAGCGCCCGAAGCCGTCGCCGTCGCGGTCGCCACGACGTCCATCGGACGGTCCGTCGCGTTGCGCACCGTGAACAGCGCGTCGTAGTGATCACCCTCGCGCACCAGCGGCGCCAGCCCCGAGAGGATCGCGAGGTCCTGCGTCGCCGCGAAGCGGCCCGAGCCCGTGCCGAAGCGGCCGACTCCAGCGGACGCCACCGCGACCGCGCGGAAGCCGCTCACCGAGTCGTTGAGCGGGAACTCGACCGTCGCATGGCCCGACGCGTCGAGCGGCACGCGCGGGTTCCAGTAGACCAAGGTGTCGAACAGCTCGCGCGTCGTGCGCCGCCCGCCGCCGCCTCCGGCCGGCAGCGCCTTCAAGCCGAAGTGCCGGCGGCCCACCACCTGCATCTGCGCCGTGAACGTGCGCACCGCCAAGCTGCGCCGTCCCATCATCTCGCCGAGCAGGTCCCACGTCTGGTTGGGCATCAGCTCGAGCAGGGCCTCGTCGACGACCGCCACCGCGGCCTCGGAGCCGGGCGCGAGCGCCGAGCCGTCGGCCGGCGCCGCCGAGATCTCCACGCGCGCCTTTTGGCGGATCTTGTAGACCGGCTTGTCCGGCGTCACCGTGACCTTGAGCTCGTGCGCCTTCCAGCCCACCTTGAGCTCGGCCATGCCGAGTTTGAACGCCGGGCGGCCGAGATCGACGAGGGCCGTCGGAAGAGGAGTGCCCACGCGGCCGCGCACGGCGAGCACGGAGACGAAGACGTTGGGAGAGTAGCCGGGCTTGATCGGGATCTTCACGACCGGGCTTTTGCCGGACAGGGTCGTGATGTAGGAATCGATCACGCCCTCGCGATCGACGGTGACGAGCGCCGTCGCGGAGCGGAAGGGCATGCGCACCTGGAGCTTCGCCGTCTCGCCGGGCTCGTATCGCGGCCGCTCGGGCAGCAGGTCCATGCGGTCGTTGTCGCTGACCCGGAACCACCACTCGTCGTCGCCCGCCACCCACGCGTCGGCGTGCGCGACGATCGCGCGCCCGTCTTGGTCGGCGGCCGTCGCCTCGAGCACGACGCCACCGGACACCTTGGTCGGCACGTCGCAGAGCAGCAGGCCGTGGACGTCGGTCGGGCCCGAGCAGATGACGCCGTGACGCACGATCTTCTCCGAGTGCTCGTAAGCGTAAAAGCCGCCGACCAGACGCTTGCGGAAGGAGCGGTACTTGCGCTCGACGAGCTCGACCTTGACCGGCACGCCGGCCGCGGGCTTGCCGTCGAGCTCCACGACGGCGGCGCGGAACTTGAGCTTCTTGGCCGACAGCGCCCAGGAGTCGGTCTTGATCCCGATCAGCCGGCGTGACGGCCACAGCGCGATGCGCGAAGAGACGGTCTGCGTCTCGCCGTTGGGATCCTTGAACTCGAGCTCGGTGAGAAGGTCGACGGGCGTCTTCGCGTCCGGCTCGCCGTCGAGGACCGCCGTCGCGCCGCCGGCCGCGTCGAGGATGAGGTCCTGATCGCGGATCGTCGGCGGGGCTCGGCGCGAGCTCCGGTTCTCGGCGGGCGGAACGGGGCCGGTGCCGAAGGAGAAATCCTCGAACGCGGGGAAGGACAGGCCCGCCTTCGGCTCCACCTGGGCGCGCAGCCGCGCCGCGAGGCCGTTGGCCGCGCCGCCGGACAGATAGCGCACCGCGGCGTGCACGGTGACCGAGGCGAACGCGATGAGCGGCTCCGACGGGCCCTGCACCGACGCGCTCAGCACGGGGAGCCGGAACTCCTCGACGCGGAAGGTCGCGGCGAGGTCGCTCTCGCCGTACCAGCCGCGAGGCTCCTGACCGGGCTCGTCGATCGTCACCTGGTAGGTTCCGAGCTTCGCCTCCTTCGGGACGGTCCACTCGCTCGTCGCGGTGCCGTCGGGCGTCCAGGTCAGGGGCAATTCCCATTTCTGCTCGGTGCCGACGTGCTCGACGACGGCCTTTTCCGGCCACTTCCCCGGCGGCAGGGCGAAGCCCTCGAGCGTCTCGCGGCGCAGAAAGTGCTTCATGCGCACGGTCTCGCCGGCGCGCAGCAGCGAGCGGTCGAGGACCGTGCGGCGCAAGGTGGTGGGGCGGCTGCCGTACTCGTACGGGAGCTGGAAGCGCCACGGCTCGATGCCCTCGCTCCACGTGTCGAGGACGAAGGACATGTCGTCGCCCTTGCGCGCGAGGGCGATCAGCCGCGCGTTCTCCGTGTCGCGGCAAGCTTCGAGCGAGCTCTCCTCCGGGATGACGGGCCGCGCCGTCCCGTCGGCGCCGGTCTTGCCGCTCCACAGCGTGCGGCCCTCGCAGTCGGCCACCGTGACGGCGGCCTCGGGCACGGGCCGGCCCGTGTCGAGTGCCGTGACCCAGACGAGCGAGGCCTCGCGTCCCCACTTGAGATGCACGGACATGTTCGTGACGAGCGCGGACGTCGGCACGAACATGGGAGCCTTGTGTCCCAAAAGCGCCTCGCCCAGCTTCTCGCTCTGCAGCTCGACGACGTAGAAGCCCGGCTTCTTCAGCGGGATGCCGATGACCTCGAAGGCCTTGGCGCCGCGTGGCTTGGGGACGTCGATGACCTGGCCGTCCGTCAGCACCGGAGTGTCGCGCTGATAATGGGACCGGACGGCGTCGAGACGACGAAGGATCTCGCGCGGATCGTCGACGGTCCGCGACATCCTGGCGCGCACGTTGTCGAGCGCGGAGGCCGTCTCGGGCGCTCCGATCTTGAGCAGGCGTCCGCGCACGTCAGGCTCCAGGTTGCGCAGCGTCACGGGCAGGACCGGCGAGCCCTTGAGCTCGATGATGCCGAAGGACGCCGGGAACTTCGCCAGCGGCGGATACTCGCCTGTGTTGAGCGTGAGCGGGAATTTGTCCGCGTTGGAGAGCTCGCGGCCCGAGTCGTCGACGAGGCCGGCGGGCAAATAGAGCGTCAGCGCGGCCTCCGCCGGGAACGGGCCGGGGAAAGAGAGAAACGTGACCCAGCGGCCCTCGGCGTCCGGAGCCGGCTCCGCCTCCTCGTCCTCCCCTTCCCCGTCGCTGTAAGCGCCGCGCTTGGGCTTGGCCGGAGACCACGTCTTGCCCGACGCGGAGCGGATGACGGCCTTCCTCGCGACCTTCGAGTCGACCGCGGAGGTGAACTTCAGGCGCACGGGCTGGAACGGCAGGCAGCCCGCGTCCTTGTCGGCGCGCTCGCAGGTGAGATCGGCGCGGAACGCGGGACGCGTCTTGTAGGTCAGCGTCTGGTCGGCCTGCGTGGCGACGCCCGACGAGGTCGCGACGCCGGCGCCCCAGATCAGGCGCACGACGGCGTCGGCCGGGAACGGGCGCTGCGCCTCGAGGACGACGGCCGTCCGGCCGTCCCAATTCGCCGCCTTCTCGAGCTCCGCGGCGCGCGGGCCCTCGACGAGCCGCGCGGGAATCGGGTCCAGGATCGCGTCGACGGCGAAGCGCGCGTGCGCGAGGATCGACTCCTTCGTCGGCAGCTCGTCGACGCCGAGGATGAACGCCTGGTCCTCGGCGATGCGGGTCCACTGGCGCTCCGCCGGGACCTCGGCGACGATCGCGGGACCGCCGGTCGTGAACTCGAAGACGCGCGCGCCGACCGCGCCTTTCTCGTCGAGAGCCTTCACGCCGTTCTTGAGCGTGAACTTGCAGCGCAGCCCCGCGGGCAGGTCGGCGTCGAAATCGTAAGCCCAATTCTTGTCGTCGACCCAGCGCCCCGTGCCCTTGGCGGCGCAGTCCACGTCGAAGGGCTCGCGTCCGCGCAGATCGCCGAGCGGCACCATCGGCTGTGTGAAGCGCGCGGTCGCCTGGCGCACCTGCTTCACGAAGCCTTGCGGCGTGAACAGCTCGACCTGCGCGCGCTCGGCGGCCGCGGCGGCCGCCGAGAATCCGAGGATGAGTGCGGCGAAAAGGGTGCGCATGCGTCCTCCCGGCGGGAACCGCCTGCGGCCAATACCGGCGGTCTCGAGGCGAACTTACATCGATCCGCAGTATAAAGCGGGGCTCGGAAATCGGAAAGAGCGGACTCGCTCCGGAGCGAGTCGAGAACGACTTATCCACGAACTCGTCGCGCGACGAGGCGGCGGATAACTTTTTCGGCGGGACTTCCATAATACGGCCTCATGACCTATACTTCTGCGATGCTGCGCCTCGCCGCGCTCGCGACGCTTCTCGTGCTCGCCGCCGCGCCCGCGCGCGCCGTCGACGAGCCGCCGACGCTCTGGCAGGAGCGCTTCTTCTGGGACGCGCTGACCAGCGCCCGCGACAAGCTCGCGCGCCAGCAAAGCGACCCGATGATGATCCCGGTGATGAAGGCCATCGCCGGCCAGATCGCCCAGCAGGTCGCCAACCTCGGCCAGATCGACCAGTACGTGAAGGCCCAGGCCGACAACCTGCGCTACGCCTACGCCCAGCCCGATCCCGCGCCCAGCCTGTCGACGATCTCCGACAACTTCACCACGCTCAACACCGGCTGCGACCAGGTGCGTCAGAATCTCTATTATCTGACGTCGCGCCAGCGCATGGCGGCGTCGCAGGCCCTGCCCGACCCGGAGATGTACCAGGCGGGCCTGCTCATCCTCGGCCAGATCCAGGCGCTGCAGCTGACTTTGAACTCGCTGTTCTACGACACCCAGGCCGCGCGCGGCCTCGTGAGCGACAACAAGTGGGCCAACGACAAGTTCTTCACCCACAAGACCGAGGAGCTCATGCGCAGCGTCGTGCGCATCCAGGACTCGGTGTTCTCGGTGTACAACGCGGGCTACGACCTGACGATGCGCTGCCGATGATCAATATCCTCGCCTTGAGCCTCGCCGTCGCGGCCGCGGCCGCGCCCGCGCCGAAATCATTCGCCGCCAAGACCGACGAGCGCCTCGTCTCCTTCCCGACGAAGGACGGCTGGACGATCTCGGCCCTCTATCGACCCGCGAAAAGACACGGCGATGTTTTGATCCTCGCGCACGGCGTCGGATCGGCGAAAGTCGAGTGGGCCGGCTTCACCCAGAGGCTGGCGGCCAAAGGCGTGGGGACCCTGGCCATCGACTTGCGCGGGCACGCCGACAGCAAGAAGGGCCCCAAGAACGCGGGCGACTACACGACGTTCGACGAGACCGGCGAGTGGCCCCTCGCGGTCGCGGATCTCGACGCCGCCGTCGAGTGGCTGAAGGCCCAGGGCGTCCCCGAGGACAAGATCGCCCTCGGCGGCGCGTCCATCGGCGCGAACCTCGCCTCCGCCGAGGCCGCGGCGCGGCCGAAGACCCCGTTCCTGCTCCTGCTCTCCGCGGGGCCGGACTACCGCGGCGTGCGCCTGCGCAAGCCGCAGACGAGGACCCTCGCCGTCGCCTCTCCTCCCGACCAGGGCGCGGACATGACCCTCAAGCCGCTGGGCGCCGTCCCCGGCGTGGAGACCTTCGAGGCGCCCGCCGGCCACGGCGTGCAGATGTTCGCCGATCCCGCCGCGCTCGACAAGGTCGTCGACTGGGTCGTCGCCGCCGCGAAGAGAAAGCGCTAAGCCTTCGGCGGAGGCTGACGGCGCGCGGCGACCAGCGCGCGCACCCGCTCGCCGAACGCCGCGTTCGCGGCGATCAGCGCGTGGAAAGGCTCCTCGGGCACGACCAGAACGATCGCCCCGCCCTCGCCCGCCTTGACGGTGGCGCTCGCGACCGTCTGGTCGAGGATCGAGGTCTCGCCGAAGACCTCGCCGGGGCGCAGGTCGCCGACCTTCAAGACGCCTTTGTTCGGCACCTTCGCGTGGACCTCGGCCGTGCCGGTGGCGATGACGTACAGCGCGTCCAAGGTGAAGCCGGCGCGCACCGCCGTCTGCCCGGGAGCGAGCTTCAGCAGCGTCGAGTTCACCGCCAGGGACGCCAGCTCGTCGGCCGGGACGCCGGCGAACAGGGCGACGTGCTCGCTCAGGAAGGTCAAGGCGTCCATGGAGGCTCCCAGAATAGCATTCGGGGCGTAACAATCGCGACAACATGGGAGCCGGAACGTTTGTTACACTGGAGCGATGACCGACCCCGGCCGGCTGTTCATGTTCGGCGCGTACGGACTGAAGCCCTCGCGCGAGACCATCGAGCTGTTCAAGTCGACCAGCGCGACCGGACTGCTCCTGCTGGCCCGCAACATCGAGACGCCGGCGCAGACCAAGGCCTACGTCGAGGAGCTGGAGCAGCGCCTCGGGCGGGCCCTCCTGACCGCCATCGACCACGAGGGCGGCTGGGTCCTGCGCTTCGAGTCCGGCGTCACGGCATTCCCGGGCAACGCCGCCCTCGGGCGCGCCCGCGACGCCGAGCTCGCGTACGCGACCGGCCGCCAGATGGCCCGCGAGCTCGCGCCGCTGGGCATCCGCATGAACCTCGCCCCGGTCCTCGACGTCGCGACCGAGACCTACAATCCCGGCATCGGCATCCGCTCCTTCGGCTCCGACGCGCGCCTGGCGGGCAAGCTCGGCGCCGCCTTCACGCGCGGCCTGCAGGAGCACGGCGTCTCCGCCTGCGCCAAGCACTTCCCGGGCAAAGGCGCCGCGACCGTCGACGCGCACGTCGACCTGCCCACGATCAAGCTCGCGCGCGGCCCGTTCACGCGGACGCACCTCGCCCCCTTCCAGGACGCGGTGCGCGCCGGCGTCGACGCGGTCATGACCTCGCACGTGAAGTTCCCGGCGTTCGACTCCGTCCCCGCGACGTTCTCCTCGAAGATCGTGCGCGGGCTCCTGCGCGGGACCTTGGCCTACGACGGCCTCGTCGTCAGCGACGACCTGTGCATGGGCGCCATCACCAAGCGCTGGCCCGTCGCCGAGGGCGCGCTCAAGTGCCTGGACGCCGGCCACGACGTCCTGATGATCGCCCACGACGTGCAGGGCATGCGCGACGCCGTCGAGCTCCTGCGCGAGGCCGGTCCCGACGAGGCCCAGGTCGCGGCCGCCGACGCCCGCATCGAGCGCCTTCTGGGGACGCGGCGCGTCGACCACGAGCCGAGCGACGAGGAAGGCGAGGTCATCGCGCGGCGCACCGCCATCCGCGCCGTCTCCGTCGCGCGCCGCGGCGCCCAGCGCCTGCCGCTCGCCTCCGACTCGAAGACCTTGATCGTCGTGCCCGACTTCCAGGAGGTCGCGGAGCGCTTCACGTTCGAGGGCGGCCCCAAGGGCCCGGAGGCGCTCGTGCGCCGCTTGTGCCCGGACGTCAAGATCGCCCGCGCCCCGGTGGAGACGGACAAGGCGGGCTCCCTCGCCGGCGCGATCGCCCGCGCCGAGCGCGTCGTCTTCTTGTGCTTTGAGGCCAAGCGCTTCCCGGGACAGGCCGCGGCGCTCAAGCTGCTCGCCAAGAAGGCGCCGAAGAAGACCGTCGCCGTCCTGATCCGGTCCTCGTGGGACCTGTCGCTTTGCCCCAAGGCGATGACCGCCGTGGACTCGGCCGGCTACCGGCTCGTCAGCATCGAGGCGGCGCTCGCCCACGTTTTCGGAGGTCGCGCATGATGATCCCGCTCCTGCTGCTGGCCGCCTCGCTCTCCGGGGCGCAGCCCTTGGACCTGACGGCGCAGTCGGGGTCGTCGGCCGCCACGCCGATCGGCGCCGCGAGCGTCAGCATCCTGAAGGCGCGCTTCATCGAGGCGCTCGACGACGCGACGAAGGGCAGGATGCTCCAGCAGATCTCCGTGACGCGCCCCGTCTCCGCGCGGGACGTCTCGGCGCTGTTCGACCTCTTCTCGCGCAACTCCGATCCCGTCGTGCGCCGGAAGGTGATGGACTCTCTGGCCCTGATCGATCCGAGCAGTCCCCAGCTCGAGCCCATGTTCCTCACGTACCTGCGCCAGCCGGAGCCCGAGACCCAGCTGTTCGGCATCAACGGCGCCTTCCACCTCCGCTCGCGCGAGGCCCTGCCGATGATCCGCAAGATCGCCGGCCGGAAATTCGAGGCCCCCGACGCCTCGGCCATCACGCTGCTGTCGGCGCGCAACGCCTGGTGGACCCAGTACGAGGCCCTCTCGGTGCTGTCGCAATGGGAAGGCGAAAGGGACAGAGTCCTGCCGCTGCTGCGCCAGAAGGCCGACGAGAGCCCGGCCGTCGGACGCCTGCTCGGGCAGTTCTTCTGGGCCCAGACGTTCAAGGACCTCAAGGGGTGGGCGGAGTCCTCCGACGACAACGTTCGGGAGAAGGCCGTCCAGGTCGCCGGCGCGAAGATCCAGCCCGACGAGGCGCGCGCGACGCGCGAGGGCATGCTCGACATCGTCCGCGACCAGAAGGCCGACGAGGAGGTCCGCCACCGGCTCGCGCTGAAGGTCGGCGCCTGCTCGACCGACGCCCAGGTCGAAGCCCTGATCGCCGAGCACGACCAGACGAAGGACGACAAGCTCAAGCTCCTGCTGGTCGCCGCCGCCGCCTACTCCCGCAGTCCGAAGGCCGTTCCCCTGCTCGTGCGCTACGCCAAAGACTCCTCGGACGAGACCATGCGCAAGGGCGCCCGGGCCGAGCTCGTCGACCTGGTCGGCGAGGAACAGGCCGAGACCCTGCTGGGTGAACGGAAAGACGTTAAAAAATAGGCATTTTTAGGTTTTCCCCGGCGTGGACGCGCCGCGCGCGGAAATGCTAACCTGAGCTCATGCCCGGCTCGGCCCTTTTCTGGCTCCCGCTCGTCCTCAGCGCGGGTCTCCTCGTCGCGCTGATCCTGGTCCTCCGCCGCCTCTATTCCTTACAGGCGGCCGGTCCCAAGGCCGCCCCGGTCATCGCGCCCGAGGGCTGGAGCAAGCTCGACGAGCTGCTTTCGATGCTCTTGTCCCTGCAGGAGCACGGGGTCTCCCACTCCGGCGCCGTGTCCCGCGAGGAGTTCGGCCGGGCCGTCCTCGACTGCGCCTGCCGGCTGATGAAGTGCGACCGCGGCTCGGTCATGATGTGGTCCGACAAGGAGGGCTGCCTCGAGATCGTCGCCGCGCGCAGCCTGACCGCGGAGAAGACCCAGCACCTCTTCCTCAAGCCCGGCGAGGGCGTGGCCGGCAAGGCCTTCGCCTCCGGCCAGCCCATCTTCATCGCCGACCCCGCCGCCGACCCGCGCTACGTCGCGCCGGCGAAGGGCGACGTGGAGCCCTTCGTCTCGATCCCGCTCATGGTCAAGGGCAAGCCCATCGGCGTGCTGAACCTGCACGCCCACGACGGAGCCGAGCCCTTCAGCGACTACAACGTGAAGTTCCTCGGCATCCTGGCCGGCGAGTCGGCGGTCATGCTCCACAACATGGACCTGTTCGACAGCCTGCAGACCTTCTACCTCGAGATGGTGCAGACGCTCGCGCGCGCCGTCGACTCCAAGGACGCCTACACGCACGAGCACAGCGACCGCGCGCGCGTGAAGGCGCGCAAGGTCGCCCTCGAGATGGGCCTGCCCGACCAGATGATCC
Organism: Elusimicrobiota bacterium; assembly: GCA_035606075.1. Taxonomy (GTDB): domain Bacteria; phylum Elusimicrobiota; class Elusimicrobia; order UBA1565; family UBA9628; genus GWA2-66-18. The sequence goes on from DATNGC010000210.1 coordinate 12,587, forward strand.
GCTACGTCGAGTACGCCGCGCTGCTCCACGACATCGGCAAGATCGGCATCGACGAGGCCATCCTGCTCAAGCCCGGCAAGCTCACGCCCGAGGAATACGAGCAGATGAAGAAGCATCCGATCATCGGCCATCAGATCCTCTCGCCGGTCAAGTATTTGGGTCCGGTGGCCCAAATGGTTCTTTATCACCAGGAGTGGTTCGACGGGCGCGGCTACCCCGAGGGCCTCAAGGGCGAGGAGATCCCGCTCGGCTCGCGCATCGTCGCGGTGCTCGACGCGTGGGATGCGATGACGAGCGACCGCCCCTACCGCAAGGCTCTGGGACGCGAGATCGCGCTCGGCGAGCTCAGGAAGGGCTCCGGGACGCAGTTCGACCCGCGCGTCGTCGAGACCTTCCTGCGCCTGGAGTCCGCGGAGTGGAAGCTCGAGGCGGACGCCGAGGCCCGCGCCTGATGCTGTACGTCGTCCCCACGCCCATCGGCAATCTCGAGGACATGACGACGCGCGCGCTGCGCGTCCTGAAGGAGTCTCAGGTGATCTTTTGCGAGGACACGCGCCGCACGCGCACCTTGATGTCGCACTTCGGCCTGACGGCTCCGCTCGAGCGCTACGACGAGAACGACGAGCGCTCCGTGGGCAAGCTGCTCGAGCGCGTGCGCCGCGGCGACTCCGTCAGCCTCGTCTCCGACGGCGGCTGCCCCGGCCTTTCGGATCCCGGCCGGCGAGCCGTCGCCGCCGCAAGACGGGAGGGGCTGCCGGTGACCGCGCTCGCGGGGCCCTCGGCCGTGGCCGCGGCCGTGGCCGGCTCGGGCCTGCCCGGCGACAGCTTCGTGTTTTTAGGCTTCCTGCCGCGCACGGCCTCCAAGCGCCGGCGCGCGCTCGAGGAAGCCAAGACGCTCGAGCGCACGATCGTCGTCTACGAGTCCCCCTTCCGCGTCGTCGAGCTGCTCGAGGACGCCGAGGCCGCGCTGGGCCCGCAGGCGCAGGCCGTCGCCTGCCGCGAGTTGACGAAGGTCCACGAGGAGTGGGTCCGCGGCAGCGTCGCGGCGGTCAAGAAGAACTTGGCCGAGCGCGCCGAGATCCTCGGCGAATTCGTCGTTCTCTTCCACCCCGAACCGGAGCCCGCTCATGCCTGAGATCCTGAAGACCGCCGCCGACGGAAGCCTGTCCGCCGCCGACGCCCAGAAAGCCGGGCTCGCCGGCAAAGGCTGCAAGACCGTCGCCTTCCCGACCGAGACCGCCTACGCGCTCGGCTCGACCGGCCTCATCAAGGCCGCCACGCGCCGCCTCCTGCAGATCAAGGAGCGCTCGACGCTGAAGCCCCTGCCCGTGATGGTCGCCTCCGTCGAGGAAGCCAAGAAGTGGGTGGAGTGGACCCCGCTGGCCGACGCGCTCGCCGCGAAGCTGTGGCCCGGCGCGGTCGCCCTGCTGCTCAAGCCGACCGCGCAGGGCCGCCTGCTGACCTTCCCCGAGTACCCGACGGTGGCCATCCGCGTGCCGTCGCACCCGGCCGCGCGCGCGATCCTCGCGGCCTCGGGGGTTCCGTGGGTGTACACGAGCGCCAATAAATCGGGACAGGCTCCGCTCGCGGACTTCGCGGCGGTGAACGCGGCGCTCGGAGCGGAATTGGATTTCGTCGTCGACGGAGGAGCCGCGGCCGCCGGCGAGGCGACCATCGTGGATGCGACCGGCGAGAAGCCGCGCATCACGAAGGTGGGACTCGTTTCAGCCGAGCTGGTTCAGGGAGCGCTGACGGCTTGACGGATAACGGCTTAGAATGACGACCGAACGAAAGAGGGTGTTATTCGTTTGCACCGGCAACATCTGCCGGTCGCCGTTCGCGCACTATCTGGCCGAGCATCTCGCGAAAGAGTCGGGCGCGGCGTGGACGATCGAGTCCGCCGGCACGATGGGCGAGGTGGGCATGGAGATGGAGCCCGGCGCGGTCAAGGCGCTGGCCGCGCGAGGCCTCAAGGGATTGACCCACAGCGCACGGCAGCTCGACGAAGGGATGATGTCTCGAGCCGACGTCGTGTACGCGCTGACCGGCCGCCACCGCGACTGGATCGCCTCCCATTTTCCCGCGCACGCCAAGAAGGTCGCCGTCCTGCGCGAGGCGGCCGGACTGCCGGGCGGAGACGTGGCCGACCCGTACGGCCTGTCCGACGACGAGTACGAGACCTGCGCCGTCCGCATCGAGGAGGCGCTCAAGATATTGATCCGGAGGAACCCCCATGCCGAAAAGACTCGCTGACCTCGACCCCGAGCTGTACGCCGCCGTCGCCGCCGAGGCGCGGCGCCAGTCCGACAACCTCGAGCTGATCGCGTCGGAGAACTACGCGTCGGAGGCCGTGCTCGAGGCGCAGGGCTCGATCCTGACCAACAAGTACGCCGAGGGCTACCCGGGCAAGCGCTACTACGGCGGCTGCGAGTTCGTCGACGCGGCCGAGACGCTCGCCATCGAGCGCGCCAAGAAGCTCTTCGGCGCCGAGCACGCCAACGTCCAGCCGCACTCCGGCTCGCAGGCGAACATGGCGATGTACCTCTCGGTGCTCAAGCCCGGCGACGTCGTCATGGGCCTCAACCTCGCGCACGGCGGCCACCTGTCCCACGGCCACCCGCTGAACTTCTCCGGCAAGTACTACAAGATCGTCCCGATCGACGTGCGCCAGGACGACGAGCTCATCGACTACGAGAAGGCCGAGCGCGACGCGCGCGCGGCCAAGCCGCGCCTGATCTTCATGGGCGCCTCCAACTACTCGCGCGTGATCGACTGGGCGCGCCTCAAGAAGCTCGCCGACGAGGTCGGCGCGCTCTTCGCGACGGACATCGCGCACTACGCGGGGCTGATCGCGGCGGGGATCTATCCGTCGCCGGTGCCGCTCGCGGACTTCACGACGACGACCACGCACAAGACCCTGCGCGGGCCGCGCGGCGGCATGGTGCTGTGCAAGGCGGCGCACGCGGCCGCGCTCGACAAGTCGGTCTTCCCCGGCGAGCAAGGCGGGCCCTTGATGCACGTGATCGCGGCGAAGGCCGTGTGTTTCGGCGAAGCCTTGCGCCCCGAGTTCAAGCAGTACCAGACCCAGGTGCTGGCCAACGCGCGGCGCCTGTCCAAGGCGCTGACCGACCGCGGCCTGCGCATCGTCGCGGGCGGCACCGACTGCCACCTCTTCTCCGTGGACCTGCGCCCCAAGGGCGCGACGGGCAAGGAAGCCGAGGCGGCGCTCGACAAGGCCGGCATCACGGTCAACAAGAACGCCATCCCGTACGACCCGCAGAAGCCGTTCATCGCCTCCGGCGTGCGCATCGGCACGCCCGCGGTGACCACGCGCGGCATGAAGGAGGCGGAGATGGACCAGATCGCCTCGCTGATCGACGAGGCGCTGACGGCGCGCGCCGACGACGCGGCGCTCAAGCGCGTCAAGGAGGCGACGACGGCCCTGTGCCGGCGCTTCCCGATCTATCCCGAGCTCATGTCGGGCCTGCTCTCCGCCGCTCGATGATCGCCCAGATCCTCCTGGCGGACGACAATCCCGACATCAC
>DATNGC010000211.1:0-19603 GCA_035606075.1 Elusimicrobiota bacterium
GACGATCCGGCTCGCGGCGCAGGCGGAGGCGAGGAAGTGCAGGAGCCGTCCTTCGTCGGCGCCGACGCTGATGGGCGGCAGGCCGCGCTTCGGCGTCTCCTCGCGGATCGAGCGCAGGACGTCGTCCTCGCGGCCGATCAGCCCCGTGACGAAATCGAGCAAGGGCTGGGAGGCGTAGCCCTCGAGCTTGGCGGCGTGGCCCGGCGTCACAGCCCGAGCCACTGCAGGGGCTTCCACTTCTCGATGACTTCGACGGCTCCGCCGTCCCGGCGGAGGCGGAAGCGCCGCTGAAGCGCGCGCGCGTCGCGCGTCAGGGCCGAGCGCTCATTGTCCAAGAGACCGACGCGCTCCTGGCGGCCCATGAAGTCGACGAACGCCAGCGCGTCGGCGATCGCGGCGCCGTCTCCGCGAGGACTGCACAGCTGGGCGTGAGCCAGGAAGAGGGAGCGGTAGCGGGTGCCGAGAAGCCTGACGGTCTGGGGCAGGAACTCGGCCGTTTTCCAGAGGCGGCCTACGGATTCGGGAGGCGTGTCCACGTCGGGAGTGTAGCAGGTCCCTTTGGTCCCGTCAAGCGCGGGCCCGGCGCGTCGCGCGGCCGTCAAACGGGCCTGTGGACAAGTGGATAACTCCGGGGATAGTAACAAATTCTTCATATGGTGCCAGGGCTTTAAAGGTTGTCCCTCGACGGTGCTAAACGCCTAAATGCTTGACACCGCTGGGCCAAAAGGCCCAGGGTAGCCTGGGACCTTCGCCTCTCGCCATCCTGGGCCTCACGGCGTAGAATACTTAGGTCCGATGGGTCACCCCCCGCCCCGCGTCCCGCCCCTGCGCCGCGCCGTCGCGGCCCTTCTGTCCCTTCTTTGCGCCTGCGAGGCCGGCGTCTTGCCGGCCTCCGCGGCCGTCGCGCGGGAATCCGCGCCGGCGTCCGGCATCGACGTCCTGCGGGACGCGGTCTCCGGCGCGGGGTGGGCCCCGGCCTCGGCGCTGCAGGCCGGCCCGGCCGCGGCGCCCGCCGCGACCCCCGCGGCGCGGACCGGAGCGGCCGCCTCTCTGCCCGCCCTGCTCGCCTCCGGCGGGACCGCCGGCGACCTGCGCGGCGCGGGACGAGCGCTGGTTTCGGAGGCGCCGGACGCGAGGCGCGCGCGCGTCGCGGCCTGGGTCTCGGGACGGCTGAACGCGCCGCTGGCCGAGCTCGCGGACGGGGCGGCCGTCCCGACTCCGATCCTGGCCGAAGTGCGCGCGACGCTCCCGGAGCTCCTCGAGGCGGAGACGCCGGTCCTGCCTCCCTCCGCGTCGCCCGCCGCGATCCGCGTCGCGCAGGACGCCGCCTTGCGGCGCATCGCGCGGCTGGGCCTTCCCGACTTCGCGCCGAAGGCGTTCATCCCGCCGCCCGGCGAGGTCCCGGCCGCGGCCGTTCGTCCGCAAGTCCCGGCGGCGGCCGCCGGAGAGGCGGACCTGCGCGAGCGCCTCGGCGAGAAGCAGGACATGTCGGGCGGCGCCGCCGCGGGCGGAGGCGCTCTTGCCGATTTCGACAAGCTCGCGGGCCGCGTCGAAGGCGAGCTCCCGCCGCCGAGCGCGGGCCAGGCGACGGACCGCGACGCCGCCCAGGACGCCGACTGGGCGTCCCTGGAGGCCTTGAAGCGGATGTTCGCCTCCGCCGGGACTTCTCCGGACCAGCCCGTTCCGTCCGGGCCGCCGCTCCCTCCCGACCAGGAGAAGGCGATCGACGCCCGCGTCTCGCGCATCGAGGCGCTGAAGGCCGAACTGCAGGCCGACGTCGCCCAGCGCGACGCCGCGAGCGCCATGGCCGCCGTCGCGGAGAAGGCGCGGGACGCGGCCCTGCAGGACCGCCGGTCCGGGAAGGACGACCTGGAGTTCCGCAAGAACTTCTCGCGCTTGTCGATGGTGATGGATCTCGCCTACAGCTTAAACCTGCTGAACAACGCCGACGCCGCCTTGGCGGCCATGCAGGGTCTCGTGGCGCAGAAGATCGCGGCGATCGGCCAGCAGCAGCAGGCCGGCGCGAGCGCCGGCGCGGCGGCGGGCTCTCAGGCGGGCAATACGGCCGCCTGGACGCAGCAGGCCCAGCAGTCCGCGGCCTCCGACACGCGGCAGGCGGCGAGCTACGCCGCTCTCGGCGCCGACGTCAGCGGCGTCGCCGGCGCGGTCACGCGCTTCGGCTCCGACGTGCCGGCCCTGCTGGCCATGATCGACGCGCGCGACAAGGGCGCGAGCGCGAACGCGATCGCGGAGTACAACCGCCGTCTGGCGCTGCTGCCGTCGATCGACCAGCAGCTCAAGACCGGCGCCTCGAGCGCCTCTTCCGGCGTGACCTCGCTGTCCCTCTCGTACCTGCAGTCCCAGCTGGCCGAGGTCAACGGCGACCTCAACTTGCTCGCCGGGGCGGACGCCAAGATCTCCGCCGTGCCCGTCGAGTTCGCGGGCGCGCTCGTCGTCGCCGTGCCGGGCGTTCCGAGCGAGACCGTGACGAACCCGACCCAGGCCCAGATGCTCGCCTTGCTCTCCCGCCGCCAGGCGTTCTGGAAAAGCCAATACGACCAGGAAGCGTCCCTGCTGGCCTCCATCCAGCAGGCGATGGATCCCTCGAACACGGCGACGGCGCCCGACTCGTTCGGCTCCCAGCAGCCGGTCTCGCTCGTGGTCTGGAAGAATCAGGAGGTCGCGCTCGACGACCGGCTGGCGGCCGCCGAGGCGCCGATGCTCGCGCAGGCCGACGCGGACGAGGCCGTCATCGAGAGCGCCGGCGGCGGGGCGTCCCTGCCGCGCCTCTCAAGCCAGTCGCCGGGCAGCCTGCGCACGAGCCTGCCGCAGCTGCTGACCCAGCTGCAGTCGCTGGCGCTGCCCGACACGGACGCCGGCTTCGCGGCGAAGGCGGCGTACATCGACTTGGCCCGCCTGGTCTGCTTCCTCGGCGACGCGACGGCCCAGCGCCTTCAGGCCGAGGCCACCTCCGCCGCGCTCGACCAGCCGGTCAACGTGCTGCTGCCCAAGGCGCGCGACGCGTTCTCGAAGGCGGTCACGGCCTGGCAGGCCGTCCTGACCGACGTCGCGGCCGACGTCTCCTACGTCAACGCCGGCGCTCCACCCGCGCAGAACCAGGCGCTGATCGCGCGCAAGCAGGCGCTCGTCGACAGCCAGATCGCGCCGGCGCTGAAGAGCCTGCAGGACCTGCTCGCCAACTCCCTCATCCCCTACCAGAACACGTCGATCGCGCAGTCGGACCCCTCGAACACGGGCGACGGCTATCAGACGCTGTACACGCAGAAGATCGCGCTGTACCAGCAGATCTCCGACGGCTACACGCAGACCTTGCCCTGGGCGCTGGCATCCGACGGCGCGCCGCCGTACAGCGTGGGCGCCGCGGACGCCGGCATCTCCAACCTGCGCAAGACCTACGATTCCAATCTGGCCACCGTCGTCTCCAACCAGCAGACGATCGCCCAGGCGACGGACCCGAACGGGACGGCGACCGAGGTCGTCTACGGCGAGAGCATGCCGGTCTCGCTGGTCAAGCGCATGGCCGTGTACCAGGCCGAGAAGAACTCGCGCGCCGCGAGCATGAACGCGGACGCGGCGCAGATCAACGCGATGCTCGCGCAGATGGACGCGCTCGGCGGCGGCAAGACGAACCTCGCGTCGACCTGGAAGCTCCCGACCAGCCTCGATCCGGCCTCGCCGAACACCGCGGCCCAGCTCAACGGCATGGTCTCGAGCGGCTACCTGCAGAACATGGCCGCGGCCGTCCAGGCCGTCGCCACCGCGGCCTCGAGCGCGGGCGGGCCGCCCTCGGTCAGCGTCGGCGGCGGCGCCAACGTCCCCACCGGCACGCAGCCGCCGCTGACGGTCTCCAACGACCAGAAGATCGCGCTGCTCGGCCTGGAGGCGATCACGCGCCTGGTGCCCAGCTCTCAGTCCGGGCCCGCCGACAGCTCCTACGCGTTCTGCCTCGCGCGCTACCTGTTCTCCGACGCGCTCGTGTCGAGCTCTCAGGTGTACCTCACCCAGCGCATCCCGCTGTTCAGCGCGTATCTCGCCTCGGCGAAGACGGCGCTGAACGCGGCCGAGGCGGACCTCGACGCGGACGTCGCCTGGGTGGCGGGCTCCCGCGCCGGCGGCCCGGCCGTGCTGACGCGCAAGGTCGCGATCTTCACGAGCCTGGCGTCGATCTTGAGCCAGGGCGTGTCCCTCTTCAATCAGAAGGCCGCCTGGGACGGCGAAGGCGTCGCGAGCGCCGTCTCCGCGACCGCTTACTACAACGGCCTCTCGTCCACGTACGCGTCCGGAGGCCAGGCCCTGGCCGCGGAACTCCAGGCGGCGCAGGAGTTCCAGGCGGCGCTCGCCCAGTCCAAATCGCAGATCGACTCGCAGCGCACCGAGGTCCTGGGCTGGCTGCAGCAGCTCAACAACCCCAACGAGAGCGCGCTCGCGCGCGTGTCGGAGAACCTGTCGGCGATCCAGGACAAGACGAGGACCGTCCTCGAGAGCAACGTCCAGGCCCGGGCCGCCGAGCAGGCGCGCGACAAGGCCTCGGCGGCGATGGAGGCGGCGCTGAACTCGCTGTCCGCCGAGCGCTCCGCGCTCGACGGCCAGCTCAACTCCGTCGGCGACCTCTCGCGGCTGGGCCCGGCGCTGGCCGCGCGCACGCGCGAGGCGGTCGGGCAGGACGGCGCGTGGATCGCCGAGGGCCCGGGCGGCCCGCAGACCTTGGTGATCCCGAAGTCCCAGCTCGGCGAGTTCCTCTCCACGCTTTTCGGCGGGCTCTCCTCCGGCCAGGCCGCCGCGAACGTCGCCTCCCTGAGCGCGAACATCCTCAAGGATCCGGCGGCGCTGGCCCAGCTGATCCCGGGCTCGAAGGTGGTCCCCGTCGGACAGGGGCCCGACGGCTTCTACCTCGTCTACCAGACCGAGTTCTCGACCCCCGGCGGGCTGGCGACGTCCGACGCGGCGACGCTCGGCAACATCGCGAAGGTCTGGGGCCAGAACGTCAGCGTGGAGGGCTATCGCTTCGAGAGTCCGCCGTCGCTCGGCAACGCGCCGTACGGGGACCAGGGCGTCACGGTCCAGCTCGAGTCGCTCGACAGCGACCACGCGGTCAACTATCTGGACGTGACGTTCCACAAGTTCCTGCAGGACATCCCCACCGCCGGCGGGGTCATCGGGCAGGCGCAGGAAGCGCGCATGATGGTCTTCGACGACTTCGCCCTGCTCGTCGACGACGGCAAGGTGTATTTCGGCGCCCTCGGCTTCGGCGACCTGGCGACGACCGGCGCGGCGGGTCAGCCGCAGTACTACGGCGGGAACCTGAAGGCGAGCGTGAAGTTCACCCAGGTCCTCTCGCTCAACGCCTCCCAGCAGGTGCTGCTCGCGAAGGACCCGCGAAAGTTCCTGGAGACGGTGAACCTCGACTTCACGGGTTACGATCCGTCTTTAAACCAGAACTTCCTCATCTCGGGGTCGGGCCAGAACATGGACTACGAGCGCAGCCAGATCGGCGTCGGAGTCGACCTGGGCAAGGCGCTGCGGGACAAGAATTCGTTCGTGCTCAACCTCTATTACGCCCACACCTCGGGCAACGAGGACGTCAACCAGAGCTCGCTCGGCGCGACGATCCTCAAGGGCTTCACGTTCGACATCGCGGGGGAGAAGGCCAATGTGAACGTCTCGGCCGGCGGCGAGCTCGGGCAGGTGCAGAACGACGCCAACGCGCGCATCTCCTTCGAGCTGCCCAACCAGGGCGTCGCGATCTCGGCGCAGGGCAAGCTCATGGGGACCGGCGAGGCCTACTACCTGGAGGCGCGCAAGAAGCTGGGCGACCACTCCAGCGCGGCGGTCTCCTACGGCAGCCAGTACATCGGACTCAACAACCAAGTCACGGTGTCCTTCTCCTCCTCTTATACGCTCGGCGAGCTCTGGCGCGCCGTCACCGGCCAGGCCGCGGCGGACCTCACCGGCGGGCGCGCCTTGGCGGACTTCGACAAGCGGCTGGCGGACTTCTTCAAGCGCTCCAAGTCCGACGTCGCCGCCGCCGAGCTCAAGCGCGTCTTCGACGCGGACGTGGGCCGTCAAATGACGTCCTTGGCCATCGGCAAGCTCGAGCGCGAGATCGAGACCCTGACGCGCGCCGGCGCGATCCTCGACAACACCAAGCAAAGCGCGATGGTCGGCTTCGTGACGAACCCCATCCTCCCCGGCACCGCCGAGCAGGCGACCGGCGGCGGCTTCCAGGTCGGCACGCGCACGGACCTGACGCTGACGAAGACCCAGCGCGCGCTGATCGAGTCCGAGGCGGCGACGATCTTCTCCCTGGGCCTGGACTTGGAGGAACGCCTGCTGGACCTGACGAAGGCGTGGCAGCAGGCGCTGGCCGACATCGCCCTGGCGCGCTGGCGCGAGCTGCTCGCGGGCTGGACGGCCGCGCACGCCGACGACCCGGACCTGCGCGCCGAGGCCGAGTCCGACGCGGCCGCGGCCGCCGACGACCGCCGCCAGGCGGAGCTGCGCTACGCCTCCCTCACCGGCCGCGGGCCCGACCAAGTCCCCCCCTTCGACGGCGTGAACCCCCAGGACTTCGACGCCCTGCTCGCGGCGGTGGCGGCGTCCCTGCGGGGGACCGACCGCCTGGGCGCGCTGATCGCCCGGGCGCGCACGAGCTTGGACGTCCCGAAGGCGGGCTTCAACGTGATGGACTGGGTGCCGTGGGTCGAGAAGCTGACCTTCACGGTCGGGGCGACCTTGCCGGACACGTTGGATAGCCAGGCTCTCGGCGCCGGCGTGACGATCACCGTCCCGGTCTACGATCCGTCCAGCGGCCGCAATGACAAGGCGCTGAGGCTGCGCGGCGAGGCGACGGTGCTGGAGATGTCCGGCCGGCTGCGGCAGACGCGTCTGCGCGCCCACGGCGAGCTCCTCGCCGCCCAAGCGTGGGCGCAGCGCGCGCGGGGCGCTCAGGCTCAAGAGGACCGCTTGGCCGCCGAGCTTTCCGACGGCATCCTCCAGTTCCGCAACGGCCTGATCCAGCCCTCGGAGCTGCGCGAGCGGGCGCGGCGCTGGCGCGACGCCGTCACGGAGGGCCTGCGGGCCCGCACGCAGGCCTCGCTCGAGTCCGCGTGGGCCGGGCTCGACGGCACGCAGGGAGGCTTCGCGAGCCGAGAGAACACGGCCGAGCCGGTCGACGTGGTCGACGCGCTCAATCGCGCCGTGACGACGGCCCCCGATTGGGAGGCGATGGCCCGCCGCTCGGAGGCGGCCCGCGAGCTCCTCGAGGCGTCCGACCGCACGGTGCGCAAGGTGGACGTGGACGTCACGCTCGGGACGAACCTGACGGCGGCCGGCGTGGCCCTCCTCCCGGCGTTCGGCGTCACCGGCCTGGGCGCCATGCCGGTCGTGGGCGTCTCGCTGGCGCCCGAGGAGCTGCGCCAGCTCGACGTGCGGCGCGAGGGCGCCGAGGCGAACCTGTACACGCGCCTCAAGGACAAGGCCGCCGCCGACGCCGATCTCGACGCGACGCGCGCCGAGATCGACGCGAGCTACCTCGACCGGCAGATCGCGCTGTACCGCGACGAGCTCTTGCCGCAGCTCGAGGGCGCCCAGGACGGAAGCGCCGGGAAAGCCGCGGAGCTCGCCGCCGCGCAGGCCGCGGTCGCCGACCTCCGGTCGCGACGGACGCAGACGGTCTCGGCGCTGAACCAGCTCCTGGGACGGCCGCTCGACGCATCGCTCGCATTCGCGCCGGATCCCGACGCGTCGCTCGCGGCGTTCGCCGGACGGGCTCATACTCTGGATCCGGTCGCGGCGGCGCGGGACGCGCTGGTCTCGCGGGTGAAGGTCGCGCAGGCCGTCGAAGCGGCGGCCGACAAGAACCTCAAGGTCGACCAGCTCCGCTTGGAGCCGATCTCGCTGATCGCCACGTCCCTGGGCCGCTTGATCGCGGCGCTGTCGGGCGACGCCGGCTCGCCCGAGCTCATCGCGATGGCCCGCCAGCAGACGCTCGACGCCCAGCGCGCGCTGGAGGCGTTCGACGCCGAGGTCCCGGAGGTCCGCGCGCGGCTGGCCGCTCAGCTCTGCGCCGCCAACGCGGCGCGCGCGGCGCTGGCGGGCAAGACCGACGCGGAGTCGCGGCTCCAGGACTTGGAGCTCGGCCGCCAAGCCGACCAGCTTCTGGCCCAGCTGGACGCCTGGGGCGGGGCGTCGAGCGACGCGGCCGACGGGTCCCTGCCGTCGTCCTACGCCGACCTGGAGGATCGTCTGCGCCGGGCCGAGGAGGTCGCGACCGCTCCGGCCGCGGCCGGCGGCGACGCTCCCGCCGAGGCGGCGCCGGCGCCGATGGCGCTGGAGGGCGGGGAGCGCTGGTACGACGCCATCCAGACGCTCGGCGGCGATCCGATCGATCGCCGGTACGCCGAGGGCTGGGTCGAGGCCCGCCTGCGCAGCCCCTCGACGTCCCCGGAGTCGGTCGCGATGCTGGCCCGGCTCCGTCAGGATTCCGCCGACGAGATGCGCCGTCTGGACATGGCGTCCGCGGACGCCCGCGCGGAGCTGCTCCTGGCCCGTCTGCGGCTGGGCGCGGGCTTGATGCGCTGGTCCGAGGGCGTGGGACTGGGCGATTCGACCCGGGCGCGCGTGACCTCGGACCTCGACGAGGCCGCGGCGCTGCTGCACCTCCCGGAGAGCGTGAGGCCGGAGAGCCTTCTTCCCTTGATGCCGGCCGACGGCGCCGGCGATCTTTCCTCGATCGCGGAGCGGTACTTGAAGGACGCCGAGTCCCTGGACCTTGACGCGCTCGGGCGCACCTTGTTCGAGAAGGGTCTTCCCGCGCAGTTCCAGGACCAGGCGGGTCGCGGCCAGTACCCGGAGCTGGCCGCGGACATGATCGCCCAGAAGATGAGCTCCCGCGGCTTCACGCCGATCGCGGCGGTCGGGATGTTCAAGGGCCAGTGGGTCTCGGGGGCGTTCCTCGAGGCGCCGCATCCCGAGGACATCCAGAACGCTCTGACGAACGTCCTGGACAACGCCCTGCGGCGCGAGCTCGAGTCGCAGGACCGCTTGAAGTCCCTGGGCCTCCTGCTGCACGCGCTGATGGCGTCCGTCGCCGACAAGACGCGGGTCGTCGCGGCCGCGCGCCTGCGGGAGACCCTGGCCCGGCGAGAGCTGGCCGGGACGCTGGAGCGCGTCCGCGCCCAGATGGCGCCGGTGTCCGAGGCGGCCGCCGCCGCGGCCGAGGCCCAGGCCGCGCAGGAGGCCTTCGTCACGGCGCTGTACGCCCTGCGCGAGGACTTCTCCCGCCTGACGACGGAGCTGACCGCGCTCGGGATCAAGCCGGCCTCCTACGCCATGAGCGCCCCGCCGGCCGCCGCGGGGCCCGGCGACGATCCTCTCGAGCGCACGCCGCGCGAGAAGCTGCTCGCCTATTGGGCGGACCGCATGCAGGACGCCGATTTCGAGCGCCAGGTCGAGGCCCTCCTCGCGGGCCAGCCCGGCTCGGTCCTGGCCCAGCTGCGCGAGCTCTCGGCGCGCTACCGCACCGCCGCCAAGGACGCCGACGCGGTGCGCGACAACGACTTCACGCCCGCCGAGCGCTTGGACCTGCTCACGAAGACCGACGTGCAGGGGCGCCGCCGGGCGCTCGAGGAGGTGCTGAGCGGCGTGCTCAACGGCATGCAGACCTCCGACCCCGCGCACTCGCCGGGCTGGACCGGGCTCATGGAGTTCCTGCGCCAGGACGTGTCGGCCCGCGCCGGCTCCGCCGCCTCCGGTCTGGAGGGCGCCGACGCGGAGCGCGAGGCGCTGCGCGGCGCTCTCGGCGACGCGCTGGGCGCGCCTCCGGCGCTGCGCGCGGAGATCGCGAAGCTGGAGACGCTTCAGGAAGGCGCGGACGCGGCGCGCCGCCAGGCGCTGGCGGCGTGGCTGGCGCGGACGGACGGCGCCCAGGATCACGTGCTGAAGGACAAGGCGCTCGACGCCTACGTGACGGCGCTCGACGCCTTCGACGCCGAGATGCAGAAGGCCTTGGCGTCGAAGGAGGTCGCGGCCGACGCCGGCTGGGCGCGGTCGCTCGACGCGCTGTTCGGCGTGCGCGAGAGCCTGGCGCGCCGCCGCGACCGCCTGCAATACGGCCGCGGCCTCCTGACCGTCGACGCGGCGATCGCTCTCGACGAGACGCGCCTGCGCGCCCTGCGCGGCTCTCCCGACGAGACGCGCGAGATCGAGCCGGCCAGCGAGTCGCTCGCCTTCCTGCGCGGCCTGCGCGAGCGGTGGACCGGCAAGCCCGACGCCATCCCCGCGCTCGTCGCGCTGGAAGGCGCCGACGGGACGACCGATTGGGCGACGGTGGAGGACCTGGCCAAGGCCAAGAGCCGCGGCCTGCTGACGACGATCTCCGGACGCCAGTACCTGGCGCCGCCCGGGGCGGCCGGCTCCGCGCCGGCGACCGAGGCCGACGCGCGGGCCCGCGGCTGGCGCGTCGTGGTGGAAGGCGAGGACGCCGCCCGCGAGCGGCTGCGCCAGGCGCGCGAGGCTCGGACGGCGGCCGCGAGCGCCGCCGCGCTCCAGAACGCCTTGGAGACGGCGGACGTCGCGGTGACCGGCGGAGGCGCGCTGGGAACCGGCGCGACCACGCGCACGATGACGCTCGCCGAGCTGCGCGGTCTCGAGGACTCCGGGCGCGCGCTGTGGTTCGCCGCCGCGCCCGATCCGCGCACGGGCCTGCGCGCGGCGGTGCCCTCCGTCGCGGCGCGCTGGCGCGACCCGTCGGAGCTCGTGCTGGCGCTGGCCCCCGACGGCGCGGCGCCGCCGGCCGGGGAGTTCCCCACGCTGGAGGCGCTCCTCGCGTCGCCGGACGCGAAGAGCTGGTCGAGCGGCAGCATCGGCGCGGCCGGGCTGCGGGCGCTCGCGGCCGAGGCCGCGAGCGAGGCGCTCGCCGCGCGGCGCGAAGGCTGGCTCAAGCTGAAGCTCAGCGCCTGGGGCTTCGCGTTGTCGAAAGACGGCGCGGTGCAGGCCGTCTACCTCGGCGAGGACGAGCTGCGCAAGGCGACGGCCGCCGCGGCCGATCCGAAGAGCCCGACGCACGGCTGGAGCTTCCTGCGCACGGACGCCGTGGCGCTGGGCCTGGCGGGCGACGGCACGCTGGTCTCGGTCAAGGTCGCCGGGCGGACGATCGCGCTCGGCGAGGGCGTGCCGACGCGCTGGATCCAGCAGCAGCCGCTGGCGCTGGAGACGGACGTCGCGGGACGGGTGACGAGGCTCTTTTTCGACGAGAAGGCCTTGGCCAAGGACGCCGCGGGCTGGAGCTTGGAGGACGCATCGGGCCGGACGTGGCAGGGCGGCGAGGACGTGCCGCCGCTGCTGCGCGCGCGGAGCTGGACCGATGCGGCCACGGGCCGCACCGTGGCCTTAGGCCGCGAACTCCTTCAGAAGCGCCGCGACGCGGCGAGGAGCGGCGAGGCCGGCGCGGCGCATTGGAGCTACGCTCCCGCGCAGTGGCCCGCGCTGGTCACGGAGATACCGCGCGGCATCGTGTCCACGCCCATCGAGATCGTCACCGGCCGCGACCCGAACCAGCAGGGCTACTTGGGGCGCGCGAACGCCCGCCGCGGAGAGGGCGGCGCGACGGTCGCGCGCGGAGCGCTGGGCGCGGTGCTGAACCATCTCGACTTGTTCGGCTTGATGAACGACCCGGTCGACCGCTACTTCGACCCGAGCCAATATCCGGAAGCGGTGCGCCGCGACCGGCCGCTGCGGCCCGACGGCGCGACCGACGGCGGCGGGATGACCTCGGCCGACGGCAAGAAGAAGGTGTTCTACGGGGTGGGCTCGTTCCGGCGCGAGGAAAGTTGGGCGGCGCAGGACCAGGAAGCCTCTCGCGCCGAGGTCCTGGCCGCGTTCCGCGGCGGCGTGCGCCGGGAGACGGACGAGACGGTGCGCGGCCGGGCGGGCGACTACATGGATTCCTCCGTCGGTCTCGACGTCGGCCGCGGCGCCGCGCTGGCCGCGATCGACGAGCTGGGGGCGCGCCTCGACGCGAGCGGGACGGCGCGGCTGTCGAGCTCGCCGCGGCGCGCGGCGGTCGATCGAGTGGACCAAGTCGTGCAGGTGGTGGCCGGGGCCGACACGCAGGACGCGCGCCTCGCGGTGTATGAGGCCGCCTTGAAGCGCCTGCAGGCGGCGCCGCCGCCGGCGGCCTCCGACGCGGAGGTCGCGGACGCGGAGGCGGCGCTGACGGCGGCGCTCGCGGCGCGGCGAGCGGCGAACGCGGCCGTCGCGGCCGCCTCTCCCGCGCCGAACCTGCCCGGCTGCCCGGTCCTCCCCCAGCTGTACGCCGCGCTGTCCCGCTGACCCCGAGCGGCCGCGGGGGAATTGGTATCATGACGCCGTGAAGCTCGACGAGGTCTTCGGTCCCGGCGGCGCGCTGGAGCGGGTTCTGCCGGGCTGGGAGGCGCGCGAGCCGCAATCGGCGATGGCCGAGGGGGTCGCGAGCGCGCTCGAGCGCGAGGACTGCCTGGTCGTCGAGGCCGGCACCGGCGTCGGCAAGTCCCTCGCCTATCTGATCCCCGCCGCGCTGTGGGCCGTGCGCAACGCGAGGCGCGTGATCGTCTCCACTCACACGCGCGCTCTGCAGGAGCAGCTGCTCAACGGCGACCTGCCCATCGTGGCGAAGGTGCTCGCCGACCTCGGCCTGCCGCTCAAGTACTCGATGCTGATGGGCGCCGACAACTACCTGTGCGTCCAGCGCCTGACCCGGCTTCGCGCCCAGCCGGGCCTGATCTCGGACGAGGCGCAGGAGACGGCCGCGGCGCTCGACGCGTGGGCGCGCACGGCGCAGACGGGCTATCGCGCGAGCCTGCCCGTGCCGGTGCCGCAGAACCTGTGGGACCGCGTCGCGCGCGACACGGACGTGTGCTTCGGCCAGGCGGGACCCATGTGGGACCGCTGTCTGTGGCGCCGGGACCGCGAGCGCGCCGACAAGGCCTCCATCGTGGTGGTCAACCACGCCCTGCTGCTGTCCGGCGCGCGGCTCCCCCCCTTCGACGCGCTGATCCTCGACGAGGCGCACAACCTGGAGGAAGCGGCGGTCTCGCGCTTCGGCTTCGAGGTGTCGCTCGGCCGTCTGGTGACGCTGTGCGACGACGTGCGGATGACGGGCAAGCTGGCGGCCGACGAGCTGCTTATGAACTCGGCCGATAAGGCCGAGTCGGCCGGAGCGGCTCTGCTGGTGGAGCTCGCGCGCGCGCACGAGCTCAAGGGCGCCGACGACGAGATCTCGGGCCGTCTCTTAGAAGGGGCTCCTCGCGAGATCCCCGCGGAGCTCGTCGCGCTCGACGCCGCGCTGTCGAGCGGAGTCGCGCGTCACGAGGGCCGGGCCTGGGAGGCGGAGGTCCGGACCCTGCAGGCGCGCGCGGTCCAGCTCGAGCGCGACCTCTCGGAGATCCTCAAGCCGTCGCCGACGACCGCGCGCTGGGTGTCCTGGCCGCGCACGGGCCCCGAGCTGCGGGCCGCGCCCCTGGACGTCGGGCGGCGCCTCGCCGAGGGGCTGTTCTCCCGCGGCGTGCCCGCCATCCTGACCTCGGCCACGCTCGCCAGCGGCGACGGCCTCAAGGGGTTCAAGGCGCGCGTGGGCCTGCCGGACGCGGCCGAGCTCGCCCTCGACTCGCCCTACGACTACGCGACGCAGGCGGCGCTGTGGTGCGTGGACGGCGTGCCGGACCCCGCGGACGAGGCGGCGCACGCGGCCGCGATCGCGAAGCACTGCGAGGACATCGTGGCTCGCGTCCCGGGCGGGGTCTTCCTCCTTTTCTCCAGCTGGAAGCTGCTCAAGCGCGTGCACGCGCTGCTGCGCAAGAGCGTGAAAGGGCGTCCGGTGTGGGCGCAAGGCGCGACCGGGCACGAGGCCCTGCTCGAGCAGTTCGCGGAGGCGGGCGACGCGGTCCTGCTCGGCGTGGACACGTTCTGGCAGGGCGTCGACGTGCCGGGCCCGGCGCTGTCCTGCGTGGTGCTCACGAAGCTCCCCTTCTCCAACGTGGGCTCCCCGCTCGAGGAGGCGCGCCGGCGCTTCCTCGAGGACAACGAAGGGGACTATTTTCGCGACTGGTCGCTGCCGAAAGCCGTGATGAAGTTCCGTCAGGGCTTCGGGCGCCTGATCCGCTCCGGCACGGACCGCGGGGCGGTGGTCTGCCTGGACTCGCGCCTGCTCCGCAAGGGCTATGGCAAGACCTTCCTGAGGTCGCTGCCGCCGTGCCGGCGTCTCGAGAACATCGAGCAGCTCGGCGATTTTTTCAAGGCCGGCGCCGCCGGCCCCGCCTAGTCCTCGCGAAAGGCGCGGATGCCGGCGGTGTTGCGGCGGATCTCCTCGTCGAGCCCCCCTCTCCACATATGCGCGTACATGCGAAAGTCCGCTTTCAGCGACAGCAGGGGATGCTTGAACGTCGCCGGAGCGTTCTTCTCGAAGAAGAAGTGCCCGATCCACGCGCAGCCGTAGGCGGCGGCGAGAGCGGCGAGGAGCAGCCGCGGCTCGCGCAGGAGCAGGGCGAGCGCAAGGAGGACCAAGCCCAGCGTCGTGCCGAGGAAATGCAGGCGGCGCGTGGTCCGGTCGAGGTGCTGGGACAAATAGAACGGCCAGAACTCGTCGAGACTCGAGAACTGGCCGTTCATTGTTCGAAGGCTCGGAGTCGGCCCGAAGTCTTGATATCTCGGCCGAGACCCGAACTACCTCTGTATTATTGGAAAGTTCGGAGAGAGAGGGATTCGAACCCTCGGTACCCGTTTGCACAAGTACAACGGTTTAGCAAACCGTCGGTTTCAGCCGCTCACCCATCTCTCCAGAAAGCGGACGTGACAAGCCACATCGTAGCTTTTTTTCCGCTTCTCGAGTCGCTCAATTCACGGCCCGCGACTCTTCTCACCCAGCTTTTCCTCCTCATGGGTTCTCCCGTCGTACGGACTCATCGTAGGAAACCGCTTATGATGGCCGGATGCCGGCGCGGAAAAAGGATTTCCGCCTCAGGACGGGCCGGGCTCCTGTGGAAAAAACGAGGGTCCGACGCCGATCGAGAGATCGTCCCAGACGGGCACGACGGCGATGACGAAGAGCAGGACGGCCAGCGGGACGGTCGAGACGTAGCCGGCGTGCTTGAAGCCCAGCGCGCCGAGGAATCCGCCGAGCACGAAGAACCCGATCAGCCCGGCGAGCATGCTCATCCGCTCCCGATTGGCGAGGACTTTGCCCTGCGCCGCGGCGTCGCGATTCCAATAGAAGAGCTTGCCGAGCTCGATGCCGAGGTCGGTCGAGTTCCCCGTCATGTGCGTCGTCCGTATCTCCGCCTGGGAAACCTTGGTGATGATCGCGTTCTGCAGGCCCATCAGGTAGCAGAGCAATAGAACGGTTGCGGGAACGAAGAATCCGACGAAGACCTTGAGCGTCGCCCCGAGGAAGCCGAAGACGAGCATGAGGACCGCCTCGAACATCAGGGCCATCGCGTACTCGCTGCGCAGCTTGCGCCGGCGGGCCCAATTGATCAGGATCGCCGAGGTCGCCGCCCCGACGATGAAGGAAAGCCACGCCGCGAGCCCGGAGGCGACCAGGCGCAACTGGCTCAAGGCGAGATTGTCGGCCATGGACGAGAGGATACCCGTCATGTGGGACGTGTATTGGGAGACGGCCAGATAGCCGCCGGCGTTGACCGCTCCGGCGACGAAAGCGAGCGTGAAGCCAAGATGCCGGTTTGACTCGCGGCTTCGTTCACTGCCGGAGAGGAACCGGAGATAGCGGATCATCTCGGCAATTATAGCTCTTCGACCTCCTCCTCGACCCGCGGCGGCGGGTCAGCGCAGAGAGTCGGCGAACCATGCGGCGGCGGCGTCGGCGACCGTCTCGAGCGCTCCCGCCTCCTCGAAGAGATGGCCCGCGCCCGGCACGACGACCAGCTTCCGCGGCCCGCGCAGGCGCGCGAGCGCGTCGATGTTCCATTTCTGGACGTCGGGCGAGTCGTTCCCTCCGACGATCAGGAGGGTCGGCGCCGAGACGCGCGCGAGCGAGTCCCCCGCCAGGTCCGGCCGCCCGCCGCGAGAGACCACGGCACCGTAGCGCTCCGGCCGGTCGGCCGCGGCGATCAGGGCGGCGGCGGCGCCGGTCGAGGCGCCGAACAGGCCGAGGCGCAGGGCGCTCGTCTCCGGATACGAGCGGCAGAAAGAGGCGGCGCTGTCCAGGCGGCGCGCGAGCAGGCCGATGTCGAAGCGGAACTCGGCCGTCGTCTCGTCGATGCCGCCTTCGATGTCGGTGAGCAGGTCCATCAGCAGCGTCGCGATCCCGGCGGCCTGAAGCCGCTCGGCGACGAAGCGGTTGCGCGGGCTGTAGCGGCTGCTGCCGCTGCCGTGGGCGAAGATCGCGAGTCCGTGCGCGCCTTGAGGGACGACGAGGTCGCCTTCGAGGCTGGTGCCGTCGGCCGGGATGATCACCGATGAGCGCGTCGGCGCGATGTTCATGCGGTCATGATAATCGCCGGGCCGGACGCCCGCCATGGAGACCCTGTCCCGCTTCGTTGACCGGCTTATTTCAGCGGAGGCTTGCGGAAGCAGAGGTGCGTGAACCGGTCCAAGAAGCAGCTCTTGGCGCGGCCCATCGTCTCGAAGCCGCGCTTCTCGAACATCCGGATCATGCGGGCGTGGTCCACGCCTTCGGAGCCCGAGTCGACGGCGGCGAGCCCTCCGGGTTTGAGCACGCGCGCCACCTCGTCCAAAAGCCGCTCGAGATCGGCCTCGACGAAATGGATGCCGAGCGCTCCGCACGCGTTGACGAGGTCGACGCTCGCGTCCGCGAGGGGCTCTCCGGCCGCGTCCCGGAACGTCTCCAGCACCGACTGCGTCCGGAATCGGACCTTGACGCCCTCGCCGCCCGCGCCCTCGTAGGAGCGCGCCTCGGCGGCGCGCACGAACTCCGGATTGTACTCGAGACCGAGGATCTCGGAGCCTCGCGGCAGGTAGTAGGCCAGGACTTGGGCCGAGTGCCCGACGCCGGAGCAGAGATCGACCGCCTTGCACGGAGCGGCCGGGAGCCGTCCGTGGAGGCTGCGCGGGATGGTCCGCCAGTTCGCCCAGCGCTGCCGCGCGTTGATGCCCTCGAACTCGGCCGGCGTCATCGCGCAATAGGCCCGCACGGCTTCCGCGTTCTCCTGGCGGCGGAAGCGGACGCGGCGGCGCCACGTCAGCGCGGCCTCGGCCAACGCCTGCTTGACGAACAGCGAGACGATGCCGTCCTCGAGCTGCTCGCGAGCGACGCGCCCGATCGCCGACTCCATGGTCATGCGGTCCTCCCGGCCACAGCATGCCATTCGCCGCCGCCGCTTCGCCAGCGGGGCGCCGTGACGCCTTTGACAAGGAAATATTTCACGACGCCGCCCCCCGGACGAAGAGGCCGAAGGGAAAGATCGGCAAGGAGTCGCGCAAGCTTCCGTTGGCCGCCAGCCGCGCGCCCGTGAAAGCGTCCTCGAGCGGCGGGAAGCCGCCGGCCGGAGGCGCCAAGGCGGTCGCGTGCGTCAGGGCGCGCGCGCCCGAGGCGCCCTTCTTCCAGAGCGGCCCGGCCAGCAGGCGGGGCGCGACGACGACGGCTTCCTCGCCGCCGTGCTCCCGGCGGAAGGCGATGAAGCGGTCCGCCCAGCGGCCGCGCAGCTCGAGCGGGGCGTAGCCGCCCTTCAAGAAGAGCTCGCGCCGGCCGCGCCGGCACCGCAGCGCCTTGGCCGTGACGAACAGCTTGACGCGCCCGTCGGGCCAGCTTTCAAGGAGGTTGCGGAGCCCGGCCGCGGCGCCGGCGCCGCCGGACAGCAGCGGCTCGAGCGACGCGAGCAGCTCGCGGCGCGCGCCGTAGTCGACCGGCCGGCGGTTGTCCGGGTCGACCAGGCTCAGGTCCCAGAGCTCCGTCCCTTGGAAGAAGTCGGCGACTCCCGGCGACGCCGTCTTGAGGACCGTGCGAGCCAGCGAGGACAGCGCCCCTAGAGCGGCCACGCGCCGCGCGAACGGCAGGAAGCGGTCGAGGAAGGCCCGGTTCTCCAGGACCGCCGCGACGAAGCCGGCCGTCGCCTTCTCGTATTCTAAGTTCGGCGCGAGCCAGCTGGTCTTCAGCTTCGCCTCGCGTCCCGCCTTCAGGAGATAGGCCTGCAGGCGCTCGCGCAGCGAGTCCGTCCCCCGCGACTCGCCGCCGTCGAAGTCCCACGCCCCGAGCAGCGCTTGATAAAAGAAATACTCGTCGTTGGCGTCGGGCGCGGGACTCCCGCCGAGGTCCGTCTTCGCGCCCCGGTTGGCCAGGGACCACCTCTCGACCTCGGCCGCCCATTCCGACGGGATCTCCGACAGCGCGACGATCCGCGCGCGCGCGTCCTCCCCCCGCTTCGTGTCGTGGGTGGCGGTCGCGAGCATCGTGCGCGGCTGCTGCTCCGCGCGCCGCCGGTTGGCGGCGTGGAACTGTCCGAGCGTCTGCGTGAAGCGCGCCAGCTCCGAGCCGACCTCGTTGTTGGAGATCAGGACGTGATAGCGGTAGAAGGCGGTGTCCTCGATGCCCTTGGCCTGCACCGGCGCCGTGTACTGCTGCAGCTTCATCGCGAAGCGGAGCTCGTCGCGGGCCCGCGGGTCGTCGGGAGCCTCGGCGTTCTTGGGGAGCATGTGGCCGCGGATGAAGTCGAAGATCGTCGGCTCCATCGCGGGATTTCGCCGCCGCGCGCGCGCGACCGCCTCGTCGATGACGGCGCGATCGTACGCCGTCGCGCGCGCGCCCGTGACGTAGGTGCGGTAGACGGGAAAGCAGGCGACGATCTCTCCCAGCGCGCGCCGAAGGCTCTGCCGCGTGAAGTCCCGCGTGCGGCGGTCGGCCTCGGAGATACCGGCGAGCCGGTCGGCGAGGACGTTGAGCTCGCTGGCCATGGTCGTGGAGGTGATGGTCTTCTTGCTCGCGTAGCACACCGTCTCGGGCGGAGCGCGCTTGCCCGTGAAGGACTCGTAGACGCGCACGAGCGCGGCGGATCCCGCCGGATCGGCGAAGGCGCGGTTGACGTCGTTGAGGAACTCGTAGCCGCTGGTGCCGTCGACCGCCCAGTGCGGGTCGACCTCCTCGCCGGGAGACAGGATCTTCTCCGCGACGACGTACAGCGGACGCGCCTCGGTCCCCTTGAAGTCCTTGCGCAGGGCCTCCGCCCGCCAGGCATCGAGCTCGGCCAGCTCCTGCGCGGTCAGCTCGCCGCCCGGGCGCAGGCGCCGGCGCAGCCAGGCGCGCGCGAAGGCCGCTTGAAGCCTCTCGAAGTAGCGCCCCGGGTCGTAGAGCCCGTCGGGGTGGTCGATGCGCAGTCCCGTGGCCTTCCCGGACGCCAGCAGGTCCAGCACGAGCGCGTGCGTCGCGTCGAAGACCTCCTCGCGCTCCATGCGCAGCCCCGCGAGGTCGTTGATGTCGAAGACTCGCCGGTAGTTGATCTCGTCGGCCGCCGTTTTCCAATACGCGAGCCGGTAGCCCTGCGATTCCAAAAGCCCGTGCAGCGCGTCGAAGCTCCGCGGCTCCCCGGCCTTCCCGTTGAAGAACTCCACGGCTTCCCGGATATGGCGTTCGATGCGC
>DATNGC010000212.1:0-19621 GCA_035606075.1 Elusimicrobiota bacterium
CGGCGACGTAGACCTTGCCCGTCGGTCCCACGTCGACGCCGCCGGGCTCGCTGAGCTGGCCCGGCTTGTTCCCCTCCGAGCCGGCCGTCTTGAGGAGCTTGTCGTTCTCGTAGATCGACAGCGTGCTCGTGCGCGCGTCGAGGACGTAGAGGCGGTCCCCGGAGGACGCGGCCGCCACGAGCTTGGATTTCTCGGCGGCCTTGATGGGCTGCTGGAAATGGATGCTGTCGTAGGCGCGCGCGGCGGGCGCGAGCAGGAGCGAGAGCGGAGCGATCGTCGCGGCGGCGAGAGACGAGAGTCGGCGGTTCATGCCTGGACGGCCTCCTTGATCAGCTTGTTGACGAGCGCCGGGTTGGCCTTGCCCTTGGACAGCTTCATCACCGCGCCGACGAGCGAGCCGACGGCGGCGTCCTTGCCCCCCTTCACGTCGGCCGCGGCCTTCGGGTTGGCGGCGACGGCCTGCTTGACCCACTCCATGATCTGCTTGTCGTCGGAGACCTGGGAGAGCCCGAGCTCCGCGACGAGCGCCTGCGGCTCCTTGCCGGTCTCCCACATGCGCGCGAACACGTCCTTGGCGCCCTTGCTCGACAGCGTCCCGGCCGCGACGAGCCCGGCAAGCTGGCCGAGGTGTCCCGGCGCGAACGGCGCGTCGGCGGCGGTCTTGTTCTCGGCGTTCAGGCGCGCGAGCATCTCGGTCGAGAGCAGGTTGGCGACGGTCTTGACCGCCGCCTTCGGCGCCGCGCCGGCGGCTTTCTCGAAGAAGTCCGCGAGCCCCTGGTTGTGCGTGAGGACGCCCGCGTCGTACGGCGAGAGCCCGAGCTCCGACATGAAGCGCCGGCGCTTGGCCTCCGGCAGCTCCGGCAGCGCCGCCTTCAGCGCGGCGACGCGCTCCGGCGCGGCCGTGAGCGGCACCAGGTCGGGGTCCGGGAAATAGCGGTAGTCGTGAGCGTCTTCCTTCGAGCGCATCGAGAAGGTGGCTTGCTTGTCCGCATTCCAAAGCCGCGTCTCTTGAACGATCTTCCCGCCCGACTCCACGACCTCGACTTGGCGACGGAACTCGTATTCGATCGCGTCTTTGACGTTCTTGAACGAATTCACGTTCTTGATCTCGGCTCGAGTTCCAAATTCTTTTTGTCCCACGGGGCGGACCGACACATTGGCGTCGCAGCGCATCTCGCCTTTTTCCATATCGCAGGTCGATGCTCCCACGAATTGGATGACTTCTTTCAGCGCCGAGAGATATTCGTACGCCTCGTCCGAGCTGCGCATCTCGGGCTCGGACACGATCTCGATGAGCGGGACCCCGGCGCGATTGAAATCGACCAGCGAGCCCGCGCCTTGGTCATGGACGAGCTTGCCGGCGTCCTCTTCCATGTGGATGCGCGTGATGCCGATCGTCTTGGGAGCCTGGCCCTTCACTTCGATCTGGAGCTTCCCATGCTCGGAGAAGGGTTGGTCATACTGCGAGATTTGATACGCCTTGGGCAGGTCCGGATAGAAATAGTTCTTACGAGCGAAGATCGATTGTGAATTGAGTTTACACTCCACGGCGAGCGCGGCCTTGTACGCGAGCTCCACGGCCTTCTTGTTCAGGACGGGAAGGACTCCCGGTTGAGCCGTGCACACGGGGCAGACGCGCGTGTTCGGAGTCTCTCCGAATCCGTCGGTGGGACAAGAGCAGAACAGCTTGCTCTCCGTCGCCAGTTGGCAGTGCACCTCGAGTCCGATGACCAGCTCGTATTGTTTCATGAGTCCCAGGTCCTAGTTTGCGGCATAGATCGCGAATTCGCCAGCCCTCGTTTAGGCACGCCGCCTGCGACCGCGGTCACTTCCCCATATAACGGGCGAGCAGGCGGTGATCGCCCGGATACGCCAGCAGGTCGACGGCCTTCTCCGCGTCGACCCAGCGCGTCCGGCGGATCTCCTTCGCGTCCGGCTTGCCCGTCTTCCTCACCGGCTCCATGCGGAACCAGCGCACGCGCTTGAACACCAGCTTCTCATTGCGGCGAAAGAAGTACGTCACGTTCGACAGGAGGCCCAGGCTGCGGCACTTCCAGCCCGTCTCCTCCTCCACCTCGCGCAGGCCGGCCGCGAGCCACGTCTCGCCCTTCTCGAGGTGGCCCTTCGGGAAGGTCCAGACGATCTCCCCCTTCAGGTTCTCCACCTCGACCAGCAGAACCTTTCCGCCCCGGCCGACGACGCCGCCCGCCGAGAATTCCTTCGCCGCGCTCACTTCAAGGCCGGGAACGGACGCGCCTTCTCGTAGGCGCGCGCGATGGCCAGCAGGGTCTTGTCGGCGAACTGGTCGGCGATCAGCTGGAAGCCCAGCGGCAGGCCCTTCGACGTCAGGCCGCACGGGATCGAGACCGACGCGTTGCCGGCCATGTTGGACGGGATCGTGAACACGTCGGAGAGGTACATCGCGACGGGGTCGTTCGTCTTCTCGCCGAAGCGGAACGGGGGCGTCGGCGTGGTCGGGCAGGCGATCACGTCGACCTCGCGGTACGCGTCCTTGAAATCCTGCGCCATCAGCGTGCGCACGCGCTGGGCCTTCGAGTAGTAGGCGTCGTAGTAGCCGGAGGAGAGCGCGTACGTGCCGAGCATGATGCGGCGCTTGACCTCGGGGCCGAAACCGGCGCCGCGCGTCATCTCATAGACGTCCTCGAGCGTCGCGGCGCCGCGGTCCACGTGCCCGTAGCGGATGCCGTCGAAGCGCGCCAGGTTCGAGCTCGCCTCGGACGGCGCGATGATGTAGTAGGTCGCGATCGCGTACTTCGTGTGCGGCAGGCGCACTTCCTTGATCTCGGCGCCGAGGTCCTTGAGCACGGCGACCGCCGCGCGCACGGACTTCTCCACCTCCGGGTCGAGGCCCTCGATGAAGTACTCGCGCGGCAGGCCCACGCGCACGCCCGTGAGGTCCTTGGGGACCGGCGGGACCGGCGGCGCCGGGTTCGTCGACGAGGTGCTGTCGAGAGGGTCGTGCCCGCCGATGACCGAGAGCGCGAGCGCCGCGTCTTCCGTCGTGCGCGTGAACGGGCCGATCTGGTCGAGCGAGGACGCGAAGGCCACGAGGCCGTAGCGCGAGACCAGGCCGTAGGTGGGCTTGAGTCCCACCACGCCGCAGAACGCGGCGGGCTGGCGGATCGAGCCTCCGGTGTCGGAGCCGAGCGCGATCGAGCACATGCGCGCCGCGGCCGCCGCGGCCGAGCCGCCCGAGGAGCCGCCGGGGACGCAGGCTTGATCCCAAGGATTCGTGGTCTTCTGGAAGGCCGAGTTCTCGGTCGAGGAGCCCATCGCGAACTCGTCGAGGTTCGTCTTGCCGACGAAGACGGCGTCGGCGGCCTTGAGCCGCGCGACGGCGGTGCCGTCGTAGGCGGCGACGTGACCCTTGAGGATCTTCGAGGCGCACGTCGTCTCGACGCCGGTGAGCTGCAAATTATCTTTAAGAGCCACCGGCACCCCGGCCAGCGGCCCGAGCGGCTC
Source organism: Elusimicrobiota bacterium (assembly GCA_035606075.1). Taxonomy (GTDB): domain Bacteria; phylum Elusimicrobiota; class Elusimicrobia; order UBA1565; family UBA9628; genus GWA2-66-18. The sequence continues at coordinate 3,484 of DATNGC010000212.1, forward strand.
TCCCTTCTTGCGCTTCAAGTCGACGGCGCGGGCTTTCTCGAGAGCGAGGTCCTTCGTGACTGCCAGGAAGGCCTTCACGGTCGGCTCGAGCGTTTCGATGCGGGAAAGATGGGCCTGCGCGACGGCTTCCGCCGTCAATTCGCCCTTTTTCACGGCGTCAGAAATTTGAGCAGCGGACGATCGGGTGATATCAATCATTGGATGAATTGGGAGTTTTCCTCTCCGTTGTTCTGCTCGGCCGGGATCTCGTGCTTGCCGCGCTTGGCGGGCGCGGCGTCGGGGGACGTCTTCGCCGGAGCCGGAAGAGAGTCGTCGAGGTCCGCGGTCGGGGCCTTCGGCCGGCGCGGCGCGCGGTCGGAGCCCTGGTCCTCGATCGTGACGGTCGCGGGACCGTCCGCCGGCTCGTCGGACGGCGGCGCGAGGGCGGCGCGCGCGCGGGCCGGCGCCGGCGGCGGCTCGTCCGCCGCGGACGACGAACCGATCGAGTCGATCGCGGCCTGGATCTTGTCGCGCCGCGACGGGTCGAGCTCGAGGGCCTTGCGCAGGTCGGACAGCGCGCCGTCCTTCTCGCCGAGCTGAGCGCGCGCGAGGCCGCGGTTCGTGTAGGCCAACCCTTTGCGCGGGTCCAGCGAGATCACCTTGGTCAGGTCCGCGACGGCGCCGCGGTAGTCGCCGAGCAGGAAGCGCACGTTGCTGCGCAGGTAGCTGGCGTCCTCGTGGTCGGGCTCGGCGTCGAGGAAGGCGGAGAGCTCCCGCTCCGAGCCGCGGTAGTCCTTCATCTCGCGCAGGGACTTGCCGCGGTACAGGCGCGCCCAGGCGAACTTCGGGTTGATCTCCGCAACCGACCCGTAGTCGTCGGCGGCGCCGCGGAAGTCGCGCAGGCGATCCTTGACCGAGCCGCGCAGCAGAAGAGCGGCGGCGGACTGCGGATCGACGCGCACGGCCTCGTCGAGCGCCTTGAGCGCCTCGCGCGTCTTGCCCTGCGCGGACAGCACGGAGCCGACGCCGAGCGGGCCTTCCACGGAAGAGGCGTCCGCCTCCTGGGCGGCCTTGAAGTCGGCGAGCGCGCCGTCGTACTCGCGCAAGGTCAGACGAGCCTTGCCGCGCGCGGCGTAGGATTGGGCGTCCATGGGCTTGAGCTTGGACGCGAGCGTCGCGTCCTCGCGCGCGCCGGCGGCGTCGCCGAGCGTCTGGCGGCAGGCGGCGCGGAAGCCCGAGGCGGTCTTCCAGCCGGGAAAGGCGGCGATGGCCGAGTCGAAATGGGAGAGAGCTCCCTGGAGGTCCAATCGATGGTAGGAACGGATGCCCGAGGCGAGGGCCTTTTTCGCCGCCGCGCCGGGAACACCGGCGGCGTTCGCGGGCGAGAGAAGAACGGCGGTCAAGGCGAGGATAAGAATCAAGCGATGACCTTTCGCACTTTGAAATAAGGGCCGTCGCGGTCGGGAGCGTTCTCCAGCAATCGCTCGCGCCCCTCGAAGATCTTGGGCTCGTCCTCGCGCGTCACGTCGGTCACGCCGAGCACGGAGGTCGTGGGCGGGACGTTCTTCGTGTCGAGCGCGGCGAGTTCGGCCATCGAGTCCAGGATCTTCGTGAGCTGGCCGCCGTACAGCTTGACCTCGTCGTCGCTCAGGCGCAGGCGCGCGAGCTTGGCGATCTTCTTGACGTCCGCGTCGGAAACGCTCATGCGGGCTCCAGGGGGGCGTAGCGCGTGAGCAGCTTGGCGACGCGCCCGTCGTCGAATCGAACGGTGACCTTCATCGTCTCGCCGGCCCCGGACACGTCGACGACGAGTCCGCGGCCGAAAGTCGGGTGCTTGACGCATTGTCCCGTCTTGAATCCCTTGACCGACGCCCGCACCGACGGCGCCGAACCGAGTCCGGCGGGCGCGGGATACGCCCCCGGCCTCTGGCTCGGCGTCGGACCGAATTGCTGGGGCATTGGCCGAGATTCTCTCTGCCCGAACAGCTTGGCCTCCAGGATGAAGCGCGACGGGAGGCTCGCGTAGACCTGGCCGAAGAGGCGGCGCGTGGCGGCGTAGGTCATGAACAGGCGCTGGCGCGCGCGCGTGATGCCGACGTAGCAGAGACGGCGCTCCTCCTCCAAGTCGTCGGGGGTGGCGTTTCCGCCGCCGATCGGGAACAAGCCTTCCTCGAGTCCGGTCAGGAACACGACGGGATACTCGAGGCCCTTGGCGAGGTGGATGGTCATCAAGGTGACGGCGGGGACGGACTCGTCGTAGCCGTCGAGGTCGGTCTGCAAAGTGATGTCTTCCAAGTAGCGGCCGAGCTCGCTGTTTCCGCCCTCGGACTTCACCCGCTCGTCGTATTCCTTGACGGCGTTGACGAGCTCGGCGACGTTCGCCACGCGGCCGGCGGCCTCGGGATCGGTCTCGGTCTCGGACTGGAGCCATTCGGAATAGCCGGTCGCCTCCAGGATCACCGACAGCGCCCCGGCCGCGGGCATGGCCGGGACGACCTCGCGCAGGCGCGCGAAGGTCTTCGTCATCTCCTCGACGGCGGAATGGGCCTTGGCCGTGAGTCCCTCGATCTGGCCGTGGGCCCAGAACGCGTCGTTGAGGGTCAGGCCGTGCAAAGTCGCGTAGTTCTCGACGAGCTCCAGGCTCTTGGCGCCCAAGCCGCGCGGCGGGCAGTTGATGATGCGCGAGAGCGAGACGGAGTCCGCCGGGTTGACCATGACGCGCGCGTAGGCGAGGGCGTCCTTGATCTCCTTGCGCTCGTAGAAGCGCACGGCGCCGACGATCTTGTAGGGCATGCGCGCGCGGCGCATGGCCTCCTCGAAGGAGCGCGACTGGGCGTTCGTGCGGTAGAACACCGCGATCTCCCGGAGAGAGCGCCCGTGCTCGATCTCCTCCTGGATGCGGCGCACGACCCACCCCGCCTCCTCGGACTCGTTGGGCAGCTCCTGCACGCGGATCTCGTCTCCCGCCTCGGCCTGAGTCCACAGCTTCTTGGGCTTGCGGGTCTTGTTGTGGTGGATGACGAGACCTGCGGCGTCGAGGATGCGCGAGGTCGAACGATAGTTCTGCTCCAAGGTGACGACCTTGGTGTTCGGGAAGTCCCGCTCGAATTCGAGGATATTGCGGATGTTGGCGCCGCGCCAGGAATAGATGGATTGGTCGTCGTCGCCGACGACGCAGACGTTCTTATGCTTGGCGGAGAGCGTCTTCGTCAGGATGTATTGAGTGTGGTTCGTGTCTTGGTACTCGTCGACGAGCATGTGGGAGAACGTGTTCTGCCATTTCTCGCGGATCTCGGCGTTGTCGCGCAGGAGCTGGCAGGTCCTCATCAACAGGTCCCCGAAGTCGAGCGCTCCCGCTTGTTCGAGCTTGCGCTGATAGACCTTGTAGATCTTGGCCGCGATCTGCCGCGACTGGTCGATCGACGTCATGGCGTGGATCTCGTAGGAGCCCGCGTCCAGAAGGTCGTCCTTGGCGCGCGAGATCAGGCTCACGTACAGGCCGGCCTTGCTCTTCTGGTCCTCGAGCCCGAGCTCCTTCATCGACTCGGTGACGAGCTTCTTCTGGTCGGAGGAATCGTAGATGGTGAAATGGCGCGGCAGGCCGAGCGCGGCGTGGTGCTCGCGCAGGAAGCGGGCGCCGAACGCATGGAAGGTGTAGACCCAGACGAGGGCGCCCTGGCCGGGAGCGAGCTCCTCGATGCGCTTGCGCATCTCGGCGGCGGCCTTGTTCGTGAAAGTCACCGCCAGAATCTTGCCCGGGGGCACGCCGGTCTCGAGCAGGCGGGCGACGCGGTAGGTGATGACGCGCGTCTTGCCGGTGCCGGCGCCGGCGAGCACCAGCAAGGGGCCGTCCAGATGGGTGGCCCCGGCTTTCTGCTCGGGATTGAGCTTATCGAGATCGACGGGCATGGGAGTGTTTCGCCGACGGAGCGGCGTTAAGACAATTCTACAAAAATGAGAGAGCGGCGGCCGGGAAAGGGGCCTCTATTTCGCGGCCTGCTGGGGCGGCAGCCCGTCGATCCACTGCTGGATCACGGCGACGTCCTCGGGCTTCATGGCGACCCACTTCTCGCCCTTCTTGACCTTGGGCATGGGGTCGATCTCCTTGTCGACGGTGCCGTCGTCCTGCGGCACGGTGACGGGGCCGGCGAGGAGCTTGAACAGCAGGCTGTTCTTGGCGTCGCCGGGGACGACGTCGTTGCCGGACTTGCCGGGCTTGAGGGCGTCGGCCTCGCTCTGGAGATTGAGCTTAGCGGCGGGCCTCTTCATGGGCTTGTTCGGGTCCGTGCCGTGGCACTTCACGCAGTTGGCCTTGAAGATGGGCGCGACGTCCTTGGCGAAATCGACTTTCTTGGCGGCATCGGCGGCGAAGGCGTGCACGGAGGAAACGGCGACGGCGGCGAGAACGAGGAGGGTGGTTTTCATGATGCGGCGAGTGTAACAGGATGTGACGGCGTTTTCAAGGACGAGGGTCGAGATATCAGTAGGCGTCCCGTCTCAAAGTCAGCCCGATCATGAGTACGGCTCGGTTCTCATCGTCAATGTGATAAAACGCACGCCATTCGCCCAAGCGCCACCGCCAGGCCATCGGATGGTAGCCGCGCAATGCGCGGGTTTGGGGATGCTCGCGCGGCGAGCGCCTCAAGAATGGATAGACGTAGCCATCGAGCTTTGCCTTGATCCGATCCCGCTGTGAGGCGGGAACGGCAGCCAAGTCCTCAAGGAAGGAGGCGGTTTCTAAGATCCGATATTCAGTCAACCCAACGGCCGCGGCGGAGTTTCGCGTCGCGCGTGCCTTTGCGCAGGCGGCGCATCAGCGCCGCATCGCCCAGGATCTCACGCTCTTCCTTCGGATCGACAAAGCGCTCCAGATGCCGCTTGGCCGCCGTCTCGATCATGTTCGAGAGAGTGCGGTTGTCGGCTTGCGCCCAATCGCGAAAGAAAGCGTAAGTCGCGTCGTCGAGGCGGAGAGTGACCGTTTTGGACATAATTGGATTGTGTGCGTTTGTATTCATATATATTCTAACGGCACTCGCCGGGTTCGTCAAGGCCCCCTATGTATACGATTTGAGGGTCTATTTTGTTCCCATTTCTCACTCGATAGGCATTGAATTCGTGGGCAACTCCGACTATCCTCATGCCATGACGAAAAAGCAAAAAGCTATCGAGGCCCTGAGGAGTTTGCCGGACAACGCGACGTTCGAAGATGCCGTGGAACGATTAATATTTCTCGCTAACGCCGAGAATGGCATCGAAGACGCCGATGCCGGTCGAACCATCCCCCCTGCCAAGCTGAAGCAGCTCTTGAGTGCGAAGACTGGACGACTGTCGCTCTCTCAATTACTGAAGAAGATCACGAAGAAAAATCGCCATAGCGAGATCGACTGGGGCGCACCCGTCGGCCGCGAGGCTTGGTAGTTTCGACCTATTGCTTCGGCTTAGGCTGAAGCATCCGCGCGATCATCGTGGCGCTGGTCCACGCGTTGCGCCCGAGGACTCCCCCCACCTTCGCGTCCGTCGGGTTCAGCTCGGTCTTCTTCGAGAAGCCGCGGACGAGCCATTCGCCGATGAGGCCGATCAGATGCTGGTCGGCTTGGCCCGCGACGTCGGCGAACGACGGGATGGCGCGGCCGGGCATGTCCTCGCGGCTGGCCTGGAGCAGCTCGGCGGCGAGGTCCTGGATGAGGGCGACCTGGCGGCTCTGGGAGGCCAGGGGCAGATTCTTGACCACGTCCTGATGGAGCTCGTTGCGGCCGGCGCCGGCGCTGCGGCGCTCGGCCTGGATCAGGGCGCCGGCTGTGATGGCGGCCTGCAGGCGAGGGCCGCGCTCCTGGTCGGGCGGATATTGAGCCAGCTCCGGGAGCTTCTTCGCGGCGAAGTCGAAGAACGAGCGGGAGTATTTGAAAGCATACTCGGCGACGACGCGGCCGGGGGTTTTCTGGGGCGGGCGGCGGGAATGGGAGCTCATGGCTGGTCCGGGATTATACCGATTTACCGGATGACACCCGGAGGCTCGTTGCCCCAGGCGGCCGTGAACGTGCCTTTGAACGTCTTCCCCTTCGTCGACGTGAAATCATAAGAGCCGACGACGGGCTTTCCTTTCACGAGGGACGCGAAGACGATGGTCCCAGCCAAGCCGTCGGGCCAAGACTTATTGAAGACGGTCTGGTACGTCGCGTGGCCGTCGCCTTTTCCGGGGCCGCCGCCGGTGTTCTCTTTTCCGGTGAAGCGGATGGTCTGGCCGTCGGGGAATTCGGGGTTGCCCCAAAGGCTCACGCGGATGGCAGGATCGGGGGCGTCGGCGGATTTCTCCAGCGGGATCTCGAGGGAGTAGGCGGCGCCGTCCCAGGGGGCCTCGGAAAAATAGATGACGGGTTTGCGCGAGACAGGAGGCGCGGGGGCTTTCGCCCCCGGCTTCGGCGCGGTCATCAGCTTCACGAGGTCCTGGAGGCCCTCGGGTTTGCGGGGGACGACGCGGCGGCTCGTTTGGGTCCATTTGCCGTCGGACTTCGCGTATTCGAAGACTTCGATGGAGTAGGCGAAGCCGCCGTGCTCGATGGCGACGAGGGCCGCGGCGTCGTCGGAGCCGGCGAGGATGAAGCGGCGCATGGGGAGGTTGCGGTCGACGACGTCGCTGGAGTTGAATCTCGAGCCGCGGTCGGCGAGGCGGCTTTTGCCGACGAGGGCGGCGCGGAGGTCGTCGGGGAGTTCTTTGAGGGTGTGGGCTTCGATGAGGGAGTGGTTGTTCCAGAGGACGGGGCGAGGGGCGGCGGAGGCGCGCCAGGGGAAGGCGAGGAGGAGTGCGACGGCGACGGCATTGGCCCTCGATGCCACGAATGGGTTCATGTGAACGAGCGTGCCCCCAAAGCTATGCCATCCCTACGATATCGTCGATTGCGTCTGCTTCCACCTTCTGCCTAAGATGCTCTCGAATCCGAACAGCGTACTCCTCCGAAACAAGTCCGGCCTTGAGTTGCCCGAGCTCCGTAATCAAGAGTCTAATTTGAGACCAATCTTCAGGCGCAATGAGTTGTTTCTCATCCTCAGTGCCGATGTACGAGAACATATCGTCATCACCATTGAGCCTCTTGTAGATCGACAGCTTCTTGCGACTGATCATAGATTGGTCTAACGCCGTCGGTCTGGCGCCGCGGCTACATCAGTCCAACAAAAGGAGGCAGCGGTCGGCAGCACCGATTGGTTAGCTGGAGGCCACGGTAGCCTCAAAGTTTTCATTTATAGAATTCCCGTTCCACAACCCTGCCACTTCTTTCGTCTACACGGAAGAAAGCTCCGGCACCTTTGATGGTCTGGCCGTGAAATTTCTTAGGTACGAACTCAACTCGGAGTTCTAAACTGTCGCCGTCTTCTTCTGTTGCAATTAAATAGTTCTCCGGGTTCGCAAGAAACTGCGAAAACGGAAACCTGACCTCCTCATGCGATAGATGGTCCTTGAATTCTTGAAAAGCGACCATCCTTAGTTGATTCAGTCGGGCCTGACGCTCTCCAATCTCTGAACGATCTGTCCAAAACAAACCGGCAAACGTCAGAAGAACTCCAGCGACAGTAAATGCCACCACAACCCTGCGAAACCGGATATAGACCTCGCATAGGCGTTGAAGGACAGGGTCATTCAGTTGAGAGTAGGCTCCGCGGCGCAAAAAATCATTTTGACGTTGAATATCCCAGGGTGGCGCAAAGCCGTCCCATGTCTTCCCCCAAATTGATGGGCTGCCTAGTTCTTCCCACTCCTTGTAATGGTGCTGATACAGATGTCGAATGATTCGATACCAAAGAATCAGCAACGGAATCAGTGCAGCACCTATCCAAACTAGGATGATTGTTACCGCGATTATCATCCCGTGCACCTCCGTCACTCCTTCCTGAGTTTTCTGGTCCGTACAGCACGGCCAGGAAGTATCGTCATTTGCCGGATTGTAACGGGAAAACCAGGATCGCGCCACCCGTTTTGCATTGCCGCCTAGGGCGGGCGGCCTAATTTGCGAGCGCCATCAGGGAAAGAGCCACGGCAACGACGGCCGCGGCGAAGCCACGGGCAAACCAGCGGGCGCGCCGCGTTCGAGCGCGACGTAGTCCGGATCCCGATAGATCGCACGCCAAGCACCGGAGTTCTGCGCGGCTTCGACGAGCGGAGCATTCACGGGAAGCAGCAATAAGTCCGGCCCGCGTCGAGAGAGGATGTCCTCCCATCCCGGAGCCGCCGCCATCGCCGCGGAATAATCCTCAAGCACGTCGGCGGGATAGAGATCGGTCCGCCCGTCGAGGAACACGCGGGAGCTCAACAGATGCCAACCGACGTAGCCGCCGACGGTCGCCTCGCTCCAAACCTTGCCCGAGAAGCGGCGCGCGCGCAGGAACTCGATGGCTCCCTTCGGGTAGACGAGCCAGCCCGGCTCTTTCTCGCCGTAGACGAGCGCCCCGAGCGGCACCCCTTCTCGAACCGGGACCTCGTAGAGAATCCAGAACGAGAGGATAGCGAGCAGCGCCACGACCGAGCCGCCGAACAGCTTGAGCACGGCCGGATTCGGCTCCGCCGCCTTCGCCGAGCGCAATCGGAGCTTCTCGAAGCCGAGCGCGAGCGCGGGTGCCGCGACAATCGAGAGGATGAGCAGATGCCTGACGGAGAGGACGCTCGCGGCGAGGCCGGCCGCGGCGAGCAGCCACTCGGACGCGTTCCCCTTCCGGTCGTCGTCGCCGGCGAACGCGACGGCGAGAAGCACCGCAAAGGCGGCGATGAGCCCGCGGTACAGCCCGACGCCCGACGCCCAGAACGGCCGCCACTCGACGATGTAGCGGCTCAGCTCGCGGCTGCCGAGCATCCCCACGACTTTCCCCCACAACCCGAAGCCGTAGGGGTTCAGCGCCGTCGCAAGCAGCGCGAGGATCAGGTTCGCCAGCATCTTCCCGCGCGGACGCCCGTTGACCGCCTCGCCGAGCGCGATCAGCCCGAACAGCGCCGCGCCCGCCACGAAGCCCCCGTGGAACCAGGACCACGGGACGAGCATCCATGGCGCGTAGTCGAGCAAAGCGCTCTCGCGCGCTCCGCCTGTCCGGGAAAGCTGATGCACGAAAACGATCTGCGCGCAGCCCAGCAATGTGAATATCTGCGGCCGCACCGTGAATCCCAGACAGACGAACACCGCCGAGCACAGCAGGAACACGAACGCCCGCACCGGGAGCGACTCGGCCCGCCGCGCGACCGCGCCGTGCACGCAGACCATCGCCCCCGCTCCGACGAGGCCCTTGAAGACCATCAGCCCCGCGGAGCCGAACACCGCGAAGAGGCTGAAGCAGACGAGCTGGAACAGCCACTCGTGGTCGACCCACGGCGCGCCGGCGAGCGCGAAGGAATAGGGATCGACGCGTGGCACGTCGCGCGTGACGACCATCAGCGCGCCCGCCCTCAGGTGCATCCAGAGGTCGGGATCCGCCTTGTTCGTGAGCACGAGCGCCGCCAAAGGCAGCGCCCCGAAGACCAGGAACGTGTAGAGACCGCGTGCCCGGCGCTCGGTCACTACCGCGCGGCGACGGCGGTCCGGGCCGCGCTCGGCGCGTAGAGCTGATTCACGTAGTCCTTGACCATGCGCGACGCCCCATACGTCGGCGCCACGGACCGGATGGACTCCTTCATCAGCTTCACCCAGCCCCGCGGGATCAGGCTCTCGTCGCGGTCGTAGTAGAGCGAGACGATCTTCTGCTCCAGCGTCGAGTAGATATCCTCCGCGTCGGCCTTGTCCGCCTCCGGGCCCGAGCCCCGCCCGCCCGCCGCGCCGATCGGCCAGCCGTTGGCCCCGTTGAAGCCCTCTTCCCACCAGCCGTCGAGCACCGAGAAGTTGGGAACGCCGTTCGCCCCCGCCTTCTCGCCCGACGTCCCGCACGCCTCGAGCGGCGCGAGCGGGTTGTTGAGCCAGATGTCCACGCCCTGCACGAGGTAGCGCGCGATGTGCATGTCGTAGTCCTCGACGAAGGCGATGCGGCCGCCGAACGCCGGGTCCTTGGCCAGCTTGTAGACTTCCTGGATCAGCTTCTTGCCGCCGTCGTCGGCCGGGTGCGCCTTGCCGGCGAAGACGAGCTGCACGGGGCGCCACGGATCGAAGAGGAGCTTCTTGAGGCGTTCGATGTCGTGAAGGATGAGCGTGGCGCGCTTATAGCCGGCGAAGCGCCGCGCGAAGCCGATGGTGAGCGCCGAGTGGTCGAGCAGGGCGCCGCCGGCGAGAGCCTGGGCCGGGTCGCCCTTCTCCGTCATCCAGCGCGCGCGCGCGCGGCCGCGCATCATCTGCATCAGCGCGCTCTTGTTGCGGTTGTGCTGGAGCCAGAGGACCTCGTCGGGGATGGAGGCGGCCTTGGACCACATCGCCGCGTCGTCCTGCTTCTCGCGCCAGTCCGCGCCCAGGTAGCGGTCGTAGATGGAGCCCAGGTCCTGCTGGACCCACGTCGCCAGGTGCACCCCGTTGGTGACGTGGGAGATCGGGACCTCGTCGACGGGCAGGGACGGCCACAGCGACTTCCACATCTCGCGGGAGACGACGCCGTGGCGGCGGCTCACCGCGTTGCGGCGGCCGGCCAGCTTGAGCGCCAGCGCGGTCATGTTCCAGCCGACGTGGCCGGGCACGCGCGCGTAATCCAGGAACTGCTCGCGCTCGACCTTGAGCTGGGGCCAGTAGTCCGCGAAGTACTCGCAGATCATCTCCTCGGCGAACACGTCGTGGCCGGCCTCGACGGGGGTGTGGGTGGTGAACACCGACATCTCGGCGACCTCGCGCTGGGCCTGCTCGATGGACTTGCCCTCGGAGACCTTCTCGCGCACGAGCTCGAGGAACAGGAACGAGGAGTGGCCCTCGTTGGCGTGGAACGTGGCCGGATGGATGCCGAGCGCGCGGAGCACGCGCACGCCGCCGATGCCGAGCAGGATCTCCTGGCGCAGGCGGGTGGTGCGGTCGCCGCCGTACAGCCGGCCGGTGATCTCGCGGTCCGCCGGCGAATTGCCTTCGACGTTGGCGTCCATCAGGTACAGGGGCACGCGGCCCACCTGCACGCGCCAAATGGCGACCTTGACCGTGCCGCGGCCGAGCGGGACGTCCAGGATCATGCGGCCGCCGGAGGGGCCGACGACGGGGCGGATGGGCGAGGCGTCCCAGTCCACGGACTCGTAGACGTTCTGCTGCCAGCCGTCGGAGGAGATCTTCTGCTGGCCGTAGCCCTGGGGGTACATGAAGCCGACGCCGACGAGAGGCACGCCGAGGTCCGAGGCGGCCTTGCAGTGATCGCCGGCCAGGATGCCCAGGCCGCCGGAGTAGATGCGCAGGGAGTTGTGGACGCCGAACTCGGCCGAGAAGTAGCCGATCGACTTGGCCTTCATCTCGGGGTGGGACGAGCTGAACCAGGTGTCGGTCGCGTTGACGTACTTGTCGAAAGTGGCGATGACGGCGTCGTAGCGGCTCAGGAAGCCGGCGTCGGCCAGCAGGGCGTCCAGGCGGGGCTTGGGCACGGCGCGCAGCAGGCGAACGGGGTTGTGGTGGGTCTCCGCCCACAAAGTGCGGTCCATCTCCTTAAAAAGGGCGCGAGCCTCGGGGTGCCAGCTCCACCAGAGGTTGTAGGCGAGGTCCTTCAGGCGGGCGATGCGTTCCGGCAGATTCCAGTCGTGAAAAGCGTCGGTGGTCACCATGGAGCCATCTTACCTTTTCTCAGGCGGAGGGACCAGGGTTCGGGGCTTGACGCCGTCGACGGGCAGGACTATCCTGGGGTTTGTGAGAGCGCTTCTTCTGATATTGCTTCTCGCCCCCCTGGCCGGGGCGGTCGACATGGAGGAGCCCGGCGAGCCCGCCCTGCGCGCCAAGAACGCCATCGAGGCCCTGCCGCTCGACGCCCGTCTGGAGCTGCGCCGCATGTACATGCGCTACCGGGACGAGGTGGCCAAGCGCGTGGAGCAGGGCTGGGAGCCGGCCTTGCTCAGCGACGCGGTCATCGAGGACGTGGACGACCCGTTCCAGCCGGCGCGGCTGCTGGAGGACGCGGAGAAGAACCGGAAGAAATTCCTCGCCGACCTGCAGGCGAAGCTGGCCAAGATGAACCGCGACGACGCCGAGTACGGCCGGCAGATGCGGCGCATCGACAACGAGACGGAGGTCGTGCAGCGCGCCGAGAAGAAGAACGCGCGAGAGAAAGGCATCTGCCGGGATTGGTCCGACGACGTCTGGTTCCTGCTCACGCAGATGAATCTCGAGCAGTGGACGGTGGACGACCGGCGGCGGACGTCGCGGCCGTACCACTCGGCGGCCGTCGCCTGCGCGCCGCAGGACGCCCCGACGGTGTGCCTCGCCTTCGATCCGTGGACCGAGGGCAAGCCGTCGGTGTACGCGTTCCAGGCTTGGGACGACAAGGAGCCGGGGGCGCGCCTGCCGGCCGAGTATTTCCTGCACGGCCTGCCGGAGAAGGCGCCGTGAGCCACGGCGGCCCGCAGCTGGCCCTGCTCGCGCGCCTCAGCGAGGCGATGCACTGGAACGAGGCGGTGCGCAAGCACGAGACCGATCCCTGGAGCTACATGCGGCGCAAGCTCTGCGAGACGGAAGGGCCGCTGCGGGCTTATAAGCACGAGGTCTTCGAGAACGCCAAGACTCGGCTCATGGCCGATCTCGGCAGGCCCTCGCTCACGCCGGCCGAGCTCGCGACGCACAAGGAAGCCTTCGAGGCCCTGCTGACGGGCGGCGACTACGCGGACTTGGCCTTCAACCTCGACGGCGAGCCGAAGTCGCGCCGCGAGGGCGCGGCCTCGGTCTTCAGGTCGGCCAAAGCGCCCATCCTTTTCGACTACGAGATCCTGCCGCCGGAGCGGCGCAGCCGCGCCTGGGAGAAGCGCATCGAAGCCATCCGGCCTCGCCTCGACCTCGACCGTCTCACCCGGATCGCCGAGCGCGACGAGATGACGCCGGCGAAGAAGGCGCGTCTCGCGCGCCGCCTGCGGCGAAACCTCGGCGAGTATCTCTCGGTCACGCGCGGCGAGGGCGCGCTGCGCGACGAGATCACGCCGTTCATGCTGGCCCGCATCGAGGCGGCGGTCGCGGCGGCGCTGCGGCTGCTGAACCGGTGGCGGTGAGCATCCCGCACGCGTGCCAGACATGTCGAACTCCGCGTGCGCGGAGTCGATGCGCATAGCCGGTTCCTCGACGGTAAACTGCTAAAATCTTCCATGGGCCTTCAGATCGGCTCCCTCTCCCTCCCGTCGAGGATCATCCAGTCGCCGCTCGCGGCGTGCTCGGATCTTCCGTTCCGCCTGGTCGCGCGCGAGCGCGGGCTGAAATTCTGCTTTTTGGAGATGGTCTCCGCGCTGTCGCTCACGCGCGAGAACGCGAAGACCCGCCGCATGCTGGTCTCCACCGAAGAGGATAAGCCCCTCGGCGCCCAGCTCATCGGCTGCGATCCGGGCATGATGGCCGAGGGCGCCGTGATCCTCGAGGAGATGGGCTTCGACCTCATCGACATGAACCTCGGCTGTCCCGTGAAGAAGGTCGTGTCCAACGGCGAGGGCTCCGCGATGCTGAGAACTCCCGATCTCGCCGAGAAAGTCTTCCGCGCCGTGCGCAACGCGGTCAAGAAGATCCCCGTCACGGTGAAGATGCGCGCCGGCTTCGCCGACCCGACGGGCGAGGAGGCCTGCGAGATCGCCCGGCGCGCCGAGGCCTCGGGCTTGGCCGCGGTGACCGTCCATGGCCGCACCCAGGCCCAGCAGTACGCGGGCAAGGCGAGCTGGGAGGCCATCGGGCGGGTCAAGAAGGCCGTGAAAATTCCCGTCATCGGCAACGGCGACGTGCTGACGCCGCAGGATGCCCAGCGCCTGCTCGACGTCTCGGGCTGCGACGGCATCATGATCGGCCGCGGCGGGCTCGGCAATCCCTGGATCTACCGCAACCTCGACGACGTCATGAGCGGAACGCGCGCGGCTCCCTACGTCCCGTCGGTGAAGGAGCGCAAGGAGACCTTGCTCCAGCACCTGGCCCTCGAGCGCCGGCACGGCGGGGAGCGCACGGCCGCGCTCAACATGCGCCGCATCACCGTCTGGTACACGCAGGGGCTGCCGTTCAACAAGGCCCTGCGCGTCGGCGTCTGCGAGACCATGGACTGCGACCTCATCGCCAAGATGATCGCGGACTACTTCGACGCCCTGCCGGCCGACGCGCCCCCGCCCGCCGCCCCCGTCCTGCTCGCCGAATAGGAGTCGGCTACCAGGGAATGACTTGGCCGTCGCGCACGAAGACGCCCGTGCGCGAATCCTCGAGAGCCGCGGCCGCGAGCGCCTCGCCCGCGGACTTCGGCGTGCGCGGAGCGTTCTTGCCCCCCATGTCCGTCGCGACCCAGCCCGGGCAGAAGGAGATCACGCTGACGCCCGCGGGCTGAAGCTCGGCGGAGAGGATCAAGGTCAGCGCGTTGAGCGCCGCCTTCGAGACCCGATAGGACGCGTTTCCGCCCGACATCGAGGACATCGCGCCGAGTCCCGAGGACACGTTCACGATCCGCCCGCGCTTTTTCTCGATCATCGCCGGCGCGAACGCCCGCGCCAGCCGCCACGCGCCGAGCAGGTTCGTCTGCAAGGTCCGCTCGATCGTTTTTTCCGAGACGCCCAGCGCGTCGTTCTGCTCGTCGAGGTACACGCCCGCGTTGTTGACCATCACGTCGAGCGCGCCGAAGTCCTTGAGGAGCTTGGCCCGCGCGGATGCGACGCTCTTGTCGTCGGTCACGTCGAGCGCGACCGGGACCGCCGAGCCGGACTTGGACAGCTCCTTCGCCGCGCGCTCCCCGTCGGCGAGCTTGCGCGCGCCCAGGACGACGGTCGCGCCGGCGGAGAGCATCGCCCGGCACGCCTCGAAGCCGATGCCCCGGTTGCCCCCGCTGACCAGCACGACGGGCGCCGCGCGCTTCGTCACGGCTTGAAGGACGGCCCGAACAGCTCCTCGGGCTTGGCCCCGAGCTTATAGCGGTTCTCGAGCAGGAGACGCCGCGCCGCGTAGCCCACCGGCCCCTGCGCGCGCAGGCGGCGCGCCGCCGAGTGGATCACGTCGGGAAGGAGCGCCGCGCGCCCGCGCGCCTTGAGGCGCCGGCTGAACTCCAGGTCCTCGAGCTCCGGGAAATGCGGGAAGCCGCCGACCGCCTTGTAGATCTCGGGCGTCGTGCAGATCCCGTGGTCGGCGCCGATCATGCCGCGGCGCACGCGGGCGTTGGACCAGGCCGAGAGCAGGCGCAGACCCAGACCGCTGCCGTAGTTGACCGAGAAGCCGACCGCCGCCACGTGCTCCACCTGAGTCGCCAGCCAAAAATGCTCCAGCGCCTGCTGCCAGTTGCTCGGCGGCTGGGAGTCCGCGCGCAGGAAGAAGAGGAGGTCGCCGGTCGCGGCCTTCGCGCCCGTGTCCCACTGCGCGCCGCGGTTGACCGCGTCGACGTGCAGGACGCTGTCGGCCGAGTCGCTGGCCGCCTCCATCGTCCCGTCGTCGGAGGCCCCGTCCACGACGATTAATTCCATCGGGCTGGTCTTGGAGATCTGCCGCAGGCGCTTGAGGGCCGACGCGATCTGAGGGCCCTCGTTGTGCGCCGCGACGACGACCGAGAACTTCACGGGGCCAGCGGGCGGAACGCTAGCCCTGTCGCGATCTTCGGGAAGAAGTACGTCGACTTCTGCGGCAGGAGCCCGACGGCCTTCGCCGCCTTGCGCACCTGGGCCACCGTGAACGGCTTGACCAGCACCGCCGCGCCGGAGACCGCCTTGGCTTTTTTAACCGCGAGCGCCGCGTCGGGCGTGTAGCTCATCTCGTCGGGCCGCGTCTCCGCGAGCAGATGCGCGCCCAGCCACTCGACCGCCAGCCCGCTGCGGCAGCCGCCGGCGGACTTCGGGACGCCGAGCCAGCAGCCGTCCTCGATCAGCCCGAACGAGTAGGGATTCTTCGCCCGCGCCAGCGCCTTCTCGAGCGCCTCGAGCGAGCCGAATCTCGTCAGCGCCGCGAGCGACTCGGCGCGCGCGCGCAGGCTCTTGGCCGCGATCCGGTGCGTGGGCAGCACGACCAACCCCGCGTCCTCGTCGGGAACCAGGTACGTCAGCACCGCGTCGGAGCCGGGCAGCTTCGTCGACGCGTGATGATCGCGGCTCACCGAG
>DATNGC010000213.1:0-19070 GCA_035606075.1 Elusimicrobiota bacterium
TCAGGCCTTTAGTTATTTAAGTTGTTTCAAGCGGCCCGGCCGGCTTAACCTTTGAGCCTTTCGTTCAGGAAGCCGGTCAGCGCGCCCCAGACGCGCTTGCGCTCGGACTCCTCCATCGAGGCGAAGTCCATGGTCAGCACGGAGTGGCCCTTGCCGTCGACCTCGACGGCCCGGAAGCGCTCGCCGAAGGCCTCCCGCATCGAGTCGAAGCGAGCCTTCTTGCACAGCGGATCGCCCCTGAAGCGGAAGCCGAGGACGGGGATGCTCTCGTTCTTCGAGCGCTGCACCGCGTTGTCCCACTCTTCGAGCGGGATGCCGGGAGCGGAATCCGAGCAGGACGAGGACGGCTGGCACAGCACCGGCGCGATCAACTCCGCGTCCATCATCAAGGACAGCGCGAAGCGCCCCGTGAAGCACATGCCGATGGCCGCCACGCCCTTGCCGCCTTGCTCCGCGTGCGCTTGGCGTGCCAAGGCGCGCAGCCAGTCCGCCGCCGGGCTCTTGCCGTGCTTGCTCAAGACGCTGAACTCCTTCCAGATGCAGGGCCACAGCAGCGGCGTCATCCCGTAGTTCTTCATGGGCTCGCCGAAGACGAGCGGCATGTAGACCGTATAGCCCTCGTCGGCGATCTTGCGGGCCAGCTCGACGCACTCCGGCGTCATGCCCGGCAGCTCGTGGATGAGGACGACGGCGGGACCCGTCCCGCGCCGGTAGACGATCCGCTCGGAGCCGCCGGCGCGGTCGCTGCGGTCCGTGTCGAAGGAAAACTCCTCGAAGCCGTCCAGCTCGACCGTCATCCCGCTCAGTATAAGCCCGGAACGCGCCGAGCGCCAGGCGTCCACTATCCCCGGGGATAGTTGGTATAATTGCCCTCGACAACATGAAAACCAGCTCCCAGCTCCGAAAGTCCTACCTCGATTTCTTCGTCAAGAACGGCCACGCCTTGCGCGCCTCCACGCCCATCGTGCCGCAGGGCGACGCCACGCTGATGTTCAACTCGGCCGGCATGGTGCCTTTCAAGCCCTACTATCTCGGCCTCAAGACCGACCTCAAGCGCGCCACCTCCAGCCAGAAGTGCTTCCGCACGACGGACATCGAGCGCGTCGGCACCACGCTGCGCCATCTGACCTTCTTCGAGATGCTGGGCAACTTCTCCTTCGGCGACTACTTCAAGAAGGAGGCGATCGCCTGGGCGTGGGAGTTCCTGACCAAGGAAGCGGGGCTCGAGCCGCAGCGCCTGTACCCCACCGTCTTCGAGGAGGACGACGAGGCCGTGGAGCTGTGGCGCAAGGTCGGCGCGCCCAACGCCGCCAAGAAGCTCGGCGCGGACACCAACTTCTGGAACATGGGCCCGACCGGTCCCTGCGGGCCGTGCTCCGAGATCTACTACGACCTCGGCCCCGAGTTCGCCTCGGGCAAGGACGACGTCGTCGGCGGCGACGGCGACCGCTACATCGAGATCTGGAACCTGGTGTTCACCGGCTTCGACCGCCAGCCCGACGGCTCGCTCAAGCCGCTCGCGCGTCCGTGCATCGACACCGGCATGGGCTTGGAGCGTCTCGCCTTCTGCGCGCAGGGCAAGAACTCCCCTTTTGAAACGGATCTCTTCTGGCCCATCGTCGAGAAGGCCGCCGCGATCCTCAAGACCGATCCGCGCGACCCCAAGCACGCCCTCGGCTACCGCGTGATCGCCGACCACGCCCGCGCCGCGACCATGCTCATGAGCGAGGGCATCATCCCCTCCAACGTCGAGCGCGGCTACGTCCTGCGCCGCCTCGTGCGCCGCGCCGCGCGCTACGGCCAGCTGATGGGCCGCGACACGCCCTTCCTGCACGAGCTCGTGCCCGCCGCCATCGACATCTTCGCCCCCGGCTATCCGGAGCTGCGCGCCGCGCAGGCCCAGGTGCAGGCCGTCATGAAGACCGAGGAGTCGAAGTTCCTCGAGACCCTGCAGGGCGGCGAGGCGGAGCTCAAGAAGGTGCTGCAGAACTCCTCCTCCGTCTCCGGGGAGCAGGCGTTCCGCCTCTATGAGACGTTCGGCTTTCCGCTCGAGATGGTCCAGGAGATCTGCGCGCCCAAGGGCGTCGCGGTCGACGTCGAGGGCTTCAAGGCGGCCCAGGAGAAGGCCGTCGAGATCGCGCGCGCGTCGTGGAAGGGCTCGGGCGAGAAGAACTTGACCGCGCTGGTCGCGGCCGCCCCGAAGACCGAGTTCCTCGGCTACGGCTCGCTGAAGTCCGAGGCGAAGGTCGTGGCGTCGGCCCCGGGTCTGCTCGTGCTGGACAAGACCCCGTTCTACGCGGAGGGCGGCGGCCAGATCGGCGACTCGGGCACGCTGTACTGGGGCGAGGGTTTCGGCAACGACGTCGCGATCGTCGACACGCAGAAGCAGAACGACGTCTTCGTCCACGTCCTCAAGGACCCGACGGCAAACGTCGCCGTCGGGTCAATAGTCCGCGTCGAGGTCGACAAGAACCGCCGCGACCGCATCGCGCCGCACCACACCGCGACCCATCTGATGAACGAGGCGCTCAAGCGCGTGCTCGGCGCCCACATCCGCCAGGCCGGCTCCTACGTCGGCCCCGACAAGCTGCGCTTCGACTTCACGCACCCCAAGGCGCTGACGCCCGACGAGATCGGCCGCGTCGAGAAGATCGTCAACGACGAGATCAAGGCCGCGCACCCCGTCTCGCCCAAAGTCCATCCCGTCTCGAAGGTCGCCGAGTTCGGCGCGACCACCTTGCTCGGCGAGGACTACGGCTCCGACCCGCGCTTCCTCCTGATCGGCCCGAAGGGCTGGGCCGACCCCACGGACCGGTTCAGCCTGGAGCTGTGCGGCGGCACCCACGTGCACAACACCTCCGACATCATCGCCTTCAAGATCACCAAGGAGTCCTCCGCGTCCTCCGGCGTGCGCCGCATCGAGGCCCTCGCCGGCAAGGCGGTCGAGGAGCAGGCGGCCGCGCAAAAGGCGGCACAGAACAAGGCGCTCGCCGCCCTCAAGGCGCGCGAGGAAGAACTGAAGGCCGCCATCTTCGGCCTCGGCGGCAAGCTGCCGGCCAACGTCGAGAACATCAAGCAGCTCGAGAGCATCCTCGGCTCGCTCAAGGCGAACAAGCTCGCCGCGCAGGCCGAGGCGGGCAAGAAGATCGTCGACGTCAAAGGCGTCAAGCTCTGCGTGCAAAGACTCGACGGGGCCGATCCCAAGTCCCTGCGCGGGCTGTCGGACAAGATCAAGGCCGAGGTCGGCTCGGGCCTCGTGTTCCTCGCCGCGCCCGGCGCCGGCAAGCTCAGCTTCGTGCTGGCGGCGACGCCCGACTTAGCGGCCCGGGGCGTCGACGCGTCCAAGATCGCCAAGGCCTTCGCCGCCGCCAACGGCGGCTCGGCGGGCGGGCGCGCCGACTTCGCGCAGGGCGGCGCGGCGGACGCCGACTGGGACAAGACCGTGGAGAGCCTGACGGCTCTGATCGGCTAGGAGAGAAAATGGACGTTTCTGAAAGCATCGCCGCTCAGATCGAAGCCGCGTACGACTACCGCGGGCACGTGACCCTGACCATGAACGACGGCCGCACGGTGGAGGGCTTCCTGTTCAACCGGGAGGTCGCGCCGCTGAAGGGCGAGCCCTACGTCGAGATGATCCGCAAGGACTCCGACGAGCGCCTCCGCTTCGCCAGCAAGGACGTGAAGTCGATCGCGATCACGGGCAAGGACTTCGCGGTGCCGTTCGTCGCGCCGAAGAAAGACTAGCGGAAGTTGCGCACGCCGTCGCCCACGTTGCCCTCCGGGGCGATGTGGTCCGACACTCCCGGGCGTGCCTCCGCGCCGAGGCCGGCGCGATAGGCGGACGAGGCGGTCGCCGGCGTGGGGGCCGCCGCCGCGACGGACGGCGGGCGGGACGAGATCGCGCCGCCCGAGGCCGCGGAGGCCGACGCGGAGCTGTGCTGCTCGCCCTCGCCGTAGACCGTGAACGTCCGCAGGGACCCGGTCAAGTGCTTGCGCCAATCCTTCCCCGCCTTCGCGTCCGCGGGCGCGTCCGTGATCTGGTCGGCGAGGCGGGCGGGCTGGTTCTGCGCCACGACGGGGACCGAGAACTCCTTCTCCGGGACCTCGGGGACCATCAGCATCCGGTTCTGCGCCTT
Source organism: Elusimicrobiota bacterium (assembly GCA_035606075.1). GTDB lineage: Bacteria > Elusimicrobiota > Elusimicrobia > UBA1565 > UBA9628 > GWA2-66-18. Next base: position 4,137 of record DATNGC010000213.1, read on the forward strand.
CTCCATCGCGTCCACCGGGCGGTCCGGGACGACGCGCGTCACGACGGACACGGTGGGCGCCGCCTTCGCGGGCTCGTCCAAGACCACGCCGCGCAGCGAGTCCCACAGGCTGCCGTTGCCGGTCATGTTGACGAAGAGCAGCGCGTACGCCGCGACCGCGACGAAGGCCCAGCTCAGCGCCGTCTCGAGAGCATCCGTCAACGCGCCCATCGCCGCTTTGACCTTGGGAGCCATGCGCTGAGTATAAGCCTGAGGCGCGCTCCGCGCAAGAGGGCGCAACCGATTTTTTACCGCTTTTACCGTCTTTATATCGGGGAATCCGATGTCACAAATATTCTCCATCTTTCATACATCTTCGAGCTTGACGCTTTCCGCGCAAGAGTGTCTAATCCCGGTGACGCACCAGGGGGAGCCTCGCTTCATGGATCGCAAGACCGCGCCGTCCGCCGTACTCGCGCCCGCCGCCGAAGGAATCGAGTTCGCTCCCCCGCCCCGTCCGGAACAAGCCGCCGTCCTCGCGCCCGACGCGCTCGCCTTCGTCGCGGACCTCGAGCGCCGCTTCGGCGCGCGCCGGCGCGAGCTGCTCGCGAAGCGCCGCGAGCGCCAGGCCCGCCTCGACGCCGGCGAGCTCCCCGACTTTCCGAAGGAGACCGCCGAGCTGCGCCGCTCCGAGTGGACCGTGCGTCCCGCGCCGGCGGACCTGCGCGACCGCCGCGTCGAGATCACGGGCCCCGTGGACCGCAAGATGGTCATCAACGCGCTCAACTCCGGCGCGAAGGTGTTCATGGCGGATTTCGAGGACTCTCACTCGCCTCTCTGGGAGAGCACCCTCCAGGGACAGATCAACTTGTCCGACGCGATCCGCAAAAACATCTCTTTCATCAGCCCCGAAGGGAAATCCTACAAGCTCAAGGATTCGGTCGCGACTCTGCTCTGCCGCCCGCGCGGATGGCATTTGGAAGAGAAGCACGTGCTCGTCGACGGCAAGCCCATCTCCGGGAGCCTGTTCGACTTCGGATTGTACTTCTACCGCAACGCCAAGGAGCTGATCGCCCGAGGCTCCGGCCCCTACTTCTACCTGCCAAAGCTCGAGAGCCGGCAGGAGGCGCGCCTCTGGAACGACGTGTTTCTCCATTCCCAGGAGGCTCTCGGGCTGCCGGTCGGGACCATCCGCGCGACGGTCCTGATCGAGACCATTTTGGCGGCTTTCGAAATGGACGAAATATTGTTCGAACTGCGCGACCACTCGGCCGGCCTCAACTGCGGCCGCTGGGACTACATCTTCAGCGTGATCAAGAAGTTCTCCTCGCGCCCCGACTTCGTCATGCCCGACAGGGCGCAGGTCACCATGACGAGCCGCTTTCTGCGCGCCTACTCGCGCCTGCTCATCGAGACCTGCCACAAGCGCGGCGCGCACGCGATGGGCGGCATGGCGGCGCAGATCCCGATCAAGGACGACGCCGCCGCGAACGAGGCGGCCCTCGCGAAGGTCCGCGCCGACAAGGAGCGCGAGGCCGGCGACGGCCACGACGGGACCTGGGTCGCGCATCCCGGGCTCGTGCCGGTCGCGACGGAGGTGTTCGACCGCTTGATGCCCGGGCCGAACCAGCTGTCCAAGAGGCTGCCCGAGCTCAAGATCACGGCCGAGGACCTCCTGGCCGTGCCCGAGGGCGCGATCACCGAGGCCGGCCTGCGCCTGAACCTCTCGGTCGGCGTCCAGTACCTCGCCTCGTGGCTGTCCGGCAACGGCTGCGTGCCGATCAACAATCTGATGGAAGACGCCGCGACGGCCGAGATCTCGCGCGCCCAGGTCTGGCAGTGGATCCACCGCGGCGCCAAGCTCTCCGACGGCCGCCCGGTGACCGCCGCCCTCGCCCGCGCGATCCTCACGGAGGAGCTCGCGCGTCTCCAGGGCTCTCGCTATCCCATGGAAAAGCTGCAGTCCGCCGCCAAGATCTTCGACGAGATGTTCGCCGCCGAGCGCTTCACCGAGTTCCTGACCGTCCCCGCGTACGACCGACTCAACTAAACCCCCCAAGCCCCCAACGGAGACCCTCATGCCCGCCACCAAGTCCGCCCATAAGCACGAATACGAAAGCCGCTCGCTCGAGAAGTCCTGGAAGACCGACTCCCGCTGGAGCGGCATCAAGCGCCCGTACTCGGGCGCCGACGTCGTGCGCCTGCGCGGCTCGATCCGCCTGCACTACACGCTCGCCTTCCTCGGCGCCAAGAAGCTGTGGCACCTGGTCAACACCGAGGACTACGTCCACGCGCTCGGCGCCGTCACCGGCAACCAGGCCGTGCAGATGGTCCGCGCGGGGCTGAAGGCGATCTACGTCTCCGGCTGGCAGGTCGCGGCCGACGCCAACGACTCGATGCAGACCTACCCGGACCAGAGCCTCTACCCCGTGCTCAGCGTCCCGCACCTGATCCAGCGCATCAACAACTCGCTGCTGCGCGCGGACCAGATCGACACGGCCAAGGGCACGCGCACGGTGCGCAGCTGGCTCGCGCCGATGGTCGTCGACGCGGAAGCCGGCTTCGGCGGGCCGATCAACGTCTTCGAGCTCATGAAGTCCATGATCGCCGCCGGCGCGGCGGGCGTGCATTTTGAGGATCAGTTGGCTTCCGCCAAGAAGTGCGGCCACATGGGCGGAAAGGTCCTGGTCCCCACGCACGAGTTCATCACCAAGCTCGTCGCGGCCCGCCTGGCCTCCGACGTCCTGGGCATCCCGACGGTCATCATCGCCCGCACGGACGCCGACTCGGCGAACCTGCTCACGAGCGACTCCGATCCGCGCGACGCGAAGTTCATCACCTCGCGCGAGCGCACGGCCGAGGGCTTCTTCCCGATCAAGGCCGGCATCGAGACCGCGATCGCGCGCGGCCTCGCGTACGCCCCGTACGCCGACATGATCTGGTGCGAGACCTCGCACCCCGACCTGGGCGAGGCGAAGCAGTTCGCCGAGGCCATCCACAAGCAGTTCCCGGGCAAGCTCCTCGCCTACAACTGCTCGCCGTCCTTCAACTGGAAGCGCAAGCTCGACGACGCGACCATCGCGAAGTTCCAGCGCGAGCTCGGCGCGATGGGCTACAAGTTCCAGTTCGTCACGCTGGCGGGCTTCCACTCGCTCAACCACGGCATGTTCGAGCTCGCGTCCGACTACCGCGACGGCGGCATGGCCGCGTACTCGCGCCTGCAGGTCCGCGAGTTCGAGAGCGAGGCCGACGGCTACCAGGCCGTCAAGCACCAGGAGTTCGTCGGCACGGGCTACTTCGACGAGGTCAACCAGGTCGTCTCGGGCGGCAACTCCTCGACGCTGGCGCTCAAGGGCTCCACCGAGGAGGCGCAGTTCCACGACCAGCCCGGTCCGTCGACGAAGCCGAAGCCTTCGCGCAAGGCGCTCGCCGTCCGCTGAAGTCCGATCCGAAAAAGGCCGCCCGGACGGTCCCTTAGGGGGCCGGACGGGCGGCTTCTTTTTGGGCCTGGACCTTGGCCTGGCACTGGCGCAGGGTCAGGTCGGCGCACTCGGGATGGCCGTGGGCGGAGGCCTCGGAGGCGGTCATGCGGCCCGTCTGGCCGTACCACCACGTCTTCGTCGCGGCGCAGCCGGAGGCGGCAGCGGCGAGCAGGAGGAGAAGGGCCGTTCTCATGGCGTTATTCTGACTTATTGCCCGGCCAGACGGAAGCGCACGAGGACCGGATTGTGGTCCATCCAAGGGAACGCCCCCGGCGCGGCCGCGGGGTGGCCCGTCGCCGCGGGTCCGGACAGCGAGAGCACGCGGCTCTCGACCGCGTCCACCCCCGAGCCGAACACGTAGTCGAGCCTCGCGCGCCGGCGGCCGACGCCGAGCGCCCAGCCCACGGGGATGAGCGGGAAGGCGAACGGCAGCAGGATCCGCGGCCAAAGCCGCGGAGCGCCGGCCGTCGGCCCCGAGCGGGCGGCCAGGTCGCTCAACGACTCCTTCAGCCCCGCCAGGGCCTCGCTGTCGGCCTTCCAGTCCGTCGTGGCCACGCGCGGAAAGAAGGGAACGGCCTGGCGCATCCGCTCGGCGCCGTGGAGCAGGTTCCCGGGCGTATCGTCGAAGTTGAAATCGCCGCCGATCACGCAGGGGCCCGCGCCGCGCCGCTCGCGCGCCCAGGCGGCCAGCGCGCGGTGCTGCGCGACGCGCTCCGCGGTGCGGATGCCCGCCTCCGAGTGCGTCGAGAGCACGGAGAGCTCGCGCCCGTCCGCGAGGCGCACGCGCGCGCCGACGAGGCGCACGCCGGGGGCCTTCACCGTCTCGAGGAGTTTCGCCGAGGCCCGGCGGACCAGGAGCGCCTGCGTGTGGCGCTCTTCCGCCGGCCCATGGTCGGCCAGCGCGTAGCCGCTCAGCTCCGCGAGCCGGCGGTGGTGGCCCTTGCCGACGACGACTTCCTGCAAAGTGACGAAGTCCGGCTCCAGCGCGCGGATCACGGCGGCGAAGCCGGCGAGGTCCTCGTCGCGGCTGGGCGTGCCGTTCGTGTAGGCCATGCCGTGGGCGCCGCGGCCTGGCAGGCGCAGGCCCACGTCGAAGTTGCCGACGTTCCACTGCAGGACGCTCAAGCTCGGCTGGTCGCTCATCAGAGGCGGGAAAGTGGTGCGCCCGACAGGAATCGAACCTGTACCCGCAGCTTCGGAGGCTGCTGTGATATCCATTTCACCACGGGCGCGAACGGCGGGGACGGCTCCGGCTATTTTACCTTAAAAGCCGAGTCCCCGACGTGCGGCCACGGCTACAGGTGGGTCGTGCCGTTGCAGATCTTGACGCTCCCGGCGTCGGCGTAGCCGGCGAGGTTGTTGAGCGCCGTCACCGCCTTCTGCTCCGTGCGGAACGCGTAGTTGGAGCCGATGAGAACTTCCGCGTTCGCCCCCTGCTTCACGTACGCGCTGTAGGTGTGCGCGGTCAGGTTGATGACCAGGCGGAAGTGATAGGTCGCGTTGGCCGCGTACGGGATCGAGGCCGCCGCGGCGTAAGCCCCGCCGTTGCGAGCGTCGATCTTGCCCGTGTTGTTGAAGCGCACGGCGACGGCCAGGGAGGTGAACGTGGTCGCCGGCCCGTTGGAGAGGCCGCCGACCCCGTCCGTCGTGACCGCGCTGGCGGAGCCGTCGAATTCCGCCGTGAAGGTGCCGGTCAGCGACGGCACGGCCGCGTTCTGCCAGGTCCCGGCGCTCGTCATGCACGCGGTGAGAGTCCCCCCGGAGGTCGAGCCGGTCCCTCCGGTGGTCCCGCCGCTCGTCCCCGCCGCGGCCGTGGTGAACGTGGCGTCGGGGGACGTCGTCAGGGCGCCCGAGCCGTTCGCGGATTTGACCGCGTAGTGGTAGAGCGTCGAGGCCGTCAGGCCGCTCAACGGGACGCTGTGGCTCGTGCTCAGCGTCGAGTTCAGCGCCGACGAGAGCGTGTAGACGGAGCCCGCCGCGATCACCGTCACGTTCGAGGAGGCGGGGCCGTAGACGACCTGCGACGTCGCGGGAACGTCGGTCGTCCAATTGATCGTCGCCGCGGACGCCGTGATGGCGGAAGCCGAGACCCCGCTGATCACGGGCGCCGTCACCGTGGGAGCCAGCGTCGTGAACGTCGCGTCCGGCGAGGAAACCAGAGCCCCTGTCGAGTCGTGGGACATGGCGCTGTAGTGGTAGACCGTCCCGGCGGTCAGCCCGCCGAGCGAGACGCTGTGCGACGTCACGAGCGTCGAGCTGAGCGTCGACGTGATCCCGTAGGCCGACGTCAGCCCGTACTTCACCTGAGAGTCGGCCGGGTTGTTCGTCGTCCAGCCGATGGCGGCCGAGGTCTGCCCGATGCCGGACGCCGAGACGCCGGTGATGGTCGTCGCCGTGACCGCCGTCGCCGAGGCGCTGCAGGTCGTGATCGTACCGGCGTCGGTGTACACGCCCACGTTGTTCAGCGTCGTCACCGACGCCTGTTCCGTGCGGAACGCGTAGTTCGAGCCCACGAGCTGCTCGGCGTTGGAGCCCTGCTTCACGTAGGCGCTGTAGCTGTGCGCGGGGATGTTGACGACGAGGCGGACGTGATAGGTCATCCCGGCGACGTACGGCACCGCCGTCGCCGCCGCGTACGCCCCGCCGTTGCGGGCGTCGATCATGCCGGTGTTGTTGAAGCGCACGCTCGCCGCGAGGCTCGTCCAGGCGGTCGCCGCGCCGTTGGACACGCCGCTCGCGCCGTCGATGGCGGCCGCGCCGGGCGTGACGTCGAACTGCGCCGTGAACGTGCCCGTCTGCGCCGTCACCGGCAGGTTCTGCCAGACCCCGGAGCTCGACGCGCAGCCCGCGGGCGCCGACGGGACGCTCGTCGTGAACGTTCCGTCGGGCGACGTGACGAGGTTGCCGGAGGCGTCGTGGGACTTCACGGCGTAATGATAGAGGGTCGCGCCCGTGAGGCCGGTCAGGGCGAAGCTGTGGCTCGTCGCCAGGGTCGAGTTGAGCGGCGTCGAGGAGCCGTACGACGTCGTGGGACCGTAGACGACCTGGCCGTCGGCGTTGACGTTCGTGGTCCAGCCGATCGTCGCGCCCGTCGCGGTGATCCCGGTCGCCGTCACGCCGCTGATCGAGAGAGCCGGCGGAGTCGTCGTCGTGCCGCCGCCGTATTCATAAGCCCCGATATCGTACGCCGCCCCTTGAGGGCGAGCCGTTCCCGCGATATCGACGGTGACCCCTTGGGCCGAGAGGTTGACTCCCTTATCGATGGCCGGGCTGCCCGCGAGCAGCTGGAAATTCAGGCCCGCCGCATTGACGAAGAGCGGGTCGACGGTCACGTTGCTGGCGATGGTCGCGACGGATTGCCCGCCGTTGACGATGTTCCCGTCGAGATTATCGAAGGCGATGTTGTTCTGCACGACCGCGCCGGAACCGTTGGACGTGAGATAGATCCCGTAGCGGCCGGCCCCGACGTTGTTGTTGTAGATCGTGTTGTTGTACACCCGCGCGTTCGTAGCCGGCGTCGTGCCGTCGTTGGTGCCCACGACGATTCCGGATCCGTTGTTCCAGAGGATGTTGTTGAACGCGGTATTGCCGGCCCCCGAGGACAGCCCGATCCCCTGTCTCGAGCCGGTGCTCGCGGAGGAATTGTCGTGCACCGTGTTGTTGCTGACGACGTTATAATTCGCGCTCGCGCCCGCGTAGCCGTTGTAGACGTTGACGCCCAATCCCGAGTTCCCGTAGATATCGCAATGATCGACGAGATTATAACTGCCCTCGATATACAGCCCGTGTATGCGCGGATTCGTCGCGCCGTTCTTGAAGATCTTGTCGTTGATGAAGCTGTTGTGGTCGGCCATCGAGGTGAGCAGCACGCCTTGTCCCTGGGAATTCTTCAGCGTCGAGTTCTTGACGACGATGTAATGGGCCGAAGTGGCGTCGCCCGCGCCGAGAAAAATGATCGCCTGCGTGACGTTCGTCCCGTCCATGATCAACCCGTCGATCGTGATGTAGGACGCGGTCGCGATCTTCCACATATCGCCGACGGAAGACGTCGGGGCGATGGTCGCGGTCTCGCCGGGATACGCGGCCACGGTGATGGGCGCCGAGGACGTCCCGCTGGGAAAGGGGCCCAAGAGCGTTTCCGGGTAGGTGCCCGCGCGCAGATAGAGGGTGTCGCCCGCCGCGAGGACCGAGATGCCGTGCGCGATGGTGCGGAACGGCGTCCCGATCGCCCCGGAGCTCGAATCGCTTCCCGAATTCGCGACGTAATAAGTCGCCGCGCGAGCTTTCGTGGTCAACGTCAGCAGCGCTCCGGCCATGAACAAGATCGACGCACGCGATCTCGTTTCTCTCATAGGGACCTCGCTTGCGCGACTGCGCCTTCGGCCCGCCGACAACGGAGAATAACGCGATCGAGCGTCGAATGGAATGGCGGCTGCGCAACACTTTTATCGATTCCGTCATTCATCGCCGGATCCCGCGGGGCAGATTCCGGCGTAGGCTCCGGAGACCGCCTCCGCCCATTTTTCCACGGAGAGATGCTTCCGGACGAAGTCCGCATTCACTCGGGCCGCTTCCTGCCGATCGGCCTCGCTCAGCGAAGCGCATTCGACGATCCGGGCGGCCAATTCAACTGGATCTTCATTTCGGAACCACCCGCACCGGATCGAGTCCTTGGCCCATCGCAGAGCCGCTATGTCGCTCGAGACGAGCAGACACCGAGAGGCGGCCGCCTCGAACACCGAGTAGGAGAACCCCTCTCTTCGGCTGGCGGAAAGGAATATGCCCGCGCCCCGGAAATATTCCGCGACGTCGTCGACGGGCGGCAGGAGCCGAAGCCAAGCCGGGGCACCGTTCGGATAGATCCTCGCGACTTCGCTCCGCAGCCGCTCCGTCCCCACGATGAAGAGTCTGAGGTCCACCCGCTGCCGAGCCGCTATTTCAAACGCCGCGAGCGCCACGTCGACGCCCTTCACGGACGGATGCCAGCCGAACATGAGGACCGCCGTGTCCTTCCTCGCGGCCATCCGCCCGAACGCGTCGGGCGGGGCCTCTCGTCCGTCGAGTCGGGAGAGGTCGATGCCGTTCGAAATCAGATGCAGCCTTCGCGCGTCGAATCCGGCGCTCAAAGGACGCTCTTTCAAATGCTCGCTGACGACGATGATATGAACAGCTCCGCCCAGCCATCGGAACTTGATCAGGTCCTTGATCTTGCGCGCCGGGGACATGTCGACCGGGAAGTCGGAGTGGCAATGCCACACGACCGGAACGGCCCGCCCGCGAAGAACGAGCGCGATCTTCGCCGCGAGCCAAGCCGCCGCGTCGAAGCGGCTGAAATGCGTGTGAACGAGCCGGATATTCTCTTGGAGCGCCAGCCGGGCGAGCAGGAGCGCGCAGCGCGCGGCGGATGCGTCCTTGGGGAAGAAACGGATGTCCCAGCCCGAAGCCGCCAGTTTCCGGCACCAAGCCCTCTCGCGCGCTTCGTGGGGGAGCAGCAGCGCGAATCGCCATCCGTCTCGCAGGGTAGTCTCGCGCAGGCGAGAAAGCGAGGCGATGAAGTTCCCTCCATAATCGGAGGCGTAGTCGCAGGCATGGACGACGGTCGGTTTCATGGGATCTTCCTCAGTTCGCCATTCCGGGACTCCGGACCCGAAGCGATTCGTAGATCCCCTCGAGGCGTTTCAGGTTCGTCGTCCGGTCTCCTCCTGCCACGACCTTCTGGCGATTGATTCCGGCCGCGGACGCGGCGAGCGCGGGCCTGCGCGTCGCCTCCAGAATCAGGGCCGCAAGATCTTCCTGGTCGCTCACCTTGTGCAGGAACCCCCCCACGCCGTGATCCAGCCAGGCCTCGTTCGCCCGGATGCGCGACACCACCGGAAAGAGCCCGACCGACATGGCTTCGAGAAGAGACAGGCTCGCCCCGTCCGCGTGCGACGCCGAGAGGTAGATGTCGTGCTCGCGCAGAAGCGCGGGCATCGCGTCGTTGGCGACTCTCCCGTGAAACGTGACGCGGTCGCCCAGTCCGCGGCGCGCGACCAAGCCCTCGAGCTCGCTGCGAAGGCTGCCTTCGCCGGCGATCGTCATCTTGAACTCGACGCCTTTCGCTCTCAGGATCGCCAATGCCCCGATGATCGTGCGATGGTCGAAGAGTGACTCAAGACGCCGCGTGCAGATCAGCCGCACGGCTCCGACTCCGCGATAAAGCGTTTTTCCGGTCGCATGGAACCTGTTCGTGTCGACCCCGGGAGTCAATTCGGCGATCTTGTTCCTCTCGATCCCGAGGCCCACCGCCATGTCCGTCAAGTCCGCGCTGACGGTGTTGACGCAGGCGGCGTGCGTGAAGACCGCCTTGAGAAGCGGCCTCCAGAGCGGGGACTTGACTCCCTCCCGCAGATCGGTCCCGTGCGCGGTGACGACCGTGGGATGAAACCCGCAGACGAACCCCGCGAGACCGCCGCTCGTCGCGTACTGGGTATGGACCACATCCGGCTTCAAGCGTCTCACGAGCCGGCGCGCCATGATCATGCTCAAGGGATATTTCCACTTGCCTTCGCGGGCGGAGTAGGTGCCCCCGAGCCCGAGGTCATAGGTCGGGACGAGACGCGGCGGACTCGGCGACAGCGCGAGGAAATGGACCTCGTGGCCGGCCTTGTGGAAGTAATCCAGATAAGCCCCCACATGATCGAAGTCGCCGATGGCGATGGTGCAGATTCTCATGAGCCGCCGCCGGAGGAGCCGCGCGCCTCGAGGATCTCGCGATAGACGCCGACGGTTCTTCGCGCGACGCTCGACGCCATGTAGCGCTCGCGGACCGCCTGCTTGGCCCGGCGCCCCATCGACCGGGCCAATCGATCGTCGGCCGAGATCCGCCAGAGGGCGTCGCCGATGCCCGCCGCGTCATGCGGCTCGAGCAAGAATCCCGTCCCCCCATGCTCGATCATGCCGGGGATGCCGCCCACCTTCGCGGCGACGACGGGGACCCCGACGGCCATCGCTTCGGCGATCGAAAGCGGCGCGGTCTCCTGGAAGGACGGCATCGCGAAGCAGTTCGCCTTCGAGAGCTCGCTCTGCACTTCCGGCACGCTCAAGTTCCCGAGGAAGCTCACGCAGGACCGGAGGCCGTCCTTCTCGACCTGCGCCCGGCAGGCTCTCAGATAGCGCGGGTCCGCCGTTCCGGCGATCCGAAGCCGGCAATGCGGGAGGCGGCGCAACAGGAGCTTGAACGCCTCGATCATCCCGAGGATGTTCTTGCGCGCCATGATCCGGCTGCAGCAGAATATGCGCCCCGGCTCCGGCTCCCAGGAGACGTCGAAGAACGAATCCGCGATCGGGTTCTCGATGCTCCAAATCTTCCGAGAGCCGTTCTCCGGCAGGACCTCGCGCACGTAGTCGCTGATCAAGATCACTCTGGGGGCACGACGCCTCCCGAAATCCTCGGTCAGCTTCAAGAGCGTCCATTTCAGCCGTCGTCGGAGAATCCCGCGCTCCTCCCATAACGCGTCCTTTTCCGCGATGCCATGGATCGTCAAGACGTTGCGCCGCCGACAGCCGGCGGCCAAAAACGTCGCGCCTTGATAGTGCACGATGTCGGGCTCAAGGCCGCGGATGAAGTCATTGACCTGCTTGCGGCCGGCCGCGATATCGTAGAGCGTGCCGGGCAGGAACCCCCAAACCCCTCTGCGCCCGAGCCGGTAGACGGTGACCGGCCCCCATTCCTCGCGGACCGTCTCACGCTGTCTCGCCCCCTGCGGCACGACCACCGTGATCCGGATGCCGGGATCCTTGGACAGCTCGTCGACGAGATATTTCGCCGCGCCCGCCACGCCGCCGACGATTTGTCGCGGGTCGACGGGGTAGGGGGTCACCATCGCTATTTTCATAGAGCGCTCGCTTCCCCGTCCGTCGGCATGATTCGCCGCGCTTCCGCCTTCTCGGCCGCCTCGTGCGGCATCCCGCACGCGGCCGCGGCCGCGAACACGATCCAGAACAATTTCTCGCGATGACCCGTCACGGACGTGTTGACGAGAACTTGGACGCACATGAGCGCGAACGGCAGGGCATCGCCCGTCCGCGTGCCGTGGCGCCAGGCGATCCACATCGCATAGAGGATCGCCAGGAGGAACGGGACGGCTCCGACGAGGCCCACTTCCGTCAAGACGGCCAACAGCAGATTGTGCGTGTCCCGGCCGAAAATCCCGTTCGTCGTTTCGTTCAGCCGGGTGCCCAGCGTGAAGAGATTATTCGCCCCGCCGTATCCCATCAGCGGTTTTTCCAGGACCATCGCCCATGCCGCGTCGTAGATCGTCGTTCGTCCCGCCGTGTCGCCGTCGTTCCACGACGCCGTCAAACGGGCGGCGGTGTTGGTGCCATGTTGGAATTCACGCACGATCATGAAGCCGAGAACGGCGATGACCGCGGCCGCGATGCACGACCTCCGCAGGCGCGTCGCCTTGCCGCCGCAGACGGCCAGCGCCGAGATTCCGGCGGCGAACGCGATCAACCCGCCTCGGGAGCCGGTCTGCAGGATCGCCAAGATGGAGGCGACGATGGCGATCGGCGACAAGATCATCCGTGGGATCATCCATTTCGACGCGAAGATCCGCGGATTGCCGGCGATGCAGACGGCGCCCATCGCGAAGTAGGCCGCGGCCATGTTCGGATCCTGCCCCAGAACCGTGTCGCGGTTCTCTCCGAACGCGCCGCCGGTCACCCCCAGCAGCATGCCGACGGCGACGAGGCTTGCCCACCACCCGTAGAATTCCAGTATCGATCCCCGAAACTCCGGATCCGCGAAGAGATTCGCCGAGATCAAGAAAAGACCCGCCATTTGGACGACGGTGAATTGGACCTGGTAGAACCAGCCGCTGAGAGAGCGCGGGATCCAGAGTTCGGACATCGTCAAAGCGAGAAGATACCAGGCGATCATCCAAAACGTCGCCGGGATCCTTCGGAAGCATCGGCGCCATTCGACGAGGGCCAGTCCGAAGAGAATGAGCCCGATGAGCTTCGAGAAGGTGATCCCGCCCGCGTTCGGATCCGTGCTGCCGCTCAGATTCAGGACATAGAGCGTCTCGAGCGGAATGCAGAAAACCACGGCGTAGAACACCGCGCGGACGAGCTGTTCGCTGCTCATGATCGATCCCGGAAAGATCGCGAGTCGAGCGCTCTCGGTCGACGGCTGGCCTCATGCGCGGACGGAGTCATTGATCGGGCCTCCTCCTCTGCCGAGTTTTTCATAGAGCTTCGTTCGACCTTGGAGAGCGTTCTTGACGTAGCGGCGCTCGTCGTCGCCGATGATGAAGAAGTAGGCCGCCGGGATGAAAAGCGCCGCCTGGACCGCGATGCACGCGCCGATCCTCGTGAAATCCGGCGTGACCAGGTCCCGGATCAGGTAGAAGTAAATCCCCAACGGCACGGCCGCCTTGAGCAGCGTGAACAGGATCTTGTCGACGAGATACGCGCGGACCGTCAACTGCGCCGTGCGGCATATGTAAATCGGCTGCACGAACAGCGCGAAGATCATCGTCTCCACCATCGTCGCCAAGGCGACTCCGTACATGCCCAGATGCCTGAGGAAGAACAGGCTCAGCAGCACGTTCAACGCCGCCTGACAGGCGTTCGCCGCGGCGAGATAATTATTCTTCGAGAGGCCGTAAAGAAGCTGCACGCCCGGGACCTCGGCCAGCCCTAATATGGACCCCGCGCACAAGATGACCGTCACTCCATAGCTCCCCTCGAATCCCGGGCCCATCCACCGGAGTATGAACGCCTTTCCGTAGAAGATGACGCTGAATCCGACGAACGCGCCTAAGAGCGCGCTCAGCGTGGTGACTTTCAGCAGCGCGGAGCGGATGGATTCATAATCCCCGCGCCCTTCGTATTGGCTGAAGACCGGCAGCATGACGCCGATCGAGCTCGAGATGATCCGTCCGAATCCATCCACGAGCCTCCCGCCGATGAAATAGGGCGTGACGAGAGAGACGTCCAAGAAGGCCGCGATGACGAAAGAGTCGACTTGGAAGCGGAGCGTGTCGCCGATCTGGCAGATGAACGTTTTCCAGCTGTAATCGAACATGGCGTGCATTTTCTCGCGGTCGAATCGGAAGAAGGTGACGCGGACGCCGGGGACTTGCGCCAGGCACAGCGCGCAGGTGGCGGCGCTTTGCAGAAGACTGGCGGCGCAATTGATCATCGCGACCGTCATGATGCCGCGGCCGTTTCGCAGGAAGACATAGATAGCGGCGTTGGCGACGACGGTCCTGGCGATGGAGATGTAGGCGATGGAGTCGAACTCCATATGGGACGTCAAGACCCCGCCGTAGACCTTGAACGGGAAGCCGATCGCCGTCACGATCCCCAGCATGAGGATGATCTCCCGAAAAAGCGCCGATTCCCCGGGGTCCCGTATGAAGAGCGGGCAGGCCAGGACGCACGCCGCGGTCACCAGCAGGGCCGCCGCGCCGATCAGGGTGAACAAGAAGAACGCGGTATTCGCGACGCGATCGACTTGCTCCATGTCTCCTTTCCCCAGCGACTGGGAAATGTACCTCGTGGCCGCGGAGGACAGCCCGAAGTCCAGGAGACCGTAATAGCCGATCACCGTGCCCACGAGAGTCCAGAAGCCGTACATCCGGTTTCCGAGCGAATGAACGATGAAAGGGGTGATGAGAAAGGTCACTCCCAGGGAAATGAAGAGATCGACGTTGCGGAAGATGGACCCCTTGACGAGCTTATTGGCGGTCCCCGCGCCCGTCTCTGTCTCACACAGTGCCTGTCCGTGCATGGACGCCAGTGTGGCATCCCGAACGGCAGCGGGCCATGGTTGCGATGGAACCCCTTTGTATAGGCCGTGCTACGGGTCGCTGTCCAAAGCGTCGCTCGCGCGTCTCGCTTTGATGACGTCAAGCGATTCACGCATCAAGGCAGCGAGGACGGACAAAAACGAGCTCCGGTCGATATCGGATCTGGGCCCGCGGCGCGGCCGCGGCTAGAGATGCGTCGTGCCGTTGCAGATCTTGACGCTCCCGGCGTCCGCGTAGGCACCGAGGTTGTTGAGCGCCGTCACCGACGCCTGCTCGGTCCGGAACGCGTAGTTGGAGCCGATGAGCACCTCCGCGTTGGCCCCCTGCTTCACGTACGCGCTGTAGGTGTGAGCGGTCAGGTTGATGACCAGGCGGAAGTGGTAGGTCGCGTTGGCCGCGTACGGGATCGAGGCCGCCGCGGCGTAAGCTCCGCCGTTGCGCGCGTCGATCTTGCCCGTGTTGTTGAAGCGCACGGCGACGGCCAGGGACGTGAACGCGGTCGCCGCCCCCTTCGAGAGGCCGCCGACGCCGTCCGTCGTCGTCGCGCTGGCGGTCCCGTCGAATTCCGCCGTAAAGGTGCCGGTCAGCGACGGCACGGCGGCATTCTGCCAGGTCCCGGCGCTCGTCATGCACGCGGTGAGAGTCCCCCCGGAGGTCGAGCCGGTCCCTCCGGT
>DATNGC010000214.1:0-8617 GCA_035606075.1 Elusimicrobiota bacterium
AGCGCGCCCTGCACGACTACATCGCCGACACGCGCGTCGTGCGCGTCGAGGAGCTGAGCTTCGGCCGCAAGTTCGCGGTCATCGCGGCGGGACTGCTGTTCCCTCTGCTCGTCGTGCTCGGCATCGTCGCCGCCATCGCGATCCCCAAGTTCTCGAACCTCAACACCCAGGCCGCCGAAGGAAGCACGAAGGGCCGGCTCGGCATGATGCGCTCCGCGCTGTCGATCTACTACGGCGACGCGCAGGGCCATTATCCCGCGAACGTCGCCGATCTCGTGCCGAAGTATCTTCCCGCGGTCGAGCCGACCGGCGTCCCCACGCTTCCCCCCGCGCCGGGCGTGGAGCTGTACGGCGCGGAGGTCTGCTCCGGCCCGAAGGGCGCCGACATCGACCCGGCGAAGCTGCGCAACACCGGAAAATGGGGCTATGTCGCGGCCCCCAAGGCGCCGTGCGACGGGACGGTCTTCGTGGACAGCACCCAGCCGGACACGAAGGGCACGCCCTGGTATACCTACTGAAGCGGCCTTTGGTATGATCGGCCCATGCGCGTGCTCGTCGGGGCCCTCATCGCCGGCGTCATCCTGTATCTCGTCCCCGGCCTGCACAGCGGCCCGGCGTGCCTCGCCGCCGGCGCCCTGCTGACCTTCCTGCTGCTGCAGCTCGGGCCGAGCTCCGTCGTCGAGAAGCTCGGCGCGACGCTGACCGTCGCGCTGCTCGCCTGGATCGCGGGCCCGCGCGCGGCGACCGGACAAAGCCTGATCTGGCACCTGCTCGGCTGGACGATCGCGGGCTCCGCGCTCGCCTTCTACCTGCGGCCCCGGACCGAATAGGCGCATGGCGACGCTCGAGCGCCGCGTCCTGACGGTCTCCGAGCTCAACGCGCAGGTCCACCAGCTCTTGGAGGCGTCCTTCTCCGAGCTGTGGATCGAGGGCGAGGTCTCCAACTGCAAGGCCTACCCGTCGGGACACACCTACCTCACGCTCAAGGACGAGAAGTCGCAGGTGCGCGCCGTGCTGTTCAAGGGCGCGTCCTTCAACGTCAAGTTCAAGCTCGCCGACGGGCAGAAGGTGCTCGTGCGCGGCCGCGTGACCTCCTACGAGCCGCGCGGCGAGCTGCAGGTGATCCTCTCCGCCGCCGAGCCGCGCGACAAGGGCGCGCTTCAGCTCGCGCTCGAGCAGCTCAAGGCCAAGCTTCAGGCCGAGGGCCTCTTCGACCAAGAGCGCAAGCGGCCGCTGCCGCCTTATCCCAAGGCCGTGGGCCTCGTCACGTCCGGCTCCGGCGCCGCCGTGCGCGACATGATCCACGTCCTGAGCCGGCGCTGGCCCGGGATGGAGATCCGCGTGTGGCCGGTGAAGGTGCAGGGGCCCGGAGCCGCCGAGGAGATCTCCGCGGCGGTGCGCGGCTTCAATTCGCTCGCCCCGGACACCGACGTCCTGCTCGTCGGGCGCGGCGGCGGCTCCATCGAGGACCTGTGGGCCTTCAACGAGGAGCCCGTCGCGCGCGCCATCGCCGAGTCCAAGATCCCGGTGGTGTCCTGCGTGGGCCACGAGACCGACTGGACCATCGCCGACTTCGTGGCCGACGTGCGCGCGCCGACTCCGTCGGCGGCCGCAGAACTCGCGGTGCCGGAGAAGGAGGCCGTCGAGGACCTGATCTTCCAGCTCCAGGACTCGATGGTGCAAAGCCTGCGCGACCGGCTCGAGACGCTCGGCGCCCGGCTCAAGTACGCGGCCGCCCATCCGCTCCTGCAGGACCCGCGCCGCCTGTGGGAGCAGCGCGCCCAGCGCGTCGACGAGCTGACCGCGCGCCTGCCGGACGCCCTGCGCCGCGCGGTGGAGCGCCTGGAGATGCGCCTGCGCCTCTCGGCGGGCAAGCTCGACGCGATCAGCCCGCTCAAGGTCCTGGGCCGCGGCTACGCGATCGCCGAGAGCCGCGGAAAGATCCTTTTCCGAGCCGCCCAAGTGAAGGAAGGGGACATGGTGCGCGTGCGCCTGTCCGAAGGCGAGATCAATTGCGAGGTGACGTCATGACGAAATCTCCCGACAAGAAGGCGGAGACGTTCGAGGGCTCGCTGACGGCGCTCGAGGAGCTCGTGCGCGAGCTCGAGGGCGGCGACAAGGGATTGGAAGAGTCGCTCGCTCTCTTCGAAAAAGGAGTCGTGCTCGCGAAGGATCTGACGAAGCGGCTGGAAGAAGCGAAGACGAAAGTGGAAGCATTGGCTTCCGACGGCGGCAAGCTCGTCAAGAAGCCGTTCTCTCCGAAAGATTCGGAGTAACCCGACGGTGCCGGGGTTTAAGAACTCTTCGCACGCAGAGTTCTACAAGCCTGGCGCTAATTTATAGCGCGCCGCCGCGCTCCCAGAACATCCAGGAGCGCATGAAGCCCTCGGCACCCTCCAGGCGCTCGTCGTGGCGGTGGCGCTCGCACAGCCAAGCGCCCAGGAAGCATCCCGGCGCGGCGTAGAGGAGGGCGATCGGCGACCGGAGATGGGCGGCGAGGACCGCCAAGCACGCCCAGCCCGCGGCCTTCTTCCAATCCTTGTCCGCGAGCAGCCGCATCGCGGCGCCGATGAACAGACCGGCCGCGAACAGCCCGACCGCCCCGAGCAGCAGCAAAGCGGCGGAGTAGAGGCCGGGCCCCATCAACCCGGAGCGCGCGCCGTCGTCGCACAGCTGGGAAACGAACAGGAGGACGTAACCGAGGAGCTCGGACAAGCCCATCCCCAGAAGCCAGCAGAAGACGAGAGTGAGCGGGTGCGGGATCACGCGGGCTCGGCGGTGAGGTCGTACTCGGACGCGCCGGTCACGCGCAGCGAGGCGAAGTCGCCGACGCGCACGTAGTGCTTGGCCGCGTCGACCAGCACTTCGTTGTCGACTTCGGGAGAGTCGTGCTCCGTGCGGCCCACGAAGTGCTTGCCCTCTTTCCCGTCGATCAGGACCTTGAACGTCTTCCCCACCTTCGCGGCGTTGAGCGCGGCCGAGATCGGCTGCTGGGCGGCCATCACCGCGCCCGCGCGCCGTTTCTTCTCCTTGGCGGTCACGTCGTCCTTGAGCGTGAAGGCGTGGGTGTTCTCCTCGTGCGAGTACTCGAACACCCCGAGGCGGTCGAAGCGCGTCTTCTCGACCCACTCCACCATCTCCTCGTGGTCTTTCTTGGTCTCGCCGGGGTAGCCCGCGATCAGCGTGGTGCGAAGGGCGATGCCGGGAACGCGCTCGCGGATCTGGTCGATCAGCGCGGCGGTCGAGGCCTTGGTCGTGCCGCGGCGCATGGAAGCGAGCATGCGGTCCGACACGTGCTGCAGCGGCATGTCCAGGTACTTGCAGACGTTGGCGCGCTCGCGCATCACGTCGAGCACGTCGAGCGGGAAGCCCGTCGGGAACGCGTAGTGCAGGCGGATCCAGCCCAAGCCCTCCACGTCGGACAGCGCCCTGAGCAGGTCCGCCAAGCGGCGCTTGCCGTACAAGTCGAGGCCGTAGTAGGTCGAGTCCTGGGCGATGAGCAGGATCTCGCGCGTGCCGGCCTTGACCAGGCGCTTGGCCTCGTCCACGAGGACGTTTATGGGAGTTGAAACGTGCTTGCCGCGCATCAGCGGAATCGCGCAGAACGAGCACGGGCGGTCGCAGCCCTCGGAGATCTTGAAGTAGGCGAAGTGCCGCGGCGTGGTCAGCAGCCGCTCGCCGACGAGCTCGTGCTTGTAGTCGGCGCCGAGGACCTTGAGCAAGCTCGGCAGGTCGCGCGTGCCGAAATACGCGTCGACCTCGGGGATGTCGCGCTGCAGGTCCTCTTTATAGCGCTCGGACAGGCAGCCGGTCACGATGACCTTGTGGACGAGACCCTTCTTCTTGGCGTCGGCGTAGCGCAGGATCGTGTCGATCGACTCCTGCTTGGCGTTGTCGATGAAGCCGCAAGTGTTGATGACGACGATCTCGGCGTCGTCGCAGTCGGTCTCGTGCTCGACCTCGAACTTATTGCCGCGCAGCTGTCCCATCAGCACTTCGGAGTCGAAAAGGTTCTTCGAGCAGCCCAAAGTGACGACGTGGACCTTGTTCTTCTTGAGGGTTCGAGCGCGCATTCGTCGACGAGGCGAGGTCTTTATTATACCAGACGGGGCGTCAAATCCCCGGACCGCGGGCCTCGCGGATGGCGCGCAGGACGCCGTCCCAGAGGGCCAGGCGCGCGTCGATCGCCCGGCGGGCCGTCGTCTCGGCCTCGCGCCACTTCGCCCCGCTCGCGCCGCAGAGGTGGATCAGCAGGCGCCGCGCCATCGGACCATGGCTGCCGCCGTCCACCTCGATATGGCGGTCGAGATAGAGCACCAAGGATTTGAGCTTCGCGCTCTTCTGGCCGCCGACCTTGGCGACGATCTTGCGGAACATGTCCGGGATCACGCTCTCGCGGCCGTACAGGAACGAAGCTGCCACCCGGTGAACCGGCTCGCGCGCCGTCGCCAGCGTGAAGGCCGTGAATCTCCGCGCGTACGGCGGGACGGCGAGCCCGGCCGCGGCCGCGGAGAACGTCCGTCCGCGGCTCAGCCGCCCCAGGAATTCCCGGAAGACGGCGTCGTCGGCGCCCACGTCCTTCATCGCGAGCAGGTAGAGTCCGCAATGGCTGAGGCACAGGCCGCGGCCGAGGTCGTCGGACTCCTCGCCGAGGACGATCTCGTTGAGGAAGCGAGCCAGCAGCGGCTCCGCCGGCGGCAGCCACGGGACGCGCACCGACGTCAGCTCGAGTTGGAGCGCCTTGACCAGGCTCATGAAGTCCCAGACCGCGTAGACGTGGGACTCCATGAAGACGCGGACGTCCTCGAGCGCGCGGAGCTCGCCGTAGAGCGGATGCGCCATGAGGCGTCGGACGTCGGGGGCGAGGGCCCTCTCGAGGCGGGCGAATCGGGCCTGAGGCGTTGCGGCTCGCGTCATGATCCCGATTCTACCTAAATGGCTAGATGCTCGAGGAGCTTCGCCCACAGCGGCACGGTGATCAGGCAAATGGGCACGCCCGCGCCGACAATCAGCGAGCAGAGCTCGGCGTCGAGGCCGTAATCGATGGCGACGATCGAGCCCGTGATCATGGGCCCCATCGCGGCCTCGAGCAAGGTGATGCGTACGGCCTCGCCGCGCCGGTGCAGGACCGCGACGTACAAAAGAGCCAGGCCCAGCGGGGCCAACAGCAGCTTGTACGCCAGGCCGAGAGCGAGCGGGAATCGTTCGCGGAGGAGATGGGTCCGGTCGAAGCTCAGCGCCCCGCCGACCGAGACCAGCGCCAGGGGGATCAGCGTCCGCGCGCTCAGGCTCAGGGCCGCGTCGACGGGCGCGCTGAAGGCGAACGGCCGCAGCAGCACCGAAGCCATCAGCGCCCACAGGGGCGGAAACCGCAGCATGCGCCCGGCGAACGACGCCTTGCGCTCGGAGAAATACGATGCGACCGCCAGGCCCAGCGTGGAGAGCACCAGGAAGGACCCCGGCTGGTCCGTCAGCACCGCGATCGGAATCGCGCGCTCCCCGTACAGCGCCCTCAACAAGGGAAAGCCGAGGAACGACGTGTTCCCCAAGCCGGCGGTGAGGATCAGGGCGCCGACGGTCCCGGCGGACCAGCCGTACAGGCGCCCGGCGGCGGAGAAAAGAGCGGCCGCGGCGAGAAAGACGAGCCAGGCCATGGAGATGGGGATCCAATAGGATGGGTCCCAGCGCAGAGCGTGCAAGGCAAGCAGGATCGTCGCGGGCAGGGGGACCCAGACGATGAAGCGATTGAGTCGCGCGAATGCCGCGGCCGGCATCACGGAGCGGCGGAGCAAAAGCCCTAGGCCGATCCAAACGAAAATCATCGATATTTGCGACATCCCGGTCATTCTATGAAGCTTGTCGCCCCCAGGCGCGGCTGTTATACTACGCGAATGGCCTTCTCGGCGGCCGCCGCCCCCCAGGAATGGGTCGAAGTGCCGTTCCGCGCGCTCAAGGAGCACGCCGGGCTGCGCCTCGACGCCTTCCTGGTCGCGCGCCTGCACCGCTACTCCCGGGCCAGCGTGCAGAAGCTCATCGACGAGGGCCGCGTCGCCGCGGGCGGGCGTCCCGTGAAGGCCTCGCTGAGGCTCGCCGAGGGCGAGACCGTCGTGATCCGCTACCCTCGGACCGCGGAGCCGCCGGTGCCGCACGAGGTCATGCCCATTCTTTATGAAGATACCTCGGTGGTCGTGATCAATAAGCCGGGCGGGACATTGAGCCATCCCACGGACAAGGTCCTGCACAACACCGTGACGACCATCCTGGCCAAACAGCTCGGGCGCAAGGTGCACCTCGCCCACCGCCTGGACCGCGAGACCAGCGGAGTGCAGGTCCTGGCGCTGAACACGGACGCCGCGCGTTCCCTTTACGAGCAGTTCCTGGGCCGGACCGTGCGCAAGGAGTACCTCGCGGTCGTCTTCGGCGAGGTCGCGTGGCGCCAGAAGCTGCTCGACGCCCCGCTCGGCCCCGAGGGCGGCGAGATCCGCGTCCGCCAAGCCGTCGGGGCGGGACAGTCCGCCGTCACCGAGTTCGAGCGGCTGGCGACGGACGGCAAGCTCTCGCTCGTGAGCGGCAGGCCCAAGACCGGCCGCCTGCACCAGATCCGCGCCCATCTCGCCCACCTCGGCCATCCCGTCGTCGGCGACAAGCTCTACGTCGGCGCCGGCGAGGCGTACATGAAGGCGGTCCGCAAGGAGATAGGCCGCGCGGACCTGGACGCCCTCGGGGCCGACCGTCAGCTGCTGCACGCCTGGAAGCTCTCGTTCGAGCATCCCGTCACGGGCAAGAGACTGAACCTCGTCGCCCCCGTGCCGGCCGACTTCCCCCTGCGGCCCGCGGAGGCGCCGTGAGCGCCCTCGATCCGGTCATCAAGGACGGCGTCGCCTACGTGCTGTTCGCCTACGACGTGGGCCTGTCGATCGCGCTCGACGCCGCCGAGAAGCGGGTCAAGTCGATGACCGAGCGCACGCCGATCAAGCACCAGCGCCGCGCGCCGAAGTACTTCGACTTCCAGCCCATCCCCTTGCGCGTGACGCAGGTCTCCAAGACGCACGCGATGGGCCGCTTCGTCACCTCGCCCGCCGTCGAGAGCGTGCTCTACGACTTCGGAGCGATCTGCGTGACCTACCAGATCCCGATCACCGGCCCGTTCTCCGACCTCCTGAAGCTCTCCGAGGACCTCTACGACAACGAGCTCCTGCTGGCCGACAGCCGCCGGCTCGTCGAGGAGCTGCTCGACGGCATCGCGACGGCGGTCGCGCGCCCCTCCATCTCGGGCTTCTACGAGGACTACGTCATCTTCCAGATCCGCGAGCTCGACGGAGGGGAGGACGCCCCGCGGCGCCTGCTCGCGCAGAACCGGACTTTGCTCGCCCAGGTCCTGCGCGCCGACGACGAGCTGCGCTCGGAGCAGGAGGTGCAGGACGCCCTGCTCTGCGAGATCTCGTACGGGGCCGAAGATCTCACATTGGTCGACTGGGTCTCGAGCCTGGTCTTCGCCAAGACCGCCGAGGACACGCGCGCCGTTCTCGAGTTCGGCCAGGTCCAGCTCCTCGAGCTGCGCCACCTCGATCACCAGCTCGACGCCTCGCTCGACCGCTGCTACGAGGCCCTCTCGCGGTCGACGGAAAAGCGCATGATGATCCCCGCCGCCGGCGGCGACGACATCCGCGAGATCGGCCGCCTCCAGGTCGAGAGCGCCGTGCTCTTCGAGGGCATCAACAACGCCCTGAAGCTCCTCGGCGACCAGTACCTCGCGCGCCTGTACGAGCAGGTCGCCCAGCGCTACCACTTGGACGCCTGGGACGAGAGCATCCTGCGCAAGCTGCGCACGCTCGACAGCATCTACACCAAGATCGAGGACGCGCACTCCTCGGCGCGCCTGGAGTTCCTGGAGTGGATCGTGATCGTGCTCATCGGCCTGGAGCTGATCGTCCCGTTCCTGGTCAAGCGGTTCTGACGGCCGAAACGGTATAATTCAACCGATGCCCGCCGAGCGCTCCCCTTCCCCCGTCAAAGCCGTCTTCTTCGACATCGGCAACGTCCTGCTGCGCTTCTCCTCGCGCGAGGTGCTCAAGACGATCGCCTGGGAGGTCCGCGGCTGCCCGGTCAAGCTCGCCAAGTACCTGTGGCACTCCGACATCGGAGAGCGCATCGAGCGCGGCGAGGTCGGCGGCGAGGAGCTCTACGCGCTCTTTCAAAAGGAGCTCGGCTACAAGGGCACGCCCGCGCAGTTCCGCCTCCTCTGGTGCGACCACTTCACGCTCGACCGCGGCACCTACGCCCTGCTCAAGCGCATTTCAAAGAATCTGCCGACGTACCTGCTCTCCAACACGAACGCCATGCACATCGACTTCATCCGCGAGCGCTACGAGTTCCCCTCGGTCGTGCGCGGCGCGATCCTGTCCCACGAGCTCGGCCTGCGCAAGCCCGACCCCGCCATCTACCGCGCGGCGCTGAAGCTCTCGGGCACCAAGGCCGAGGAGACCGTGTTCGTCGACGATCTCAAGCCCAACGTCGAGTCGGCCAAGAAGCTAGGCATGATCGCCATCCGCTTCAAGACCGCCGAGGACCTGCGCCGGCGCTTCGAGACGCTCGGCATCGCCTAGGCCTATGTTCG
>DATNGC010000215.1:0-2884 GCA_035606075.1 Elusimicrobiota bacterium
GCGCCGCTCCGCGAGGACGGCCTCCACCTCGCGACGGTAATCTTCCTTCCAAAGTTGGAACGAATCCATGGGGTGCTCCGTAAGTATAGGGTGCCGATGTTACAGAACCAAGTCTTGAGACGTCCCCGCCGCCTCCCGCCGCGGGCCCATGACCCGAGGACCGCGGCGCTGGCCGTCGCGGCCGCCGCCGCCCTCCTCCTGACCGTGCCGACGCCGCCCGGCGCGCCGCCCTTGGCGGCGGGTCTCGCCCGCGCTCGCGACGCGTACGCCCGTACGGCCGCCGCCGATGGGCGGCGCAGTTCCGCCGTGACCGCCGGCGCGACCGCTGCCGTCGCCCCGGAGCCCCCCGTCGAAGCGGCCGTCCCGCCGCCCGATCCTCTCGGTCGAGAGACGCCGCCGGCGAATCTCGACGAGAGCGTACCGACTATGGCCGGCCACAGCCGGCATGCGGTCTTACGCGAGAATCCGACGCGACCGCCGTTCGTTCAGAACGGCGCGGCGCCCCGAGCCTCCTTCGTCGGCGCGGCGCTGTTCCAGGCGTCGCCGACAAACCGGAGCCGGACGGAGCCGTCCAACCGAAGATTCGCCGCCCTCGACTCGAGTGAAAACACGCGACGCCGCTTTCGGAACGACGCGCTCCCCGGGAGGCCGGTCCTCTCAGCCTCGCGCGCTCCGGGGCGGAAGGCCGCCCGCGAGACGCAAGCCCCACGCCTGGACTCTTCCGCCTCGGCCGCGCGGCGAGACGAGAGAGGCGCGCGTCCCATGAGGACAGAGCCGGAGCGCGCATCTCCCGCCGAAGCGCAAGAAGCCCGTCGCGAGCGCCGGACGCATCCCGAGCATCCCCGGCCGCGACGTCCCCGCCGCCCGCGCCGGCCCCGGGCCGCCCGGCCGCGCTCGCCGGAGCGCCGCGGCGGCCAAGCCTTCCGGCCGCTTCTCTTGTCCAAGCTCATCGGGCGGCGAGCCCTGCATCCGCCGCCCGCCGGACTCGAGGCGCCGGCTCCGCCGGAGCGGCCGGCGCGCGACCGCGCTGGAAGCCCCGTTCCCGCGGCGACGGCGGGCTTGGCTCTTCTCGACGCCGTCGCTCCGGAGGAGTTCAGCCGCGACCGGAACCCTCGTCCGCATTGGGACGGCGGAGTGTGGCACCGGGGGGCCGAACGGGGGCTCGCGCGAGAGGACGCGTGGCTTCCCCTGCGTCTCGAGGGGGGGCGGTGGTGGGCGTTCGCCGGCGGCGGGGCGCAGCTTCGCCACGACGGCGTCTGGTGGACGAAGCAGCGCGGCGTCTGGCTCGTCGTCCACGAGGGCCGGCCCTGGGCGTGGCGCTCGTTCCAGGACTGGGGCGCGCAAGGGCTTTTCCAGCCGGACTCGGGGACGGAGATGGTCTACAGCCAGGACTTCGCGAGGGTCGCGTTGATCACGCCGGGTCAGGGAGCGGTGGTGTACGACGCGGCGACGGGGGAAACGCTGGCGCGGATCCCGGAGGAGCGCATGCCGCCGCGCCGGCGTCCGCGAAGACCGCCCGAGCTGGATCTGCCGCCGGACGTCCTCGCCCGGTAAAAATCGGGCAAATCTCATCTTAGGCATTGACGAATAGGAGGCCAGGGGCTAATCTTCCTAAGATGTCCGCCCCTCGTTACGACAAGCGGGCCGCGTCCGACGCGGCCGTGATCGCGGCCTGCGTCATGACGAT
Organism: Elusimicrobiota bacterium; assembly: GCA_035606075.1. Taxonomy (GTDB): domain Bacteria; phylum Elusimicrobiota; class Elusimicrobia; order UBA1565; family UBA9628; genus GWA2-66-18. Next base: position 1,688 of record DATNGC010000215.1, read on the forward strand.
CCTCGCGCGTCCTTCCGCGGCGAGCCTGCCGTGCGGCCAGCTCCCGAGCGGGGCGCAGCAGCAGTGCCAAGCCACGTCCGCGAACCTGGACGACTTCACCAAGAAACGCCAGACGCTCCTCGGAGCGCTCGGCAAGGATCCCTCGGGGGGCGATCCCGCGACGGTCGCCGCGGTGGCGGATTATCTGAAGTCCAAGAATCTCGCGGTCTCGTCGTTCAATAGCCTGCTGGACCAAGTTCCGGGAAACATGGACGTCATGACGTTCAATCCCGCCGTCGACGGATTCACCTCGATCACGCAGAAGCGAATCGACGCTCTTCCGCCGGAGGCGCGCGAGGCGGCTCAGCAGCTCGCTCAGAGCGGCGTCCCGGCGCCCAAGAAGGAGCCCGGCCCGAACGTCCCGGCGACGGAAGGCGCCGGAAACGGCGCGACACCGGCGGGAACTTCGCCAGCGAAAGAGAACCCTCAGACGACGGCGGGTCTGACCGCCGCCCAAACGGCGCTCAAGGGGGGAAACACCGGAGCGGCGCTCAATTCCCTCGACAAGGTCCTCGCGCAGGATCCGGGCAACGCCGCGGCATTGGCGATGCGCGCGCAGGCGAAGTTGGCGCAAGGCGACCGGGCGGGCGCGCTGGCGGACGCGCGTCAGGCGTTCGCCCTCGATCCGAAGGACCACATGTCGCAGGCGATGGTCTCTGAGCTCGAGCAGCTCGGCCAGGCTGCGCGCAAGATCGGCGGGGCCAAGCTCGATTTCGGCGCCGAGCGCGCTCCTGAGGACGCTCCCGGCCGCGGCGGCGCCGGTCAGGCCGGGCTCCAGGGCTGGGGGGCCGGACGGACGGCGTCGCCGGGCGCGCTGGCGGCGGGAGCCGCGGGGGCGCCCGGGACCCAGGCGGAAGGGGACGGACTGCTCGTCTTCGGGCCCCTGCTGCAGATGGCGCTCCACAAGGAGGCCGTCGGCGACGACACCGGCGCTTTGATCGACGTCTCGCAGGCGATCGACGCCGATCCCAAGGACGCGGCGGCGTGGACGCTCCGCGCCGAGCTCGACCTGCGGCTCGGCAACAGCGCTGCCGCGATCACGGACGCCTCGCGCGCGATCGGCCTGACGCCGACGGCGCGCGCCTTGCGCGCTCGCTCGTACGCCGAGTACGAGACGAAGCTCTACCGGCAGGCGCTGGCCGACGCGGTGCGCGCCGT
>DATNGC010000216.1:0-2794 GCA_035606075.1 Elusimicrobiota bacterium
GTGTGTTCCAGGGCGCCCGTTGCGCTCTGAAAGCGCAGGTTGAAGAGCTCCTGCCGCCTGTCGGCCAGCTGCATGTCGAGCTCCTCGTCGGTGAGGTCCCTCAAGTCCCTAGCTCGCAAAGAGATCCGCCTCCCGTTTCACGACTTTCGTCTTGATCGGCAGCTTCCGGCCCGCAAGCCGGAGCGCCTCTTTCGCCAGCGGCTCGGGTACGCCGGCCAGTTCGAACATGACGCGTCCCGGCTTGATCACCGCGACCCAGTGCTCCGGCGCCCCCTTGCCCGAGCCCATTCGAGTCTCCGCCGGCTTCTGCGTCACCGGCTTGTCCGGGAAGACGTTGATCCACACCTTCCCGCCGCGGCGAATCTTCCTGGTCATCGCGATTCGAGCCGCCTCGATCTGGCGGTTCGTCACCCAGCCGTTCTCGAGTGCCTTGAGGCCGAAGTCGCCCGCCTGAACGGCCGTCTGGCCCTTCGAGAATCCGCGGCGACGGCCGCGCTGGTACTTGCGGAACTTCGTTTTCTTCGGGAGCAGCATTTAGGTCTCGTCGCCCTTCTCGTCAGCTTTCTTCGTCGTGCGGCGCCTGGTGGGCGCCTTCTTCGCCGCCGGCTTCCTGGCGGTTTTCGGCTTCTCGGCGCTCTCGTCGCCCGAAGCTTCGACGTCCGTCGGGGCCTCCGGAGTCGTCGTGTCAGGTGCGTCTGCGACAGCCGGAGGCGTCTCTTCGACCTGCGGCTCGCCGGCCGTTTGCTCAGCCGGCCCGCCCTGCTCGACCGTCTCGGCGGGAGCATCCTCGCGAGGACGGCGCGGCCCTCGGCCCTGGCCGGCTCCACGCCGCGGGCGGCGCTGACGCACAGGTCCGAGCCCTTCGCGGTCGGCGCCGCGTCCCCGGCCGCCCTGGCGGCTCTCGCCGAGACCCTCGCTGCGGCCGCCACGCCGGCGCGCCTGGTCCTGGTCGCCCAGCCTGGTGTCGCCCTGCTGGGCCGAGCTTTCGTAGCCCGACGGCATGATCTCGCCCTTATTGATCCAGACCTTGACGCCGATCCGGCCGGTCGTCGTCTTCGCCTCGGCGAAGCCGTAGTCGATGTCCGCGCGGATCGTGTGCAACGGCACGCGGCCCTCCGAGTAGCTCTCGGAGCGGCTCATTTCGCCGCCGCCGAGCCGGCCGCCGCATTGCACCTTCACACCCTGGGCGCCTGAACGGATCGCCGACGCGAGCGAGCGCTTCATCGCACGCCGGAAGCTGACCCGATTCTCGAGCTGCTCGGCAATCGACTGCGCGACGAGCTTGGCGTCGAGCTCCGGCCGCTTGATCTCGTTGATGTTGATGTGGACGGCCTTGCTGGTCATCCCATGGATGTCCTTGCGCAACGCGTCGACCTCGACCCCCGACTTGCCGATCACGATTCCCGGCCGGGCGGTGTAGATGTCGATCGTGATCCGCTGCGCGTCCTTGCGGATCAGGATGTCGGACAGGCCCGCATGGGCGAGCTTGTTGTAGATGTGCTTGCGGATGCGGACGTCCTCCTGCAGGAAGTCCGCGAAATCCTTGTTACCCGTGTACCAGTTTGACTTCCAGTCGTGGATGACGCCGACGCGCATCCCGCCGGGATGGACCTTCTGACCCATTAACGGCCACCTTTCGTACGAATCGTGCTCGCCAGCCGCGAAAAGCCGCTCTGGCAAGGACGCAGGGAGTGTTCGTAGCCGGAGGCTACGGGCGCGACTGAGGACGCGGCCAGAGCGAGCTTTGCAGCGCCCTGGCGAGTGCGAGGCGTGCGTAAGGGGGCCGTCATTCGTCCTCCGTCTCCTCGGTCTTCTTGCGCGGGGTGCGCTTTGGCTTCGGTTCTTCTGCCACTTCGGCTTGAGCCTCGGGCTCCGGCCCTTGCTTCGACTCCTCATCGGTCTCAGGCTCCGCCTCCCGCTCCGACTCCTCGACGGTCTGCGCCTCGGCTTCGGGCTGCGACTCGTCCGCGGGCAGTGCCTCGGGCTCGGGGGCCGGCGTGGGTGGCACGGCCGCCGCAGTTGGCGCGTGCGTGTGAGTGATCGCGCCCTCCGCCGGCGTCAGCTTGACCGTGATGTGGCAGGTCGGCTTCTTGATCCGGGCAACCCGGCCGCGCGCCCGTGCGCGCCAACGCTTCATGACGGGGCCTTCGTCGACGTAGGCCGCCGAAACAACGAGGTTGTCGCCGTTCAGGCCGTGATTCGCCTCGGCGTTCGCGACCGCGGAGCGCAATACCTTCTCGATCTCGCGAGCCGCGGCACGCTGAGTGAACGCGAGCACGGTCCTGGCCTCGGGCACGCTGCGCCCGCTGATGTGCCGCGTAACAAGTCGCGCCTTGCGCGGCGACATGTGCACCCACTTGGCCACCGCGCGAACCTCCTGTGTCTCAAGAGTGCTCATCAGGCAACCTCGTGAACGGTTCGTTGGACCGTGAGTCGCATTTCGACCCGAGTTCTCCAACCAAACTGGACCCGTAGCGTGTTACTCACCTAGGTCCTCTTGACCTCGGTCTTGCGGTCGCCCGAGTGGGCGCGGAACATCCGCGTCGGCGCGAACTCGCCGAGCTTGTGGCCCACCATCTGCTCGCTGATGAAGACGGGCACATGCTTCCTGCCGTCGTGGACCGCGATGGTGTGCCCGACCATCTCGGGGAAGATCGTCGACGTCCGCGACCAGGTGCGGATCATCTGCTTGCTGCCGGACTCGTTCATCCGGTTGATGCGGCCCATCAGCCGTTCCTCGACGAACGGGCCCTTCTTGCTCGATCGGCTCATCGCTTGTCCTTACCCCTCCGTC